>JAFLUQ010000054.1 GCA_022508735.1 Oscillospiraceae bacterium | reverse complement strand
CAGTTATAAAGGTATAGCTGTTTTCGGCGCTTGGAATTACGTAAGCAAGGCCTGTGCCGTCCACGGCTTCATAGAAATAGCCGTCGGCAGAGCGCTCGGAGCGCTCTATGAGGTACTGATTGCTGAGGTATTTTCCGCCCTCTTCAGCTACCACGGTGACCTCGGCGCTTTCGCCCTCGCCAAGGTTCAGGTCGGCCACGCCGTTCAGCATATTGAGGAGGGTGGGGGAGCTCGCGCCGTTAAGCCTTGAGTAAACGCTGACGTCTCCTCTGGTGAGCGGATTAATATTGAGGTCTAAACCGCCGTTTTCATTGATAAGCGTGAATATGTCGGCCAGAGACTCATATACGGGAACCCTCTGAATGAAGGGCTGATGAACCGGGGTAGTGGCCGATGTGCCTGAGGCGGTTGGGCGCAGGGTTCGGCGCAGGTCAATTATATCGTCGTCGCCAATCCTTGCAAAATCGTATTTGGCGGTGCGGTCGTGATCCACAGCCTTTGTGTACTTAACGGCGTATTCGCCGGTGTCGAAATATTCGTGCTTTTTTTCTGACCCAAACCAACCGTCGCGAATTGTCAGCCTGCCGTTTTCAAGTAATTCCGCGAGTGTGTCTTCGGCAGACTTTTGGTGCATTTTTGACTGACGTGTGTTGATTTCGTCCGTAGAATAGTTTCCGCCAAGATAAGCATAATCATAGGCCTTTGACAGTTCGATGGAATTAAATTGATCATCCATTAATCCAAAATTCTGGTTATCTCCGGCCCCTTGGGGGCGAATGGCGGAATTTTCTTCCGTAGGGTTGTCAATGCGGTTGTCCCAATAGACCTCATTACCGTTTATATATTCGTCGTAAAGAGTCATTATGTAGTGCCCGGATTCATGGGTCAACTGCTTGTCATAAAGATTGGTAACGTTAACGGATCTATCTTCTTCAGTCGTATAACTCAACTGAATTCTATTGAAGGTTTTTTTGCCATTAAGAGCATCAATCTCGTCGTCACTCAAATTACTGAATCTGCTCAACTGGCTATTGCCGCCGAGCGTGCCGCCATATGAGTCGGCTGAAAAAAATCCTCCGGTATTTGCGTTTGAGTGAATTATGGGTTCAGAATATCCTGATTCAGGAGTATTGTAAAATATCTCACCATCATAATCAGAATAATCAGACCAGTCTAATCCTCTGGTTTCTATTCTGATATCCGCCATGGCTGATATGGGCGGATTTTTACTAAAAGGTGAAATATAGAAATTCTGTCGATTGTCTGTTGTGAAGACATACACCTTGTTTATCAAAACATGGCCGTCGGTAGCTTCGGCAATATCAGAGGAATAATCTTTCAATGCCTTCTTTATATTGTTGTAATACTCGTCGTTGCCGCCGTCGGTGCCCTTGGTGTAGTCGGTATTCGCATAATAGCACACCGAAAGATCAACCAGCAGCCTCGGCTCGCTCAATTCCAGAGTAAGCTCCTTCTCGACCTTGCCGATGATGCTGTCGGCCATTTCTATCATTTTTTCGGCGAAATTGCTTGAATTGATATCCACCCGCATGCCGCCGGTGGTCTTATAGAGGACGCCGTAGGTGTTCTCGAAGTCCGCCGAGGTTTTCGTCACAACAGAGGTGGTCACGCCCTCCTCCTTGAGGAGCGCGGCCAGATCGTCCATATTAGTGTAGCCCCAGCGGTTGTTGGCGTCGTCGTTGCCGTTTTCGTCGGTCAGCAGAAAGGCGAACTTGTGGGCCGAACTCCGCCAGCGCATGGTGCCGTGGTGAACAAGGTAGCCAAGCCCGTCAATGGGAACCTCCTTGTCGCCGCCGCCGGCCTTCATGCTGCCCAGTATATCCTCCATGCGGTCAACATCGGTCAGCCACACGGTGTGCTCTAAGCTGTCGGCCATTTTGTCAACGCCGAAAACGTGGGTGTCTTCAGGCTTGCTGTTGTATTCGATCACGGCTATTCTTAAATTCAGGCCTTCATCGGCCAGATATTTAGAAAAGGTGCGTATGTTGTTTTTAACGTTGTTTATGGTGTTCTGCATCGAGCCGCTCACGTCCACCACAAAGGCCAGATCCACGTCTTTGCCGTTGCCTAACGGCAGCTTTTCGCCCAGCCAGTTGCCGTTGTAGTCGATGGTTTCGGAGTGGAGCTCCAGCTGCAGGCGATCCTCCTGATACACATCGAACAGGGCGTCGCGCGCATTGCCGTTAATACCCTTGCCGCTTGCAACGGTTTTGCTGGCCGAGAAGGTGAACTTGGCCAGATAATTATTGAGCTTATTTTCGTTAGCGGCTTCTTCAGCCGGCACAGTCAGCTTGCACTCGGCGTAGCCCTCTACGCCGTCAACGGTTTTGGTTACAAACGAGCCTCTGTATTTAACGTTGTCGCCGTTTCGGCCCTGCCCGAAATACACATTCACCCAGGCGCCGTTGACGCCCACGGGGGTGCCGCCGGACTTAGGCGTGGCGGTGACCCTTACCTTAACGGTTATCTCCTTATCAGCCGCGTGAGCGGTGAGCGAAAACGCCGGCAGCAGCGACAAAGTGAGCATAAGAGCCAGCAGCCTACTCAGCATTTTTCTTAAATACGTTTTTCTCATTGATGTCATGCCCCTTTTTTATGATCAGTCAAACTGATAGGCCTGATTGAATATTCTGTGGGCCAGAATTATTGCCTGCTCTCTGGTGGCGCTGGCATAGCCCGAGGCCTCCTGCTGGGTCGTCTCGTTCTTGGGGGCAAAGTGGGTAGCGTCTACGCCCTGAATGATGCCATAGCCCGCCATGAAATAGACCGACGGCTTTGCCCAATCGGAGATCTGGTCGTCGTCGTCGAACAGCCTTTCAATATGGGTCTGCATAATGAAGTCATCGTCTGTGGCCATCGTCCAGCTGGGGTGGCTGTATTTCTTGATCACGCGGCAGAGCATTGTGGCAAGCTGCTCGCGGTTTATGTTGTCGAGGGGAGCGTAGGTGGTGGCGGAGGTGCCCTGAGCCACATCTATCTGATAGGCCTTTCTTATTGCCACGGCATTGTCGTCGTGCGTTATGTCGACAAAGGTGCAGTTTATAGCTTCCTCAACGGTGCGCTTTGCCATGTTTTCATACAGCTGAACGGCTATGGCCGCAAATTCGCCTCTGGTGACCTTCTTCGTAAGGTCAAAATTCACCATTATCTCGGGAATGAGATTGTCGCGGAAGGCCGCTTCTATCTCGGGGGCCGCCCATGTGGATACCTGAGCGCCGAAGGAGGTGGTAATGACCTCGTTGCTGTTTTTATTGTCGGTGGCGAATACTATCTTTGAGCCCAGCACTCCGTCGTAGAACGGAACCGGGTATAAATGAATGTAGTAGGTGCCCTTGCCCATCTGCGCGGTTATGGTGCTTCTTGACACGTCAAGGCTTATGCAGTCGCTGAAGGAGGAGCGGCTGCCGCCGGCGAGAAGGTCCTCCTCGGAATAGAGCTCGGCGATAAAGCAGCCCGAAGAGGGCGAACGCATGGTAAAGGTGTATTTGAACTGCTCGTCGGGAACTATCAGCTTATACCATTTATTGTCGCTCATTGACGAGAAGGTCACGGTGTGATCCTCGTTGAGGCCGATCTTAGCGGCGCTCTCCCAGCCTGAAATGTCTGTCTTAACGGTTCTGAGCCGCACCTTCAGGGGCTTGTTTATCAGCGCGGCGTTTGTGGGATTAGCGTACTCGAGCTTGATGTAGCTGGAGTAGAAGTTGTCAACGTGGGGCACGCTTATGTAGCCGGGAATGGAGCCCACATTGTTCTGAGTGAGGAAGGTGTAGTCTCCCTTGGTGAATACATAGTACTGCAAATAGCCGTCATAGCCGTTGGCATTGACCTCAAACACGGTAGTTGTGCCCTTGTCGGAAACATCCACCTTGAATAACAGGTCGTCACTGAAGGTGAACTCCTGCCAAACGCCCTCACTGACGGAAACAGCGCGGCTGTACTCACCGTCATCAAAGCTTTCCGCGGCTAATGCGTGCACGGAACAGATAACGAGGAGCATAAGGAACATTGCTGATACGATTTTTTTCTTCATCCTGTGATACCTCCGATTATTGGAATTTGTATAATTGTATCATATTTTTTTATATTTTTCAAGTCTGTTTAGCATTTTTTGTAAAAATTCAGTGCGGCGTAAAAAACAGCGCGGCCGGGCTTATCCCTGACAGCGCTGTTTTTAAGTTCACCGGTCATTCAATAAATATTTTGCGGGCCGCTCACTAATCATAAAGCTTGCTGCCCGTATATACCGCGTCGCGGCTTTTGGCTTCCGACACGCCTCCAAGGTGAGAAAAATAGCTGTTTATTGAGCTTGGCACGAGGTCACAGGTTTTCATGTCGTTTCTTTCATGCCAAGTATAGCCGTTTTGTTCACGCCATTTGGCGACGTCGTCGGCTGTCCAGTCGGTTTTTCCGTCCTTGGCCTCTTTGTTCCACGCTTCGGCGCATTTTGCGTCGCACTGACCGAAATTATCGGTTTTGCTCTGATCTCTTAGCTCGCTCATATTGTCGATCTTAACAGTGCAGGCTGAAACCTTTGAAAAATCGGGAATGCCGTTTTTGTAGGGGATGCCCTCGAGGCCGAAGCTTTTAAGAAGCAGCTTGACAGCCGGATTGTTCGGTATGAACACCGACTCGCCGCGTTCACCGGTCCAGTGGCCTTTTTTGCCGGATTCATCGGGGGTTCTGTCTATACGGTCCTTATAGGTGCTGTTATATATATCGGGGTCCAATATTTCTTTGACGGCGTCCGCTATTTTTTGTGTCACCGATTTGTCTGAGAGCTTTTCAACATCTCTGTCGGTCTGCTCATCCTCAAGCTCGTCTTTAAGCGCGCCGTCGTATGACTCATTAAATTCATCTATGAACTCCTGCGGCGCCTCCTCGGTGAGCCTGTCCACTGCCGCGTCGTCTGTTTCGGCTTCGGCTTCAGCCTCGTGCAGGTCGTCAGGCTCCGAGGCCTCGTCAATTATTTCATCCTCAATATCGCTTTTAAAAATCTCGTTATATTCGTCCTCGAGAGAGCTCGCCGACTCCATTGCCTCGCCGACTGTTTCGTCCTCAAGCTCGGCCTCGGCAATATCCCCAAGGTCGCTTTTAAAGATCTCGTTATAGTCGTTTAAGAGCTCCGGGTCTATCTCGGTGAGCTCGCCCGCCTGCGCGGCCTCTAAGGCCGCTTCGGCAAATGCTTCAAATTCCATAATGCTTCACCCCTTATCTGTTTTTTAATCCGCTGAACACTTTTTTGCAGAGCGCCTCGGTTTCCGCGTTCTTTTCCAACAGGGTCTGCTCGAAGAGGAGCCTTGCAAGAATGCGCTCCTGCTCGTCGGCGCTGAAATGGTTTATGTCCGGCACAAGGCTATGGAGCATCCTTTCGCGCCAGCCGTCTAAATTCCCGATCTCGGGCCGGGCCAGATCAAAGGCCGCCGTGGTATTGAACAGTGAATATATTATCCTCCGCCTGAGGGCGTCCATACGCTTTGGCCGCCTCTCTTTGATGAAGCTGAGAACGTCTGCCTTCACCCGTGCGGGGGTATTCAGCCCCGCCAAGCCTCGCTCAAGCGCCCTGAGCCGCTCGGGGGAGTATTTCAGCTTTTCTGAGTCGGGAAGAATGAGGTAGCGTATCAGCTCGCCCGTGATCTCGTTTTTATCGGGGGCGGCGTCCAGCTGAGGGCGGTAGGGGCTCTCGTCGAGGCCGCTTTTGCTGACTCTGCACAGCACCGCCTCGAGCCAGTCGTTCTGATATACGGCGGCCACTCCTCGCTCGAGCTTGGCCAGTTCAACTATCTGATCGTCGTTAAGGCCGGCGGCTTTGCCCACCAGCTCACGGTCAGAGAAATCGGGCAGGCGAAGAATGATTTTCGTGTTCGTGTTGCGTATTACCGACATATCCAGCAGCCCCGGCGACTGATCGGCTATGATGAAGCCCTCGCCGTAGGTTCGCATTTCGGCAATGGAATTGGCCAGCATCTCAACGGCCTTGCCAAGGAGGTTTGCCCCGTCTGTGGTCTGCTCGGCAGAGGTGCGCCTTAGCAGAGTGTGGGCCTCTTCAAGCACGGTGACGTGCCTGAGGGCCTCGTTGCTCGCGGAGGCCGTGCTCATGCGGTGCTCCTGCAGCTTCATTATCAGCACGCCCATGATAAGGGCCTTTGTTTCGGTGCTGCCCACGCGGCTCAGGTCGATTATCACGTTTTCGTCAAACACTCTCCCCTCGGGCAGCTCGTCGGGAGTGAAAATAAGGCTGTTTATGCCGTTCGTCAACGAGCGCAGGCGCATGCTGAGCGCGCCGATGTAGTCGCCCTTGGTGTCGGCCGAGTAATTGGACTCGCCGATCACCTCACTCACCTTCTCAAGCACGTCGGCAAAGCAGGGGAACATGCCGTATCTGCTGACGGAGCCGCGCATATCCCAGCCGGCCGCTATATAGGCCCGCTCGATAGACTCCTTGAGCACGGCGGGCATAGCGGCATACATGGGCCAGCAGGCGTTGAATATCTCAACGAGCCGATCTATGTGCTCATACACGTGCACGCCCTCGGGGAAGCTGAATGGATTGATGCGGAGCATAGGCGAGAGGCCCGGGTTTGTGCCGTACACGGCCACATCGCTTAAGTGGCCGAAGACGTTCTTGTATTCGCCCTTGGCGGGCTCGATAACTAAAAATTTTGCCCGGCCCTTTAACTCGTCAAGCATATGGTAGATAGTGTTGCTCTTGCCCGCGCCGGTGGAGCCGGTGATAAAGGTGTGGGCGGTAAGGCTATTTGGGTCAAGCATTACAGCGGTGCCCTCGGCGCCGCCCATGTGATAGAGCTCGCCCAAGGGCAGGCCGAAGGGCTTGTCGGCAAGGTTGCGCCCGAAGGCCGCGTGCTCGGCCACCGTCACGCCCGACACCGAGGATATCGGCAGCCCCATATGCAGCGGCAGCTCCAGCCCGCTCACCATAGTGCCGGCCGAGAAGGGCATATAGTTGCCTGCCTCGTCCCAGAGGCGGGCAAAAACAGGCTGATAGAAGTGCCTGAGGTAGTCCCTTATGGCGGCTGTGCGCTCGTCGCCCTTTTCCCAGGTGTTCACGGCGCTCTTTTCTACCGACGAGCCGTCGCCGGTTATGAGGGCGCGGTAGGTGTTGGCGGCCAGAACGCTTGTGGCCTTGCTGCGGGAGATAAAGTAGGCCCCGCAGTTAGAGAGGCCGTAGTCCTCGCACTCCTTCATGCGCTTGAGCTGCTCGTCGAGCTGCGCGAGTATGTCTTCAACAAGCTTATTGTGATTTTCTATCTGAAGGGTGCGGCCCTTGCCCTTGGTGTCGGTAGTGCCGCTTGTGGAGGTGTCGCTTTTGGTAGTTGTTTTGCTGCGCTGTTTGGTTTTGCTTTCGGAGTCGCTCTCGGTGTCTGACCTGTTCCAGCCGTGGGAGTAGCCAAGGTCCATGCCCAACGACATACCGAGAGATTTGGCGATGGTTTCCGTGACGGCCTTGGTCACGGTGTCTCTGGCGGTTTTGGCCTCGACCAATTTAGCCGCTGTGTTCGCCGCCTTTGCCACCGCGATACCTACCGGAGCACCGGCACTGCCGGTGAACCCTGTAATTGCGAGGCCTGCGACGGCTCCGACCACATTCAAGGCTACGGCTGCCACCTTGCCGCCATCTTCCTTCAGAACGGCCATGGCGGATTTATCCTTGTTGGTTCTGGAGACAGACGTTGCCGTACTGCTGCTGCTGCCCTTTTCCAAGCCGCCGCTGATGCCTATGCTCACCTCGTCTGAGGTGCCCTCGGTGTGAGAGGTGGTGTGAGTCTGGGTCTTGGCCGTGCCGTGGGTCGCGGAGGCTCCGGCGGTGTGGGCGAGAGACTCCATAACGGCGTGGCTCTCGTTTTCGTTATATGACCACACGCTCTTTGAGAAGGGCGCAATGGCGGTATAAAGCTCCTCCATGCCGGTGCGGATGGACATTCGCTGCTCGGCGGTTATGGGGTCGGCAATGAAGATGGCCGTGTAGCTCGCCCGCCTGTTGCTCATGGCGTCAATAAAGCGCTCTATGCCCTGAATAAAGTCTTTGTTTTCGGTTTTGCTCTTGTCGCGGACCGAGGCCACGGTCGAGACCGCCGAAATGCTCACGCCCTTGTCCTCGGGCATGATGGCGTCCATAAGGCTGTCAATATTGTTTTCAACGCTGCGATTTGTGGTCAGCTCCTCGATCACGCTGCCGGGGAACTGGCTTTTTATTCCGGCCTCAAGGGCCTGACGGGCGTTGGCCACGGTAAAGCTTGCGTCTTTAAACACGTAATTCCGCACGCCTATATAAAGATCGGCGCTGCCGCTGCCCGGGTCGTCGATCATAACTATCAGGCTCGCGCCGACAGACATCACCGTGTTATAGACCGTTGTCAGCTTCTGCATAACGTCCTCGCCCTTCTGGCGGGTGAGCTTTTTCAGCTTCAGCAGCCGTATGTATTCCTCGGCCTCCGGCTCGGTTACGTCCCTGCCCGGGGCGATAACCTGCATGGCGTCGAGCTCGTCTATGTATGACCTGAAAACCGTGTAGCGGGTTTTTTCTATGGCCTCGGCCAGTACGGCCATGCTGCGCACGTCAAGCCCGTCCTCGGGCGGCGCGGCCTCAGGCTCAGGGGCGGCGCTTTCCTGCCCGTTTTCAAGCTCGTTTATATCAGCCATTTTCCTCGCTCTCCTTTACTCCGAATTTTTTCAGGCGGTCGGCGGCCTCCTTGTGACCCTGCTTCGCGGCCTTTTCATACAGCTCAAACATCCTCGTCAGCTTCGGCTCAATATAGGGGTCGTTTTTGTAGTAGGCGACAACGTTTTTGTGGCGGTAACTGCCGTCAAAGTTGTCCGGCGCCTTTTTTGTCAGCGGCCCCGTCTTTAAGCTGTCGGGCACGATTGATATTATTTCCTTTTTTATTTCGGAATATATTTCCTCCGCCGTCCGGTACTGCCCCTCGGCAACGCCTTTGTCCGCCGCCTCGCTGCAGAGATTTTTAGCATGCTTCTTGTCTTGGGAGACGCCTCCTGTGCCCTTCATGTAGCAGTCGGCCAGATCTATCAGGGCGTTAGGCTCTCCGTGCCCGGCGGCCTTTTCGAACAGCTTTGCCGCGTCTTTTCTGCGAGCGGGGGCCGAAAGATACAGCCTGCCGAGGCTTAGCATGGAATACGGATCGCCCTGCTCCGCCGCTTTTTTATACCATTTCTCGGCCTCCTCAAGGCTCTTTTCCGCAAAGGTGCCATCTTTGTATATATCTGCAAGGAAGGACTGGGCAAGAGCATAGCCCTGCGTGGCCGACTTCGTCAGCCATTCTATGCCTTCCTTTACAATTCCATCGTCTCTCTTTACTTTGTTGGCAAAATGTTCGTAAATGTGTGAACCGGCTTTAATGCCCAGGCCCGTCCCCACAAAGACGCTAAAGGGAAGGGTGGCACCGGCGGCAATGAAGGCGGCGCCGATAGCTGCGCCTGTTATTTTAGGATGCTCCGAAGCCTTGACGCGCAGCTCCTTGAACGCCTCAAGCAGCTGCTCATACTTCGTCGGATCCTTTTTTACCGCCTCAGATTTCGCAATGCTCTTTATGTTTATGCAGTAATCGCCTAACACATACTGCGCTTTTTTGTGGCCCTGCTCGGCCGCGTCGCGGTAGTGCTTTTCGCATTCGGTGAGGTTTCGCTTAACGCCCGTGCCGCAAAAATAGCAGTAACCAAGATAATACATGGCGTCGGCGATACCTTCCTTTGCCGCGCTCTTAAACAGGCTCACGGCCTTTTCGGCGTTCTTTTCCACTCCCACGCCCTTTAAATAGCACAGGCCGCAGCTATACTGAGCGTCGGCATTGCCCTTTTCGGCGGCCTTTTCATACCACATGGCGGCTGTTTCGAGCTTACGCTGAACTCCTATGCCCTTAAAGAAGCAGTTCCCAAGGCCGTACATGGCCTTGGCGCTGCCTTGCTCCGCTGCCTTTTTATACCAGATATAGGCCTTGTCTTTGTCGGAGGTGCCTGCGTTGTAATAAATATCACCCAATTCAAGCTGAGCCTCGCAGTGGCCCTGCTCGGCCGCCCTTGCGAAGTAGGTAACGGCCTTGTGTTCGTCTTTATCTGTGCCGCACCCCTTATAATAGCATATCCCCGATTGATACTGCGCCTTTCTGTGGCCCTGATCGGCGGCCAGCTCATAGTATTCCGCCGCCTTCTTTAAGTCTTTTTCTACCCCATGACCCTTAGAGTAGCATTCCCCGAGCATATACTGCGCCTCGCTGTCATTCCGGTCGGCGGCCTTTTTGAACCAGTCTGCCGCTTTATCATAATCCTGCTTTACGCCTTCATTCTTGTAATAGCAATTGCCCATATTCCGCTGTGCGCTTACGCAGCCGTTATTGGCGGCGGCCTCAAACAGCTTTGCGGCCTTTTCGGTATCCTTCTCCACGCCGCTGCCCTTGTAATAACACAAGCCCAGGCTGTCCTGCGCGGGGGCGTGATCCTGTTCGGCGGCTTTTTTATACCACTTTATCATTTCAACGTCGTTCTGAGCCACGCCGCGCCCCGATTCATAGCATTGGCCGAGGGCGTACTGCGCCTCGAGCACCTCCTGCTCGGCCGCCGGCCTGTACCACTTAACGGCCTCGGCGTCATTCTGCTCCACGCCGTCGCCGTTAAAATAACAGTCGGCAATCAGGAGCTGCGCGGCCTTGTTGCCCAGCTTTGCGGCTTTTTCATACCATTTTGCCGCCTCGGCGTGATCCTCCGCGGTTCCTCTGCCGTAGTAACAGCAGTCGCCAAGCTTCTTCTGAGCCTTTGCGTCCCAACCATTGGCCGCAAAGGCGTAAGACTTAAAGGCCTGCTCATAAGACCTTTCCGTGCCCACGCCGTTCTCATAAAACTCGGCTAACAGATAATGCGCCTTAATATCGCCGCTTTCCGCCGCGCGGCGCATGCTTTGAAAGGCCTTGCCTTCGTCGGCGACGGTGCCTATGCCCTCCTTATACCAGCCCGAAACCTTTATCTGAGAGGGAACGTCGCCCAGCTCGGCCGCGTTGATATAATAGCTCAGGGCCTGCGGGAACTGCCCGTGATACTCATAATCCTCGGCCTCCTTCACCGCGTCGGCTATCATATCCTCAGTACTTTTCACCGCGGCCGACTCATTAAGCCCCAGCGCCTTGAGCTCTTTAAAGAATATGCGCTTGTCGTCATCGTCGCCTATAAACTTGAATTCCAGCGATATCCGGCTGTCGCCCAAAAGCTCGTATATCTGCGGCAAAAGCCCCTTCCAGCCGCCTCTGCCGCTCATGGGTATAAACCAGTCGCTTATGGGCAGGCCCCTGATCTCGTCGATGTCAAGCTCCATGTCGTTGACCTTTATCTGAAAAAAATCTCCGTCAACATAAGCTATTTTTACCTCAGCCATTTTTCTGCCTCCGTTTTTATCAAAATTGAAAGTTGTATATTTATAAATATTATATCATATAAAGAAAATATTGTCAATATTGCACATATCGTATTCTGCATCGTGCGGTTAAATTGTAAGAAATCACCAAAATCATTACTCGTATTTTTTCAGCATATTTTTCAGGGTGTTCCGCATATCGCGGACGAACCGCTCCGGCGATAGCACCCTTATCCATTCCCCCTGAGACAGCAGGAACATCTTTATCCCGTCGCCGTAGACCTCCGCCTCAAAAACGGCGCTCTGTCCCTTACGGCTCAGGAGCCGTGCCGTGGGCAGCTTGTCCTTTATTGCGTCAACGCTTGGGCCGGTGTATTCAAAGGTTATCTTCATCAGCTCGCCGGGGAACATGAGGTGGATCTTCTCTCTCAAAGCGCCCTCGTCGAACTCCGGGCGGAGGCCTGGCTCAAAGGTATCGCGGTGCTCAGTCATTTTTGTTATGCGGTCGATGCGGAAGTACTTGGGGTACTCCGGCCCGGGCGTTTCATAGGCGATAAGGTAAAAATAATAGTCGCTGAACATTATGCTTGCGGGCCTGAGCCGCCGGGATACGATGTCGCCGGCCATTTTGCGGTAGGTCACGGTGATCTCACGGCGGGCACAGATGGCGTTCGTGAGCCGCCAGATGTCGTCAATGAGGCGGCCGCTCTCGTGATGCACCTCGTTATAGTGCCCCAGCTCCTTCTGCACAAGCCTGCCTATGAGCCTTTGGTCGGCGGCGGTGGTGAAGGTCTTCAGCTTTTCGATGATGGCCGCGAGATCGTTCTTCGGCAGGGCGCGGCTGCCGAGGAGGATCTTCACAATGGCGATAAGCTCCTTGCTCAAAAGAAACTCCTCAAACTCCAGTCGGTAGACCTTGGCCGAATAGTCGTATACCAGCTCGGTGTTGCCCACCAGCTCCCGGTGCTCCGCTAAAAAGGTCTTTATTTCGCTTAAGTCGCGGGATATGCTTTTGGGCGAGAGGCCGTGCTCGTCGGCCAGAGCCTTGACCGAAAGATTTTCGCCCCTTATGCCCCGGTAAAATATCTCAAGAATACGGTCGCTTTTTTCCATGCTTATTCCTCCTCTTGGCTTAATTATATCAGCGGTGGCAGACATATGGGTGTCCGTCATAAATATATTATACAATTAATTTGCCATAATGGCAATGCAAATTTACTGCCCTCTTTACAAAGACGTAAATTTATGATATTATAAAACTATAGCAATAAACTTTATCGGAGATGTTTTCATGAACAAAAAGTACAAAAGAATAGTGGTGAAGGTCGGCACCTCGACCCTGACCTACCCGAGCGGAGAGCTGCACCTGCGCAATATGGAGCGCTTAGTGGCCGTGCTCAGCGACATAAAGAACAGCGGGGCAGAGGTGGTGTTGGTTTCCTCGGGCGCAATTTCTGTGGGAGTTTCAAGGCTGAAGATGCCCTACCGCCCGGCGGAGCTCAGGCTCAAGCAGGCGGCCGCCGCCGTGGGCCAGTGCCGCCTTATGCACCTTTACGACAAAATGTTTGCCGAATACAACAAGATCGTGGCTCAGATACTCCTCACCCGCGAGGACGTAGACGGCGGCGAGAGGGAAGAAAACCTCATCAGCACCTTTAACGCCCTGCTGGAGCAGGGGGCCATTCCCATAGTGAACGAGAACGACTCCGTTTCGATTAACGAGATCCAGAACGTTCACGGCTTCGGCGACAACGATACCCTGAGCGCCGTGGTTGCGGTGCTCTGCGAGG
>JAFLUQ010000053.1 GCA_022508735.1 Oscillospiraceae bacterium | reverse complement strand
TCATAACTATGGCGTTTTCGCCGTTGGAATAGTAATTCTTTCGTGTATACACAGGCTTAAAGCCGCATTTTTCATATAGCTTAATGGCAGGAGTGTTGCTGATGCGCACATCAAGATGCACTACCTCCGCCAAAGTAAGCAGCTCCTTTATCATTGCCTCGCCTATCCCACGGCGGCGGCACTCCTCTGCCACGGCGATGTGGTAGATCTCGGCCTCGCCAACAACCAGCGAGTACACTAAAAAGCCGTTTACCCCACCGTCGTCACTGACGATCACGTGCTGGCTGCCCTCGCCGAGCGACGCCATGACAGAGCCGCTCATAGGCGTCGTGGGCCCGAAGGCCTCCCTTGCTATTTGTTCTATGCGCTCAATGTCCTTCATTTGTGCAGGTCTAAGCATAGCTGTCGTCCGTCCTTCCTCCGGCGGCCTTCAGCAGCCGGTTTCTGAGCGCCGCGCCTATGCCCTCGCTTTCGGGCAGGCGCGCAATTAAAAAGTCTACTCCGTCCTCGTCGGCACGCCGCAGCAGGTAAAACAGCCGCGCGGCATAGGAGTTAAGATCGGGCCCGGCATCGTAAACAATGTCGGCCGCGTACCTCTTTGGATTCATGTCTATAACAGCGGTCTTTCCGCCGTGAGCCTTTAACATTTCCTCGGCGTTCTCCATGCTTTTCATGGCGAAAACCTCGGCCCGCGGGCTGTAGTGGGTATATTTCATGCCTGGGCACTTCGGGGCCTCGGCGTAATTTCCGCCATAGATGCAGTCACCGGCTATCTCGGCTATCTGCTCCGCGGTTATGGCTCCGGGGCGAAGCACGGTCACCACCTCGGCCGTAAGGTCCACAACCGTGGATTCAAGGCCGATCAGCGAGCTGCCGCCGTCGATTATCATGTCAACACGGCCAGAGAGGTCGGCTATGCAGTGCTCCGCCAGCGTGGGGCTGGGGCTGCCGCTTAAGTTAGCGCTGGGCGCTGCTATGGGCGTGCCGCTGGCCTTGATAAGCGCGTGGGCCACGCTGTGGCTCGGCATGCGTATGCTGACGGTGTCGAGCCCTGCGCTGACCTCCGCCGGTACCTCGGGCCGCTTTTTGAGTATTACAGTCAGCGGCCCGCCCCAGAAGTGCTCCATGAGCCTTTGTGCCCTCGGCGGAATTTCACGGGCAAGGCGCTCAACCTCGCCTATCTCCGCAATATGCGAAATCAGCGGATTGTCCGCCGGGCGGCCCTTTGCCGCAAAGATCTTTTTTACAGCCTCCGGGTTAAAGCTGTCGGCCCCAAGGCCGTAGACCGTCTCCGTCGGCATGGCAACAAGACCGCCACGGCGCACTATTTCAGCGGCCTCGGCGATCAGATTCATATCTATATTGTCCGGGTCAATTTTTATTATTCTTGTGTTCAAGGTATCAGGTCCTTATCCTATTGTGTCAGAATATCCTTTTTTTATTATAGCATAAAATACGAAAGATTTTATGCTATAATTGCGCATCGCCGTTTCCGAGCCATCGTGGCGAGGAAACTATGGCGGCGCATGAAATCAAATATATAATAAAGCCTCGGCTTTATTATACCACTAAAAGAAATCAATGTCAAGGGAAGTAAAAAATAAGGGACTGCCGAAGCAGCCCCTGTTTTAACTTTATTTTCCGAAAATATCAGAGCACTCGTGAAGCTTTTCAATAACATTTATATGCTGCGGGCACACTCCTTCGCACTGGCCGCACTCCACGCAGGACGAAGCCGCTCCGCCCTTGGCTGTGGCCCTGGCGTAGTCCTCGGCGCCGCCCTCAAGCTGGCCCCATATGAGCTGGCGGTTGCGGGCCGCGAAGATCTCGGGGATCGGGATTCCCACCGGGCAGCCCGCCGTGCAGTAGCTGCAGGCTGTGCAGGGAATGGACTTGACGCCGTTAATAGCCTCCTGAGCCTTGCGGATAGCTGTCTGCTCATCGGCATTGAGGGGCTTGAAGTCTCTCATGTAAGAAAGGTTGTCCTGCATTTGCTCTATATTGCTCATGCCTGAAAGCACGCTTATGATGCCGTCAAGGGAGGCGACATAGCGTATGGCCCATGAAGCGAAGGAGGCCTTCGGGTCGGCGGCCTTAAGTATATCCTGAACTGCCTGGGGCGGATTGGCCAGCGAGCCGCCCTTAACGGGCTCCATTACAACGATGGATTTGCCGTGCTTTCTTGCCACCTCGTAGTTGGCGCGACCTGCCACATCGGGGTTCTCCCAGTCGGCGTAGTTGAGCTGAAGCTGCACAAATTCCACATCGGGGTTTTCGGTAAGTATCCTATCCAGCACATCGGGGGAGGAGTGGAACGAGAAGCCCCAGTGCTTTATGAGGCCCTTGGCCTTCTGCTCCCTTACAAAGTCCCAGAGGTGATTCTTGTTATATGTATTAACGTAACTGTCGCCGTTCAGAGAGTGGAGCAGATAATAGTCGATATAGCCCGCGCCCGTTCTCTCAAGGCTGGTTTTGAGCTGCTGCTTGACCTCTTCCTCGTTATTGCCCACCCAGCCGGCAAGCTTGGTGGCGAGGGTGAAGCTCTCGCGGGGATAGCGGTCCACAAGGGCGGCCTTGGCAGCCTTCTCGCTCTCGCCCCCGTCGTATACATAGGCGGTGTCAAAGTAGGTCTGACCTGCTTCCATGAACATATCCACCATTTTTTTGGTGTGTTCTATATCAATTTTTCCGTCGATTTTAGGCAGGCGCATAAGGCCAAAGCCTAATTTGGGCGTGTTTTCACCGAAATATCGTTCCATATCTATTCCTCCTTTTTTGCTCATTATACCATAGCCGCAAGCTTGCTTGACGGCGTATATGGTATAATAGCGCATCGCCGTTTCCGAGCCCTTGTGGCGAGGAAATTTTCGGCGGCGCATAAAATCAAGCATATAATAAAGCTTTAGCTTTATTATAGCTTATTCTGTAATCTAAAGTAAAGAGGTTTTAAGTATAGTTTTCAAACTATTTACAATTTCACAAAATGCCTTACCGCCCAGGCAGCAGCCTTATACAGAGGGCCTTCAAGCTCTTTTTTCACGTCGTCGAGGCGGTCACGTATCTCTATTCCCTGCGGGCAGTGCTTCTCGCACTTGCCGCATTTTTTGCAGAGTGAGGCGTTGCTCAGCTCGCGCTTCATGCTGGTGCACATGAAATATTCTCTGAAGCCGGCGAGCCGACCGTCTATATTGCGTGCGTTGTAACAGCGGAAGCAGCCGGGTATATCCACTCCGGCAGGGCAGGGCAGGCAGTAGCCGCAGCCCGTGCAGCCTATTTTGACCTTTTCGTTTATGGCAGCTACCGCATCGGCAAAAAGCTTATGCTCCGCATCACCGAACTCTCCGGCCCGGACCGAGTCTGCGGCGCTGATATTTTCGTCTATCATTTCCACAGTGTTCATGCCCGAGAGCACCACCGTCACCTGAGGCTGATCCCAGAGCCAGCGGAAGGCCCACTCCGCCGGGCTTCGCTTGGGCTCGGCGGCGGCAAACACTTCTACGGCTTTGTCAGGCAGCCCCCCGGCGAGACGCCCGCCGCGCAGCGGCTCCATGATAATTACCGGGATACCCTTTTCCGCCGCGGCCATAAGCCCGCGCCGCCCGGCCTGACTGTGCTCGTCGAGATAGTTATACTGTATCTGGCAGAAATCCCAGTCATGGGCATTAAGCAGACCGATAAATTTTTCGGTGTTGCCGTGGTAGGAAAAGCCCACGTTACGTATCTCGCCGCTCTTTTTCTTTTCCTCTATCCACTGAAGCACGCCCATAGCCTTGAGCCGCTCCCAGACGGTGGAATCCGGCAGCATGTGCATGAGGTAGTAGTCCACATAGTCGGTCTTAAGGCGGCTCAGCTGCTGCCTGAAGCACTTCTCTATCCCCGCTAAGTCTTTTATCAGATAGTGGGGCAGCTTTGTGGCTATCTTCACCTTTTCTCTTATGCCGTTTTTGTGCAGGATCTCGCCGAGGACCTCCTCGCTGCCGGGATATATATATGCGGTGTCGAAGTAGTTCACTCCGCCCTCTATGGCGTGAAGAAGCTGGCGCTCAGTCTCGGAGCGGTCTATAACGCCGCCCTTTCGGGGAAAGCGCATACAGCCGTAGCCGAGAATGGAGAGCTGTTCACCGTTTTTATCAGGTCTGTATTGCATAAGATCACCTCTATTTTAGTTTAAAATATGCGTGATAGGGCTTTTCTCCGGCGGCATACATGGGTATAAATGTGCGGGCTCCGTCACTGAGGATCGGCACATCGCCGGGTATCAGCTTATATTTTTCGAGGTCACTATCGAGGCTTATCCACTCCTTGGACGGATCCTCCGTCACCATGACGAAGGGGCCGTACATGAGGGCCGCCACCGCCGAGCCGTCAAGCTCGTCCGGCGTGGTTTCCCAGCGGAGTGAGTATGTAAATTCGCCGCAAAGCGCAAATTTCTCCCCGGCCTTTCCGCGCGCTACGGCGAAATTCCCTTCGCGCGACAGCTCGGGAAAGGGGTTATCACACCAAGAGGGAATGCGCAGCTTGGCCGTAAAATCCCGGTTGAATTCCAGCGCTACTCTCACGCCCCCAAAGGGGAAGTCGTTCTCAATACGGACGTCCACCGCGCCCTTTACGGAGGCCGGAACATACTGATTTATGTAAAGTGCATCTTCGGTCAGCAGGAAGGAGGCGTCGGTATACTTGACATGGTTCTCCATCCCAGTGCCGTGGCAGCAGGTAAAGCTGTTGTAATTGTCGCTGTAGCTCCTCACGGCTCCCGGGCCGATAGGCAGCATATAGGTGACGCCGTTAAGCATGTCGGGCGTGATATGCTCGCACTGGGAGGCCAGTATCTGATTTATCAGCGCCCGCTCGTAATACTCCATATAGGCGGTGTTCTCCGGGTCCAGCGCGGCGAGGTCGCGGGCCAGCTTCAAGAGGTTATAGGCCGCGCAGGTTTCGCAGTTGGTATCTTCTTTTATGTTGGCGGCAAGCGCGTCGCTCCCCCGGAAGCTCTCGCCCTGACCCACCCCGCCTATGGCGTACATGTGGTGGTGGGTCACAATGTGGAAGAAGTTTTCAGCCACGCTTTTATAGAAATCCTCACCGGTGGCGCGGTACTCGTGATGAGCGCCGATGATCTGGGGTATGTGCTGATTTGCGTGGAGGCCCATAATCGTGTCAACGCCCTCGGCCAGCCCCGGGAACACGTTGCCGTTGTCGAACATACGGGCGGTCTCAAGGTATTTTTCATCCCCGGTAAGGGCGTAGAGCCGGGCCATAGACTCGTTCATGCCGCCGAACTCCCCTGCTATGTAGAGGCTCCACATCTTTTTGCGGTGCTCGGCTGAAACCGCGCTGAGGCGCGCGTGTATCCAGTTTCCGATGTCCTTCGCCACGTCCAGCGCTTCATCGAGGTAAACGCGGCTGTAGCACTCAATCATACCGGCAACTATCTTGTGAAGCGTATAGTATGGCGCCCAGATGTCCTTATATTTTACAAACTGCTCCAAAAGGGCGAACTGGTCGGGCGAGTAGGCCGAAAGAAAGCCCTCTCCCCACTCACCGGGATTTTTGCTCCAGTTTTCCTGCGAAGGGTTTTCGGCAGTGCAGGCGGTCTTAAAAGCGGCAGGGTCGCCTTTGCTCATAAGCTGTAACTTCCGCAGCTCGTGAACCATGTATCTCAATTTTTCCCGGAAAAGCTCCTCCCCCGTGGCGCTGACCGCGATGGACAGGGCGGAAATATAGTGCCCGGTGGAGTGGCCGCGCAGAAGCCCGGTTGGCTCCTCCCAACCTCCCAGCGGCTCGGCCCCCTTTGTGTCGACCCCGAAGGCGGTGCGGAAGTTATAGAGCATACGATCCGGGTCCAACTCACGAAGGTAGCTTAGCGTTCTTTCGCGGTTTTCGTAAAAGCGGCCGGTGGGCAGCAGGGTTATATATTCAGAATGTATGTAGTGCCCGACGGGCGCTGCTATGTTGTAGTACAATGTTGTTCTCTCCTTGGTTTATTTGTCCTCTGCGGCCTTAAGCAGCTCTTCCAGCTCCTCTTTGCTGAAATCGTAGGCGCTGTTGCAGAAATGGCAGGTAAGTTCTGCGTGGCCGTCCTCCTCGATAAGCTGGCGCAGATCTTTTGCGCCTATGCTGATAAGGGCGCGGGCCATGCGCTCACGGCCGCAGTCGCAGAGGTACTTGGTCTCCATATCCTCAAAATAGTCTATCTCGTAGCCCGCGAGCAGCCGCTCCACGATGGACTTGGGGGTTTCACCCTCGCTGAGAAGCGTGGTGACAGCGGGTATCTCGGCGATGGCCTTCTCCACCCGCTCAATATCCTCCTCCATGGCTCCGGGCAGGAGCTGAATGACGAAGCCTCCGGCGGCCTTGACTGTGTAGTCGCGGTCAACGAGCACCCCAAGGGCCACTGCCGTGGGGAGCTGCTCGCTTGTGGCAAAGTACTGCGTCAGATCCTCGGCTATCTCGCCGCTTACGAGAGGCACCTGCCCCACGTAGGGCTCTTTCATGTTCAGGTCTTTTATTACGCTTAACATTCCGTCGCGGCCTACGGCTCCGCCCACGTCCAGCTTGCCGTCTGCTCTGAGGGGCAGCTCCACAAGGGGGTTATCCACGTAGCCCTTGACGTTGCTTCTTCCGTCAGACACGGCGACCACGCGGCCGATGGGGCCGCCGCCGTTTATCTGAAGGGTCACGCTGTCATCATAGCCCTTGAGCATACGCCCGAGGATAGACGCGCCCGTCAGCGCGCGGCCGAGGGCGGCGCAGCAGACAGGGCTCATTTGGTGGAGCCGCTGAGCCTCGTTCACAAGCTCGGTGGTGTCAACCGCGATAACGCGGATGCTGCCGTCATGGGTTATTGCGCTCGATATATAGTCCATTTGTATCATTCCTTTGGTTTTTCAAAATGTTGATAGTCCTTACTATCAGTCCAGTCGCCGCCCCAGATCCAGCCGCGTCTCTCAAACACAGAGCAAACCGCGTCGCCGGAGCGTATCATGGCCCGCCGCTCTATATCGGGCAGGCCCGCGCCGCTGCGGTCGGCATATTTCGCCGCACCATAGGGTTCAATAAGCTCTCCCCTTATCCACGGATTTATTTTCGGGTTCAGATCTATGGCCCTGCCGAGGGCGTGCATGGACAGGCGGTCGGTGCTGTCCACTACGCGGTAACAGAAGGCGGAGGAGTTGTTATGCCCCATCGACGCATTGTCAAGGCTGTTCAATTCCTTTGTAACAAGCCCGGCATAGCGGTCGATAAGCTCCATTTTTTCAATCGGATAGCCTATCTCATACAGCTCGGCGAAAATATCCAGCACCTCGTCAGCGAGTTCCCGGGCAATAATTAGCTTACCCGTGGAAGTGCCGCCGCAGAAATTGCGGTGCGGCACAGTCAGGAGCCGCAGGTCACAGTAGCCTACTTTAGCCCCGTCGGGCATGGATATGCCGCGCATGGACTCCCGGGTGGCGGCGTCTATTTCAGAAACCGTGCCCCTCATATGGCGGTCTCTATCATCTTCGTTACAAGGGTGATGCTGTTCTCCACGTCAGAAAGGCTGACTACCTCCTGAGGCGAGTGGATATAGCGGGTGGGAACGGAAATAGTCCCCGCCGGAACGCCGCCTCGGGTCAGGTTTATGGCCCCGGCGTCGGTGCCGCCGTAGGCCGCGGCCTCAAGCTGATAGGGTATCTCGGCAACCCGTGCGGCCTTGATGGCAAAATCACGGGCGGCAGGATTTATGATAAACGAAGCATCCTTTAGCTTTATTCCCGGTCCCTTGCCAAGGGACAGGGAAGCAAAGGAGCTCTCAGGAGTGTCGCCGGTCATGGACACATCAATGGCAAAGCCCATATCCGGCTCCACCGCGAAGGCAGAGGTCTTGGCGCCGCGAAGGCCCACCTCCTCCTGCACGGTGAACACAGCGAACAGCTCGTTTGGGCTTTCCTTTGCGGCCTTTATGGCCTCAATGAGCACAAAGCAGCCGACGCGGTCATCCATAGTCTTGGAGGTGGCAAGTTCGCCCATAAGGCTGAGCTCGCCCTTATACCCGGCCATGGAGCCGATCTCCACCTTTTCTTCGGCTTCGGCCTTGTCTTTCGCGCCGATGTCGATATACATCTGGCTGAGGCCTGCTGACGCGGCCTTCTCCTTATTTTCGTAGGATATAACGCCGACGGTACCGTTTTCAAACACCACAGCGCGGTTTATGCAGTTGTAGGCAGAAATGCCGCCCACGTTCACAAAGCGCAGAAAGCCGCTGTCCTCAATATGGGTCACCATGAAGCCGATCTCGTCCATATGTGCGGCCATCATGAGCTTTTTGCCCGGCCCCTTTTTGTGGCATATGAGGTTTCCGAGGGCGTCGGTCCAGACGTCGGTCACGTAGGGCTCCACCTCGGCCTTTATTATATCCCGTATGCGATCCTCACGGCCGGAGGGCGAAAAGCATTCGGTGAGTTTTTTTAAGAGTTCTATATTCATTATATGTCTCTCCCTTCGAGTTCCTTTAACACGGCGGCAGCCAGGCGACGCACACTGTCATAATCCCGCATATGCATTACGCTGACGGGCGAGTGGATATAGCGGCAGGGCACTGCCAGAACCGCGGTCTTAACGCCCGCGCCGCTCCGCTGGATGCTGCCCGCGTCGGTGCCGCCCGCGCTGGTGCGCTTTATCTGGAGGGGTATATCCTCCCGCGCGGCAAGTGTCTTTATCATTTCAAAGTACCTCCGGTCGCTGATCGCGGCGCCATCCATAGCGGTCATGACCGCGCCGCCGCCCGAGTAGGTAACGGTTTGGTGAGGCTTGGCACCGTGCACATCGTTGCAGGTGGTACCCTCCAGCACAAGAGCCAGCTCGGGCCCTATGCGGTTCGCTGCAATTGTCGCGCCGCGCAGACCCACCTCCTCCTGAACTGTAAAGCAGAAGTACATATCATTTTCGTAGTTTTCTTTTATAAGCTCAAGCATTACGGCGCAGCCCACGCGGTCGTCCAGTGCCTTGCTCTTGACATAACCGTCGCCGAACTCGGTATACTCCCCGGCGAAGGTGCCGTAGTCGCCCAAAGAGAGCTTACTTTCGGCGTCGGCCTTGTCCTTAGCGCCGATGTCGATATATAAATCGCGCATGGACGCGGGCTTTTCACGGTCAGCAGCGCTCTGAAGATGCACGGCCTTGGAGCTGATTATGCCGTCTACCTTATTTTCGCCGAGGACGACCCTCTTGCTGACGAGAACTGAGGTCATAATTCCGCCCACGGTCTTGAATTTCACAAAGCCGTCGTCAGTGAAGCCGCTGACGATGAAGCCAACCTCGTCCATATGGGCGGCAACCATTATTTTTTTGCCCTTGCCCGGCTTATGGGCAATGACGTTGCCCATTGTATCGACGGTTATTTCAATGCCGGGGATGTCTTTTATTTGTTCTATGATGAAGCTCCTCGCCTCGTCCTCCCAGCCGGAGGGGGCGCAGAGCGAGCAAAGCTGCTTTAGTAGCAAAGCTGTTCACCGCCTTTGAATTTCAGTAAATATGCGGCGATAAGCCGCGCCGTGGTCTCAATGTCCTTTGAGTCGCCCACCTCGTAGTTAGCGTGCATATATCTCAGTGGTATGGACAAAAGCGCCGTCGGCACGCCTGTGCCGGCCACCTGTATCTCCCATGCGTCGGTGCCGGTGTCGCCGCTGTCCACATCTATCTGCACGTCAAGGCGGTTTTCCTTAGCGGTATCGAGAAGCTGGCGGGTGAGCTTCGGGTGAAGGTTCGGGCCGACGCTGACCACCACGCCCTTCCCCAGAGGGAAGGCATTGTCGCTGACGCCGGGGCTGGTGCCGTGGCAGACGTCGATGGCTATGGCCGCGTCGGGCACGAGCTGCGCGGCGGCAGTTTTCGCTCCGCGAAGGCCCAGCTCCTCCTGCACGGTGGCAACGGCGTACACAGTGCAGTCGAGCTTAAGATTCTGTGCTAATTCAAGCGCGCGCACCACAGCGGCAAGGCCGCCGCGGTCGTCGATGCAGCGGGCCGCAACTGTGCTTCCGCCCAGCTGCACAAAGCCGGTGTTAAGGGTTATTATGTCCCCCACCTTGAATATTTTCTCGCTTTTCTCTTTACTGTAGCCCACATCCACCGCCATGTCGCTGACAGAGAGGCCTTTGGCCGGGCCTTTAACAAGGTGCGGCGGCTTTGCGCCGATAACGCCGAAGTAATTTCCGCCTTCGGCATGAACCGTCACCTCAGTGCCCGGAAGGGTTTTCGGGTCAAAGCCGCCGACGGTAAGAAAGCGCAGGCTCCCCTCATCGGTTATACCGCTGACCACGAGTCCAAGTTCATCCTGATGACCCTCTATCATTATGGTCGGGGCGTTTTCCTTGCCGCAGCAAAGGATGCCTATGACGTTGCCGAGGGCGTCCTCACTCACCTCGGTGCATAGGCCGCCGAAAAGCTCTTTTATCACGTCGCGGACTTCCTTCTCGTTTCCGCTGACGCCGAAGGGAGTGTCAAGGCGGCGCAGTATCTCATTTATTTCCATAGATATCTCCTTGTTGTATATAGTTATTGAAAAACACTCAACGCCCGAAGGGCGGGAAACAGGCGAATGCCTGCAGCGGCACGCTGGTTACAACTCGCTTACCAACTTCTTGAACAGGTTTCCCCGCTCTTCAAAGTTGCGGAATTTATCAAAGCTGGTGCTGGCGTTGCTCATGAGCACCACGTCGCCGGGCTTGGCTATCCCGGCGGCCTCACGAACGGCCTCCTCATAGCTTTCGCATATTTCAACGGGTATATCACCGCCGACGCCGGTCTTTTCGGCGTATTTATCCAGCGCGGCCTTGATCACCCCGGCAGTCATGCCCACAAGGAAGATGGCGCTCGTCTTGGTGGCCAGTGACTCTCCCAGCTCATCGTAGGGAATGCCTTTATCTTTACCCCCGGCGATAAGAATGACCTTATCGAACACCTTGAGGGTGTTGATGGTGCGGTTGGGGCTGCTGTCGATAGAGCTGTTATAGTATTTTACGCCGTCCTTCACGCGGACAAGCTCAATGCGGTGAGGCACGCCGCCAAATTCCCGTGCCACCTTGACGATGGCCTCGGGGCTCACCATATCGCCGACAGCGGCAATGGCCGTCATATAGTTCTGAACGTTGTGCTCGCCGGGGATCTTTATGTCGGAGGTTTTAAGTATCTCCTTGCCGAAGGCGAAAATAGCGCCGCCTTTAGAATACACATTGCAGCTTTCATCATAGCCGAAAAGCCTTACCTCGCCCTTTGCGCCGCCGCGGCAATCGTAGGCATCGGGGTTTTCGGCGTTCAGCACAAGCACATCGCCCTCCCCTTGGTGGAGGTAGATGTTCCGCTTTGCGTCTTTATATTCCTCATAGTCCTTATGCCAATCCAGATGGTTGGGCGACATATTCGTAATAACCGCTATGTGCGGGCTCTTTTTCATGGTGTGAAGCTGGAAGCTGCTCAGCTCCAGTACGGCTATGTCGACCGGGGCTATGCTCTCCACCTCCGGCAGCAGGGGCTTACCGATATTGCCGCCAAGGTGGCACTTATAGCCGCCCTCGGTCAGCATATTATATATGAGCGTGGTAGTGGTGGTTTTTCCGTCGCTGCCGGTCACCGCCACGATTGGAGCCGGGCAAAGCTCGAAAAAGACCTCCATCTCGCTGGTGATTATGCTGCCGCGCTCCTTTGCCTCTAAAAGCTGGGGCACGTCAAAGCGCATGCCGGGAGTTTTGAAAATATACTCCCCGCTGAGGTCGTCAAGATAGTTCTCACCTGTTATCAGCTTAACGCCCAGAGCCTTCAGCTCTTCTGCCGCGGAGCCTAAGTCCGCCTCGCTGCGCTTATCGGCCGCGGTTACGACCGCGCCCAGCCGCACGAGAAATTTTACAAGGGGCAGGTTGCTGATACCTATGCCGAGAACTGTCACCTGTTTTCCCCTTATATTTTGCTTAAATGCCTCTATTTTATCCTGCATATCCGTCATTCCTATCTGATAAAGTTGGTGAATACCTTCTGCTCCGGCGTGGGAGGCTCAATACCTTCTTTTTTGCCCGCCTCGATGCACTTAATGAGCCATGCCATATTTTTGCCGAGCACACGCATTACCTGCACGCCCTCGCTGTCTTCTCTTACCTGCTCGGGGTTGCTGCCGTGGACCATGGGCCAGTAGCGGGAGCTTACGATGGGCATTTCACTGATAGTAAAATACTTCTGGAGCTGGTCGAGCGTGGCCGTGGTGCCGGCCCTGCGTGCACTGGCAACCGCCGCACCCACCTTATGTACAAGCTTACTCTTATCGGCGGCATAGAAAAATCTGTCCATAAAAGAGGTGGCCGCTCCGCTGGCCGCGGCATAATGCACAGGGGAACCGATGACGATCCCGTCCACCTCATCGAGCTTCTTAAGGGCCTCGTTCACGCAGTCGTCTGTCACGCATTTGCCGTTCTTAGCGCAGTATCCGCAGCCGAGGCAGCCCTTGGTAGTGCCGCCGGCCTGAAAGATTTCAGCCTCAACGCCGTTTTCCTCAAGGGCCTCCGCCACAATTGAAAGGGCCGTAAATGTGCAGCCCTCCCTGCGGGGGCTGCCGTTAATTAAAAGTACCTTCATTATTATATTTCCACCTTTCACATATTATCTTTATTATTATATACTTCTTTTATCGCCGACAGACGTGAAAGAAAAATATCTGTCAGAGCCGGGTCGTAATACACTCCCACAAACTCCCTCATCGCCACAGCGGCCGCGTCGATATCCATTTTCTTCTCCCCGACAATACAGTCGAAGCCGTCGGCTATGGAAACTATACGCGCCGGGAGAGGTATTTCGGCCCCCTTCAGTCTGTCGGGGTAGCCGCAGCCGTTCCAGCGTTCGTGGTGATAGCGGGCCACTACGGCTGCCACCGAAATATATGTGCCTCCGCCGAGCTTTTCGGATATTTCTTCAAGTATATTTCCGCCTTCTGGCGCATGGCGCATCAGCTCCTCGGCTTCGGCCCTACTAAGCTCGCCGCTTTTAGCGAGCACTGCGTCGCTGACGGCTATCTTCCCCACATCGTGTAGTGTCGAGGCCAATATGACATTGTCGGCATATTCGGACGTGAAATCAGGGTAATCCGCCATGATCATAGCCCGGACGAGGATCCCGGTGAGCTGCTCTACCCTCGATATGTGGCCGGCGCGGCTGCCGTCGCGGCTTTCGGCCCGCTCGGCCAGCGTACGCCCGAAATACCGGTGCAGCTCCAAGAGTTCCTTCGTGTCGGCCGCAGTGGCGAAGCGCTTGCCGACAAAGGCATTTTTATCTTTAAACCACATAGTACAATCTCCATTCTGCCGCCATGTTGCGACACAAATACAAACGCGAAAAAGAAGCGAGCAGATTGCCCTTTTGAGGAGCGCCGATGTACTTTGTGTACTTCAAGCTCCGATAAA
>JAFLUQ010000052.1 GCA_022508735.1 Oscillospiraceae bacterium | reverse complement strand
GGCCCGTGGGAAGGTGGGTTATGCGTACCGCCGAGTCGGTGGTGTTTACGCACTGGCCGCCGGGGCCGCCTGCGCGGAACACGTCTATCTTCAGGTCATTCTGGTTGATCTCCACCTCGACCTCCTCGGCCTCGGGGAGAACCGCCACAGTAGCGGCGCTGGTCTGTATGCGGCCGCTGGACTCAGTCTCGGGCACTCTCTGCACCCGGTGAACGCCGCTCTCATACTTAAGGCGGCTGTAGGCTCCTGCTCCCTCTACCGAGAAGGTGATCTCCTTATATCCGCCAAGATCTGTGGGGTTGGAGTTAAGAATTTCTATCTTCCAACGCTTTGTCTCGGCGTACATGGAATACATACGGAACAGGTCGCCCGCGAACAGAGCTGCCTCCTCGCCGCCTGTGCCGCCGCGTATCTCCATGATTACAGACTTATCGTCGTTGGGGTCCTTGGGAATGAGGAGGATCTTCAGTTCCTCCTCCAGCTCCGGCAGCTTTGCCTTATTTTCGTCTATCTCGAGCTGTAAAAGCTCCTCAAATTCCTTATCACCGCCGCCCATCATTTCAAAGGCCTCGTCTATGGCGGTTTTTGCCGCCGTATATTCCCGGTACTTCTCAACAATGGGAGTCAGGTCGCTGTGCTCCTTCATGAGCGCGCGCCAGCGGTTCTGGTCGGCAATGACCTCCGGGTCGCTGATCTGTGCGCTGAGGCTCTCGTATTTTTCAACTAAAAGATCAAGTTTGCTGAACATTGTTATTCCTCACTTTAATTACTTCTGTTTAGCAGGTAGTTCGCCATATCCCGGAGGAATTCACCCTTTTCGCCCAACGGCTCTATTGCCTTGAGCGCAAGAGCCGTTTCCTCCTCCAGCCGGCGCTTGGCCTCATCAAGGCCGTACACGCTGACGAAGGTGGCCTTGTTGTTGTCGGCGTCGCTGTTGCTCTTACCAAGCTCTGCGGCACTGCTCTCCACGTCAAGTATGTCGTCGCGTATCTGGAAGGCCAGACCGAGACGGGTGGTGTAGTCGTCAAAAAAATCTGCCCTCTCGCCCGCGGCTATCGCCCCAAGTCTGCCCGCCGCCCGGATAAGAGCGCCGGTCTTGCGGCTATGTATCCTTTCTACCATGGCCGCGTCGGCCCCATCACGCTCGGCGGCAATATCGTCGGCCTGACCGCCTATCATGCCGAGAGCGCCGCTGGCGCTGTAAAGCGCGGAAACGGCCTTTATATCCTTCTCAGGGGCCTTGCTGTCCGCACTGATGTACTCAGCCGCCAGATTTAACAAACCGTCGCCTGCCAGCAGGGCCTCAGCCTCGCCGAATACCACATGATTGGTGGGGCGGCCGCGGCGCAGACTGTCGTTATCCATGCAGGGCAGATCATCGTGAATGAGAGAGTAGGTGTGTATCATCTCAAGGGCGCAGCCGTACTTAAGAGCCAGAGCCATATCTCCGCCCAAAGCCTCGCAGCAGGCCATAACCAGCACCGGGCGCACCCGCTTGCCGCCTGCGAGCAGACTATAGGCCATGGCCTTATAGGTGACCTCGTCGCTTTGAGACATGATTCGCGATAACTCCGCGTTTATCAGAGCGGCATAGGCCGCCATTTTGTCTTTAAAATTCATAATAATCTCCATTCTGCCGCTGTGCGTCGTTACAAAGGTTTTAATGGGATTAAATCTCTCATACGCACAGCCAAGAATGATAAGAGATTATTTTGCGCCGCAGTCCCGCCCGGACGGGCGAGGACTTACCTTGATGCGTTTTCGGCATAGCCGAAAAAATCGCACGCGCATAAAATCCGCCGGATGCAACGTGAGTTTTCACGTTATCACCCGATATTTTCAGTGTCGAAGGGAACTTCTTCCCCTCCTAATAATTCTGTCACTTTTAATTCCGCGCCTTCAAGCAGCTTGGTGCACTGCTTCGTAAGGCCAACGCCCTTTTCAAAAAGCTCCATGGCCTCCTCAAGAGTAGTCTCGCCGCTCTCGAGCTTCTTAACGGTATCTTCAAGCTCTTTTAATGCTTCTTCAAATTTCATAGCTTCTCCTCCTCGACTTTATCGGTAACAACGGAGCGTATTTTTCCATCGGCCACAGCCGTCCACAGCTCGCTGCCCATGCTGACGTCCGAAAGACGCCGCACGGCGCGGCCCTCGCTTGAGGCTACACTGTAGCCTCTTTCAAGCACGCTGAGAGGGCTGAGGGCGTTTAGCCTTCCGGCCGCCGCACCCAGGCGTTGCTTGTCGCTGTTGATCTTATTTTTGAACGCTGTTTCTCCCCGGGCGGATATTCGGTCGATATTCATCTGCATTTCGCCTATCCTGCGGCGGAAGTTCACTATCCCCGCCCGGCCGGACAGCAGCTCAAGCTGCCTTCTGGCCGACGCGGCCTTTTCGCGGAGCAGCTGCGGGAGACGACCGCGGCACTCGCCGAGCCGCCGCTCAAGCGCGCCCAGATCGGGCACGGCCAGCTCAGCCGCCGCCGACGGCGTGGGTGCGCGCAGGTCAGCCACAAAGTCGCAGATCGTGAAATCCGTTTCATGGCCCACCGCCGAGATAACAGGTATCCCGGACGCTGCCACGGCCCGTGCAGTGGCCTCCTCATTAAAAGCCCACAGATCTTCTATGCTGCCGCCTCCGCGCCCTACTATGAGCACGTCGGCAGACTCTGTTCGGTTGAAATATTCAATGGCCTCCACAACGCTTTTGCTTGCGCCCTCGCCTTGAACAAGACAGGGGTAGATCACCGCTTTGGCGATCGGATAACGCCGCTTCAGTATATTTATTATGTCGCGGATGGCCGCCCCGGTGGGGCTTGTGCAGATGCCGACCGTAGCCGGGAACTGCGGAATGGGCCGCTTTCGGCTCTGGTCAAAAAGGCCCTCGGCCGCAAGCTGTTTCTTAAGGGCCTCAAAGCGCAGGTAAAGATTGCCCTGCCCCTCGGCCTCCATTTCTTCTATGTAGAGCTGATAACCGCCGTCGCGCTCATAGACAGATACCCGGCCGCGGGCCAGCACCTTCATGCCGTTTTCGGGCCGGAAGGGGAGCTTCACGGCGGCGGAGCGGAACATGACCGCCCTGAGCACAGCGCCCTCGTCCTTGAGAGTCAGATAAATATGCCCGGAGGTATGGAGCTTCAGGTTACTTATCTCACCCTTTATCCACACATTCTGGAGCACAGGCGTCTGATCCAGCAGGGCCTTTATGTAGTTGTTCAGCTGCGACACCGTCGCTATTCGTCTGTTATCAGCCATTTTCCTTGATCATAGAACGCATCACGCCGTTGATAAAGGAGGGCGCGTCGTCTCCTCCGTACTTTTTGGCCAGCTCCACGGCCTCATTGACGGCTACTCCGGCCGGAACATCCTCCATATACAGAGCCTCGTAGGCCGCCAGGTGCAAAAGTGACAGATCCACTTTTGCGAGTCTGTCTATAGTCCAGCGCTTAAGGAAGGGAGTTATTTTTTCGTTAAGCTCGCCTTCCTTCTCCTCCACACCGTGGAGGATGGCGCTCATATAGCGCGTGTCCCGCTCGGTTTCCTTCTCTTGCTCCCAAGTGTCTCCGTCGCCGACGGTCTCCCTGAATTTCTCAAGCAGCTCGTCAGCGGGAGTTCCCATAATTTTCGCTTCAAACAGCATTTTGAAGCAGTCCTCTCTGGCCTGTTTTCTGCTCACAGCACAGTCCTCCTTAGGTAATAAGTCCTTTTATGTCGCCAAAGGTCACGAATAGTGCCAGCACGATAAGCAGCGAGAAAAACGCCATATTTATCGCGCCGATGACCTCGGGCTTTATCTTTCTTCCGATTATTTTCTCAATTATAACAAACAGCATCTGTCCGCCGTCAAGGCCCGGAACTGGCAGGAGATTGAACACTCCTAAGTTAACGGCGATCAGCGCGAATATTGTCAAAAGAATCAGCCACGTATCCTCTGAGCCGCTGTGGGAAACATCGTCTACAACGGCCACGATCTCCACCGGGCCGCTCAGGGTGTCTACGCTTTGACGCCCTACGATCAGGTCGCGCACAGCCCAGACCACGGCCTTTACCATATATACCGTGTCATAAACGCTGTATCGCATGGAGGTGAATATGCCTGGGCTTGCAATTCCGTTGAACCTTATTCCCAGCAGCCTACGGCCGCCATCATCGTGCAGCGGCGCACGAAGTGCTGTTTTTACACCGTTCCGCCTTACAAGCACATCTAAAATGTCACCGTCCGAGAGTCCAACGCTCAAATTGACGTCGTTCCCTGTATGAACCCTTTTGCCGTCGACCCGAAGGATCTCATCGCCCATGTGAAACACCGTTTCCTGAGCGTACTGGTCCGGAATATACGCCACGACTGTTGTTATTACACCTGTGTTCATGTTGATGATCACAAACAGTATCCAGCCCACGAACACGTTTATTATCGCCCCCGCCGCAAGCACCATCAGCCTTTTCCACCATTTGAGGTTAGAGAAGGCCCGCGGATCGCCGGGCTTACCATCCTGTTCGCCCTCCATCTGCACAAAGCCGCCTATCGGCAGCAGCCTGAGTGAATAGGCCGTTTCGCCTCTTTTTACGGAGAACAGCTTCGGCCCCATGCCGACGGAAAACTCGTGAACCAGCACGCCGAAGCGCTTAGCCACAAGCATATGCCCCAGCTCGTGCACAATTACCATAAAGCTCAGTGCGAGCAGGGTCAGGATAATTGAGAATACCAATAAATACAACTCCCTTTTAACAGTTAGGAGTTAGGAGTGAGGAGTTAGGAGTTAACTTCTCATTTCTAACCTTTCTTTTACAATCTGTCGGGCTTCTATGTCCGCCTGTGCAATATCCTCTATTGTGGGATTTTGCTTCGCTTTGTGCTTTTCCATTGCAGCAGCGATAAGCTCGGCGATTTCCAAAAAGCCGCAGCCGTCATTTAGGAAGGCCGCCACGGCCTCCTCGTTGGCTCCGTTCAGCACGGCGGGCATGGTGCCGCCGATCTTAGCAGCTTTTTTAGCCATATTCACCGCCGGGAATGTCTCGTTATCTATGTCGAAAAATGTGAGCTTACCGATTTTCACGAGATCAAGCGGTTCGGAAACGGGAACTCTCCGCCCGGGATAGGTCAGGGCATAGGCTATGGGCAGGCGCATATCCGGCACGCCCATTTGCCCTATAACGCTGCCGTCGCAAAACTCCACCATAGAGTGGATAATGCTCTCCCGATGCACCACCGGTATAATGCGATCCACTCCCAAGCCAAACAGGTGCTGAGCCTCGATTATTTCAAGGCCCTTGTTCACAAGGGTCGCGCTGTCGATAGTGATTTTTGCGCCCATGCTCCAGTTGGGGTGCTTGAGGGCGTCGAAGCGGGTCTTACGGCTTAGCTCATCACGGCTCATTCCGAAGAACGGCCCACCGCTGGCTGTTATCAGTATACGCCTTAAGAACTTGCCCTGATCCGCTATTGACTGGAATATGGCACTGTGCTCGCTGTCTACGGGCACGATGTTAACGCCGTGCTCCAAGGCCAGCGGCATTACGATCTCACCCGCTGTCACAAGGGTTTCCTTGTTGGCAAGGGCTATATCCTTGCCGGCCTTTATGGCCGCAATGGTCGGGCGAAGGCCCGCTATGCCGACAATGGCCGTAACAGCCATATTGACCTCTTTAGCCGAGGCGCACTCCTCTGCGCCCTCCACGCCGGAGAGCACCCTTGTGTTTGTGTCTGCCACGGCGATTTTAAGCTCGGCGGCCTTCTTCTCGTCCGTAACAGCGGCAATGGCAGGCTTATATTTTCTTATCTGCTCCTCAAGGAGCCCTATGTTTGAGTGAGCCGAGAGAGAGTGGACGCGCACATCGCCCTCTTTATCCACCACGTCAAGGGTCTGGGTGCCTATGGAGCCGGTAGAGCCGAGAACGGCTATTGTTTTCATTATATCAAATCCTTATTATTATTATTCATATGAATATAGGAAACGCGCCGACGAAGTGATACACCAGCGGCGCCACAAACAGCACGCTGTCGAAGCGGTCCATAACTCCGCCGTGGCCGGGCATGATGTTGCCGTAGTCCTTAATGCCGTATTCCCGCTTGATGGCCGATGCGCCCAGATCTCCCAGCTGAGAGATCACGCCGCAAAGGAGACCCAGCTCCGCCAGGTGCAGAATATTAGGCTGAGCGGACGTGAACGCCCCCACGAGAAGCCCGTATACTACCATGATAACCGCCGTGCCAAGGGCGCCGCCGATAGCTCCCTCAACGGTCTTTTTGGGACTGATGACCGGAGCAAGCTTGCGCTTGCCGAAGGCTCTTCCGGCAAAGTAGGCGCAGGAATCGGTTATCCACGCTCCCACAAAGATGGCAAAGGTGTTCCACAGGCCGTTTTCTGTCTGGCGCATCCACGCCACATGGGAGAACAGCAGGCTCACCAGTATGGTTATGGTGAAAAATTTTGCTATGTCCTCAAAGGTATAGGCGTTGTGCCTTGTGACAAGTATTCCGAACAGGAACAAGAGATATACCCAGATAGCCATATACACGCTCTGAGGCTCGGGCGACATAAAGCCGAACAACACAAAGACCGGCACAACAAAGCCCGCTATCATGAGTATTTTCTTGTCGGATATTTTGACCGCGTGATACATCTCCCACAGGGCGATCTCGATCACACACAGCACCGCCAGCGTAAGTACAAATCTTTCACTGAAAATTATAATCACAAACAATACCAGCCCTAAAAACGCGCTGATAAGTCTTTCCTTCAGCATAAAATTTCCTCCGATATAAATCTTCAATGGGGGATTCTCAAGGGGAACACCCCTTGAATAAATATCTATCAAAAGTCCCAGTTTCCCCGACGAGTCTACCTTCCGCCGAAACGTCTGTTCCGGTTTTGATAATCGTGAATGGCTCGAAGCAGATCCTCTTTTTTGAAGTCCGGCCAGAGGATCTTATCAAACCACAGCTCGGAATAGGCTCCCTGCCACATAAGGAAGTTGCTGAGCCTGAATTCTCCGCTGGGGCGGATGATAAGGTCGGGATCGGGCTCCCCGCCCGTGTCAAGTCGGCTTGAAATGAACTCTTCGGTTATGTCGTCAGCAGATATCTTACCGCTTTTAACATCTTCGGCAATGCCGCGCACAGCGCGGGTTATTTCGTCCCGGCTGCCATAATTCAGCGCAACATTAATAAGGAAGCCGCTATTACCCTTAGTGGCCTCCTCAATGTACCTCTGTTTTTCACGGAAGCTTTCGGAGAAGGCGCTCATGTCGCCCAGGAAACGGATCTGGGCTCTGCCCTTCAGCTTCTGAAGGCCATTGTCAAGATAGTCCTCCAAAAGAGCCATAAGGGCCTCGACCTCCTCCTTATCCCTCTTCCAGTTTTCGGTTGAAAAGGCATAGAAGGTTATGATCTTTATTCCCAGCTCTCCTGCGCATTCCGAAATTTCCTCAAAGGTCTTCGCGCCCATGGCGTGGCCGCTCTTGCGGGGAAGGGAATGCCGCTTTGCCCAGCGGCCATTCCCGTCCATAATTATCGCCACGTGCACGGGCAAGTTATCAAAGTCCACTTCAGCCTCAAGTCTTTTTTTCCTGAATGCGTCAAAAAAACTCATAGCTGTTCACCTGTTAAATTTCTGTGATCTCTTTATTCTTCTTAGCAAGCATAGACTCGATCTCTTTGATCTTTGCGTCGGTAAGGTCCTGAATGTCCTTCTCGATGCCCTTCAGATCGTCCTCTGTTATCTCGCTCTTTTTCTTCTGATCCTTGAAGTCGTCCATAGCGTCACGGCGAATGGCGCGGATAGCCACCTTTGCATCCTCGGCCTTCTTTGCGGCCTGCTTCGTCAGCTCCTTACGGCGCTCCTCGGTGAGCTGCGGGAAGCTGAGGCGGATAAGTCGGCCGTCGTTCTGGGGATTGATGCCCAGCTCAGAGGCCAGAATAGCCTTCTCGATAGCCTTGAGCAGAGAAGTGTCCCAGGGCTGGATAGTCAGAGTGCGGGGGTCGGGGGTGGAAATAGTACCCACCTGCTGAAGAGGGGTAGCTGTGCCATAGTAATCAACGGTTATGCGGTCAAGCACCGTGGGGTTGGCGCGGCCGGCGCGGATAGCGCTGAACTCGGCCAGAAGGTGCTGCAGGGTCTTATCCATTTTTTCAGTGATCTCGGGATAGTTTTTCATTTTCTCATATTCCTTTCTTATTAATATACCAGGGTGCCGATTTCCTCACCCATAATGACCTTACGTATATTGTCGGGGTTTGCCAGGCCGAACACGCGGATGGGCATTTTATTGTCCATGCACAGGGAGGTGGCCGTTGTATCCATAACGCCGAGACCACGGTTCAGCACATCGATATAGCTGATAGAGTCTATCTTCTTGGCGTCGGGATTCTTGGCCGGGTCGCTGTCATAAACGCCGTCAACCTTCTTTGCGAGAAGTATGATATCTGCGTCGATCTCAGCCGCGCGGAGGGCCGCCGTGGTATCGGTGGAGAAGAAGGGATTACCGGTGCCGCAGCCGAAGATAACGACTCTGCCCTTCTCAAGGTGGCTTATTGCGCGGCCGCGGATATATGGCTCAGCGATCTGACGCATCTCAATAGCGGTCTGCACGCGGGTCGGGATGTCATGGCGCTCAAAGGCGTCGCAGAGGGCCAGAGCGTTGATGACAGTCGCCAGCATACCCATATGGTCGGCGCGGGTGCGCTCCATGTTTTCACCGGTTCTGCCGCGCCAGAAGTTTCCTCCGCCGACTACGACCGCGATCTCCACGCCCATGTCGGAGCACTCTTTTATGGTTTCGGCGATATTGTCAAGTGTGGCGCTGTCGAGGCCAAAGCCCTGCGCCCCCGCCAGCGCCTCGCCGCTGACCTTAATGAGTACCCTTTTATATTTAGGTGTCATTTTTTTCATCCTTTCATGTTAGTTATCCGTATTAATTATATATTCTTCAAATCTTTTGAAATTCCTCTAAAAAATTTATTTTTCTTGCAAATTAATGGAGGCTTTTAACTCCCCGGCACTTATGCTCACCTTACCTCCGCGAACATAGGCTGCAAGACGGCCGCTCAGGGTCTTTCGGGAACTCTCTGTATAGGCCGTGCAGTCTGCTATGTTGCCGTTTTCAAGGCCCAGCAGCTCGCCATCCTCCACTTCTACGGTCACGTCTATGTCTTCGGCCGCGGGGTTGCCGTTTTTATCAAGAAGAGTTATTTCAATGCGTGTCACATCGTCGTCAACATAGCTGAGGGTCTTGACATCGATTTTTTCCGCCTCGACCGCAGGGGTCAGAGAAGCTGTCGCTTCGCCGCACACGGCCTTCAGCTCGCCGGCCAAGTACTTCACGCGCCAGAGCAGCGCGCCCATGCGGGGCTCAAAACGGCCTTCTCCAAGGCTTTCCCCGTTAAGGAACAACTCGCCGGAGGGCTGATTTGTGAAGCAGGCGATCTCCATCTCCTCGCCTTCGCCCCCATTCCAGCGCATCTCAAAGGGTCTCCAGCGCCAGCGGCGTCGATCATCGCTTGGCTCCTCCCAAGGGCGGCAGGCGAGCACCGCAAAGGGTTCGCTTTGCCACATTGTCTTTCTCTGATAATAGCGCAGCTTCTTAAAGCCGGCCATGTCCAGAAGTCCGGCCCCGCTGCACCGCACGGGCCAGCCGTGGGCCTCGCCCATATAGTCAATGCCTGTCCAGAGGAACTGGCCGCAGATATAGTCGTTTTCCTCAACGGCCTTCCACGCGCCTAAATTATGGCTGTTCTCGCTGCCGTAGATCACGCGGCCGGCAAAACGGGCATGGTCTTTTTCATAGAGGTGTTCTTTATAGTTATAGCCAACGATATCGAGCTTATCGGCATACCCCGTCTCATTAGACAGCTCCGGGAAGGCCAGCGCCGCAGTTACCGGGCGTGTGTCGTCCTCCTCCTTTACCCATTTCACAAGCTTTTCCGCGATAGTAGCCAGCCTCGACGCGTCGGGGCGGTTACGGTCGTACCTGCGCTCCGCTTCGGGCTTGTCGGCGTCGTTATTGCCCATGACCTCGTCAAAGAGCGGGTGCACATAGGGGTCGTTGGGATAGTCCACCTCGTTTCCTATGCTCCACATAACTATGCTTGGGTGGTTGCGGTCACGGCGGACCATGGTCTTGATATCCTCCTCGCCCCACTGGGGGAAGTCTTCAAAGTAGCCAAACAGCTTGGGAGGATATACATTGTGGCCCTGCCACCACTTGTTTTTAGGCCCTGCCCACTCGTCAAAGGCCTCGTCCATAACAAGAAAGCCCATCTCATCGCAGAGATCAAGAAGCGCCGGGTCGGGCGGATTGTGGCTGGTGCGTATGGCGTTACAGCCGCAGCCCTTCAGGGTCTCTAACCTGTTTCTCCACACGGACTTAGGCACAGCCGCGCCAAGGCAGCCCGCGTCGTGGTGCACGCAAACGCCCTTCATTTTCATGTTTTTGCCGTTCAGGAAGAAGCCCTTGTCTCCGTCGAAGCTGAACCAACGCACGCCGAAGGTCGTCAGCACTGAATCCTTCAACTCGCCGTCACTAAATACATCTGTCCTCATCGTGTAGAGATTAGGCTCATCAGGGCTCCACAGAAGAGGTCTTTCGATTTCAGCAGTATCGGTGCTGAAGCCCACGATGCTGCGGCCGAAGCGGTCGATAACGGTGTTAGTTACGGTCAGTCCCTCATTGGTAGTCTGAACCTCGACCTTAACGGTCGCCTTTTCAGCGCTGACCTCAGGGGTCGTCACGCGCACGCCCCCGGGCAGAACCGCATCCTCATCGGTGATTGTCAGATATACCGGGCGCACAATACCGCTGCCCGTGTACCAACGGCTGTCAGCAAGCTGTTCATGGCTTACCTTCACGCTGACAACGTTCTCCCCCTCCCTGACGAAATCGGTTATGTCATGGGTGAAGGTGGCGTAGCCAAAGGGGCGTTTACCCATATAATTTGAATTTATCCATACCTGCGAGTTGTTATACACCCCCTCAAAGGTTATGTACACCCGTTTATTTTCAATATTTTCAAGACTGAACCGTTTTCTGTACCAGCCTATGCCTCCGCACACATAGCCGGTACCGCTGCTGTTTTCCTTGGAAAAAGGATTTTTCACGGCCCAGTCATGCGGCACGCGGACGCTCTGCCAGTCGGCGTCATTCAGGCCGGCATACCAGCCGCCGGGGTCGTCGCCCTGCAAAAACTTCCAGCCCTCGGCCAGATAGGCTACTTTCCTATTTGCCGTATCAGTCATTTTAGACAACTCCTTAAAATTTTTCTTGATTTTTGCATTTTTTTGTGCTATAATGTTTCAAAAAGGATAATAAAAGTGAAATTTAAAGTAAATCTTGGTGGTGGTTACAATGCCTAACATGCCCAAAATATGGGAAGATCTTATCAATTCGGAGGGCGGCCTTCCGATGGTCGTGCACTCCCTCCAGCGTATAATGGACGGGCGCTATCAGGTGGACGCAGACAGCGTGCATGATGAGTTCGAGCTGGTTTACGTTCAGCACGCCTCCCGCGCTCATTTTGACATCGATGGAAGATCAGTGCCCATTCACAATCACGACCTGCTGCTCATAAAGCCCCGCATCCCCCACAAACTGGATGTTGACAGTGAAAATCCCTGCCAGTTCTGGGTGCTTAAGTTCTGCTTCGTAAAGAGGCACGAAAGCCGCATAGCGGGCGTGAGCCTTGACGAATTCCTCAGCTTTATTTCTGACACAGAGACCGGCGGCTATTTTGCCCTTTCGAGCATATACCGCAGCAACATCGTCGGCGCCATGCAGCAGATCATGCAGGAGTCTAAGGAGCCGGACGAGGCCAGCGAATTCATGAAGAGCCTGCTTGTTATGGAGCTGTTCGTGTGGCTGAGCCGCAGCCTTAAGGCCCAGTGGGAAAGCTCGCTCGTTTCAAAGGGCGACAAGCTCTCGGAGCTGCTTGAGGCCGCGAAAAACTATATTCTTGAAAATTACTACACCGACATATCTCTGGACGACATTTCCAGCTATGTATATATCTCCACAAGCCACTTTGCCCGCGCCTTTAAAAAGCACTACGGTATCAGCCCCATTCAGTACCTTCTGAGCGTACGCATTCAAAAGGCAAAGACCATGCTTGAGGAGACCAACAAAAAGATCGGCGATATCGCCATAGACGTGGGCTTCAGCGCTCAGCAGCGCTTTAACGACATTTTCCGCAAGCAGATAGGCATGTCTCCCAGCGAGTACCGCCAGCACTATAAAGACAGCATAACCAATCTTCCGTCATAATCAGCCCGCATTTTTCCACGCGCGCAGCTCTTTTGCGGGAGCTTTTGACCCCTGCCGACAGGCTTTGAACTAATTCATACATATTTTTTACATTTTTTGTCAAAAAACTATTGACAAATGGAAAATTCTGGTGTATAATACATTATGTGGTCGGAAAACACAAGCAGAATAACAATATGTTGTTTTTTGTAAAAAAATGTACGGAGGTTTTATCATGATAAGCAGAAGGCTTGACAAGCTTGGCCGAGTAGTCCTTCCTCAGGAAATGAGAAGCAAACTAAGCATCACACCTGACACACTTATAGACATCGCATTAGAGGGCGATAAAATTATTCTTTCAAAATCCAGCGAAAGCTGCATCATCTGCGGAGCTACCCATGCCATTCTCGAGGGCACCAAGGTTTGCCGCAGCTGCGCCGAGGTAATAGCGTCTAAACTAAAATAGGGCCGGAAAAAAGGGGCTGTTTCGCGCAACGCGAAACAGCCCTTCTTTTTACTAATCTTCGCAGCAGCCGCAGTCGCAGTCGTCTGTAATTTCAAGCTCGATCTCTTCCTGACAGTTGGGGCAGGTAATAGTCTGCTCACTGTCCTCAAGAAGAGAAGGATCAAGATAGATCATGTCGCCGCAGCTGGGGCACTCGATGGCAAACTCGTCATCATCGTCATACCACTCGTCGTCATCGTCATCGTCATCACAGTCGCACTCGCCGTAAAGCTCGTCCTCGACATCTGCAAGGTCCTCGTCGATCTCGTCAACGGTATCATTAAGCTCAGCCAGCTCCTCCTCCATAGCGGAAAGCTCGTCGGCCATGTCACCCACAAGGGCTACCAGTGCTTCAAGGAGCTTACCCTCTTTAGAAGAGCGGTCAAGATCGCTGCCGTCAAACATGCCTTTGAGATAGGCCGCCTGTTCTGTTAAGTAGCTCATTTTGCTACCTCCTGCAATAATAATTTTAAATGTTCCGATTTACAATGCTCTTATGCTCTGGACATATACTCGCCTGTGCGGGTATCTACGCGGATAACCTCGCCATTATCGATGAACAGCGGCACCTGTACTACAGCGCCGGTCTCAAGAGTGGCGGGCTTGGTAGCGCCCTGAGCGGTATTACCGGCAAAGCCGGGCTCAGTCTCAACGATCTGGAGCTCAACGAAGTTCGGAGGCTCAACGCCGAAGATATTGCCCTTGTAGGACAGGATCTTGACCTGCATATTTTCCTTCACAAACTTAAGAGCGTCGCCGAGCTTATCGGTTCCGATGGGGATCTGCTCATATGTCTCGGGATCCATAAAGTAATAGAGATCACCGTCATTGTAGAGATACTCCATATCCTTGCGCTCGATATGAGCCTTGGGCATCTTATCGGTGGGGTTGAAGGT
>JAFLUQ010000051.1 GCA_022508735.1 Oscillospiraceae bacterium | reverse complement strand
AGCCCTTTACCTGGGCCAGCGGCATCAAAAGCCCCATCTACTGCGACAACCGCCTGACCCTGACCGCTCCCGAGGTGCGCACTCAGGTCGAAGAGGGACTCAAGGCAGTCATTGAGGAGCATTATCCTGAGGCCGAGGTGCTCATGGGTACCAGCACAGCGGGTATTGCCCATGCGGCTATCACCGCCCACCTTATGGACCTGCCCATGGGTTATGTGCGCAGCGGGGCTAAGGACCACGGCCGAACCAACCAGATCGAGGGCAAGCTCGAGAAGGGGCAGAAGGTCGTTGTTGTTGAAGACCTTATCTCTACCGGCGGCAGCGTGCTCGAGGTCGTAAAGGTTCTTCGTGAGGCCGGAGCTGAGGTGCTGGGTATTGCCAGCATCTTCACCTACGGTATGCAGAAGGGCATCGACCGTCTTGCCGAGGCCGAGGTCAAGAACGTGAGCCTCTCTAACATCGACGCGGTCGTTGAGGTGGCTGCCGCCGAAGGATATATCAAGCCCGAGGACGGCGCAAAGATAATCAAGTTCCGCGACAATCCCAGCGACGAAAGCTGGATAAAGTAAAAGTAGCCGTAAAAAAATCGCGCAGACCGCTTAGGGGCTGTGCGATTTTTTACGGCACAAATGTTTTTAGTCGATGTGCAGCATATCGCGGATGGCGTTTACAACTATTTGTTCGCTGCTGTTGTAGTCACTGTCGCACATGGCGAGGCCTTCCAGCTCATCAAAAACAAATTGGCGCTGTTCCATGCTGAGCAGGCGGAGAACGGCCATTGCCTCATCAAGCTTGTTGCCGCTGCCGTCGGCGGGATATTCCTCCTCGGATATACCGGCTTCTCTGCGGTAAAAAGCTAACCGCTCCTTTTCCTCGGCGGTGATCAGGCGATCAGCTCTTGCAATATAATGCGCCGCTTCCAAAAAGGCCTCCTGGGCTTTGCGTTCAAAATCTTTGAGTGTCATATGGATCCACGCTCCTTAGTTTTTATCATAGAAGTTATATTCTTTAAATATAATTATTTAATAGTCAACCTTTACCAGGGTAAGCCCGCGGGCGGGGAGAGTAGGCCCCGCGTCGGCCCGGTCAAGAGTACTGAGCGGCAGCGCGGCGGCCTGCGCGCTTCTTTTGCCCTGCCCTACCTCCAGCAGCGTGCCTGACAGTATCCGCACCATGTTATAGAGAAAGCCATTGCCGGTGAACGTGAGCCGCAGTTCAGCTCCGTTTTGGGAAATATCGATGCTATGAAGGGTGCGAACGGTGGATTTTTTAGATTTCTTCAGTGAAGAAAAGCCTATAAAATCGTGCCTGCCGATAAGAGCCTCAGCCGCAGTGCGCATGGCGTCAATATCAGTGACAGCGCCAACGCTGTACATATACTTCCGCTCAAAAACATTGGGGCAGTCCCCGGTCCACAGGCGGTACGCATATGTTTTTCGAACTGCATTAAGCCGGGCGTGAAAACGGTCGGGAGCTTCTTCTAATGCGGTGACAGCTATGTCCTCAGGCAGATATCGGTTAAGGTACTCGCGTATCTCGGCGGCGGAAAGAGAGGTGTCGACGGCAAAGCTGGCCGTTTGTGCCAGAGCGTGCACTCCGGCGTCTGTGCGGCCGCTGCCGTGGATTTCGATCTTATGCCCGAACAATTCACCAAGCACCGCTTCAAGCTTGCCCTGCACTGTGTTTTCGACATTACCCTGTTTCTGCCAGCCGTTGTAACGGCTGCCGTCGTAGGCTGTGGTCAATTTGTAGTTATTCATGCAAAAACTCCAGAACTGCGGTGTTGGCCGCGCCTGCGGCTTTGCTGAAAACAAAGTGCCCGCAGCCGGGGATGATCTTAAGCTTTGCATTAGGTATTGATGAGGCGATAAGCTCAGTGTGCGCCTCCTTTATCATGTCACGGCTGCCGGCCATGACCAAAACAGGTGCAGATATTTTTCCGAGAGCGTCAGGGCTTATATTCGGCTCGCGCACCATCAGCGCCATGACCGAGAGCTTTCTGCGGGCCGCACTGCTTTTGCGTGCCTTGGAGGCCAGCAACTTAAAGCTCAGCTCGATTGGCTTTTGATATATTTCCTTTACGCCGGAGGGGTCAAGGTTTCCGCCGGCAAGCACTGCCTTTTCAATGATGCCGCTCTTTTCTGAGAGCAGCATTTCCATAGCCACATTGGCTCCATCGCTGAAGCCGATAACGCTGACTTTGTCCACGCCAAGCGCCTCCAAAAGAGCAAAGGCGTCGGCGGCGATCTGCTTTATGGTCAGTTTTTTTATGCCGAAGGTAGATTTGCCCTGACCACGGCTGTCCATGACGATGACAGTGTGGTCTTTGCTCAGCGGCTCCAGCTGCCGGGCGTAGCAGTCAGCTCCGTTCTCACCGTTACCGTGGAGCAGAAGCAGCGTTTCTCCTTCGCTTCCATATATCTCAAAGTGGATCTTTGCACTATCCAACTGTATGTAGCTTGATTTTTTGGGTTTCATGGCGTCCGCCCTCCTTTTACTAATTATATTATATCTTAAAAAAATGGTTTTGTAAAGAAGAATAATTGACATAAAACAAAAAAAGTTATAGAATTATACAGGGGTGCGATCATGAAGAAAAGATTTAAAATAATTATCATAGTTGTTATATTGGCGGTAAGCTTTATATTTCTGTATGGGAGGATCTTTGCCGGCTCCTATGTGGGCTTCTGCGCAAACAACACCCTGCGCCGGGCGAGCCTTGAGCTTAGTCTGGGCATCAAGGGCAGGCCTGACATGCAGCTGCTGACAAATAGCGCAAAGAGGCTGAGCAGCAGCGGTGAAAACGAACAGAGGGACGCCGCCGCGACTGAGCTGAATGCCAATATAGAGCTGCTGAAGGCCACCGCTAAAAGCAGCGGCAAAATTACCCGAGTGGGCAGGGAAAAGCGGGAGATCGGCGGCAAGACCCGTAAGTTTACGGTTTACAAAATGACAATTCCCCGTGAGGCCTTTGCCTCGGCTTCGGAAAAAGCTAACCTTGAGGCCACATCAAGCTATCTCAGGGAACGCATGACTGAGAGCGTTGAAGAAAAGATCGCGGGAGCTCTGCCCGTTCCCCTGCCGGTAAGCGCTGTGCACCGCATGGCTGAAGCCGCCGTTGATGTGGTGTTCCCAAAGGTGAACGACATTAATGTAGCGGAGCGGTTTATGCGTGACGTGGAGATCCGCCTGTATACCAGGTTCGGCTTTCTCTACGGTGTTGAAGGCTATATGGAAAGTCTGGCCGGAGTGTTCAGAGACGTGAGCTTTGAGCTGCAGGCAGGCAGCGGCGGGATTTTTCCGGTTTGCGCGAACGCTTCCGGGAGGATTAGCGGCACTATTGGTGAAAAGGAGCTGGGCTTTTCCTTCGGCGAAAGAGCAGGATTTTCAGGTGGTAAGGTTGCAGCTGTTATCAACGGCGAAGCCGTGTATGGCGGGGTAAATCTGCTGTCAGCCGACGCGGTCGTGAGGCACATCGGCGGACGTAGCTTTTCAGTGGATATGAACAGTACCGCTCTTGAATATACCCGAAGCTACGGTTTTACCGGCGAGGCAAAGGACGGATATGTCACGCTGTATAACAGCGAGGGCGAAGTGGTTAAAAGAATACGGATATAAAAACTTCCCGGCACATCTGCCGGGAAGTTTTGTTTTGCTTTAAAGGGGATTTGCTACAAGAGTACCGTTAATGTTCTGCAATACATACTGAGTTACCATAGAAGCGGTTCTCGGTGCAAGGGCATCAAGAATGACCGCAACATTGCCGTTGTTCTCGACGGCACACATCTTTATTGGGCATTCGATCGACAAGCCATATTCATCTGCCACATTTTTGAGGAAATTATAGCGGCGCAAATTATTATTGGGCAGAGCACGGTAATCCTCAAGATCATCAGCGGTAATATTCTTAGCGAGGTACTCCATTGCCAGGTCTTCCCAAAGGTTGGCAAAATAGCTCGCTATCTCCTCAGGGGCATCAAGCAGGTCCTTGGCCAGCTCTTCGTTGTCGGCCTGAATGGCGGCGGGCAGTGTGGCAGAGAAATATGTCTCAAGCAGTTCACCGTCGGGGCCTTCAAGCTTGTCATAGGCGGGAATTATCACAGCGGTTCGTATATCGTCGCACCATATGGCACGGCCGCCGAGTCCCTGAGCGATAAATCGCAGGGGCACAAAGGTGCGCCCTTCCTTTATGTACGGTGCGGCCTCAAGGCCTACGTTACGGCCGCTTACGGTGGCCTCAAGGCTGTCAATAGTCAGCTTTGTCATGGCGGCATTTTTGGTAAGCGTGATAGACTGTGTGTCCTGATCCCAATCCACGTCGGCTCCGAGCTTTTCAGCTATGGCACGGAGCGGAACAAAAGTCCTGCCGTTCACGATCTCGGCGTCGGCGTCAGACTCCAGAATTTCTCCGCTGACCACTACCTCGACTCTGTCAGCGGCCATGGCGGGCAGGGAGAGAGCCAGCATACACAGTAAAAACAAAACAAATTTTTTCATAAGCGTCAGATCCCTTCGTATATATTAATAATTACCCTACAAAGGCTTTGCCTTTGTATAGCCGCAGCGTAAAGACAGCTTCGCAAGTATACATGGGTATAGCAGCGGGTACGATTATATTATATATTTTTTAGCGGCGCTTGTCAATAAAAAATAAGTTGCAAATACTAAAAGTTTGTGGTAAAATTACCCCACAAATCATAGATTTGTGTAGTCGCAATGCGATAGGGAGCACACAAAGTAAAAATGGGTATAGACACAGTGGCGAGTTTGTGATATAATAGTCCTGAGGTGAATACCAATGCTGATCAGAATTGCCGAAATGACAATTGAAATAAAGAACCGATACGACTATCTCCCGTGGCTCTGTCAGGGCTATATAGTTGAAGACGGTGAGCCGCTTTTCAGCGTGGAAGCCAGCGAGGCCGCAATAGATGAGGATATCAAAAGGCTGGAGGAAAACGGAGAGGAGCCCATGACCCGTGGGTATCTTGAGGGCGTAGAGGTTTACCGGGAGCTTTGCATCAAGGCTCTCGAGCACGGGGCGATGTTTCTTCACAGCGCCTGCATTGCCGTAGATGGTGAGGCATACTGCTTCACTGCTGACAGCGGAACAGGAAAGTCTACGCACATCGGGCTTTGGATGAAGCTTTTTGGCGACAGGGCTGTTATAGTAAACGGCGACAAGCCGCTGCTTCGTAAGAAAGACGGTGTTTTCCATGTATACGGCACACCCTGGTGCGGCAAGGAGGGCTGGAGCACCAACATGGGAGCGCCTATCAAAGCCCTATGCCTTGTGACTCGCAGCGAGACCAACTTTATTGAACCAATGGACGGCTTCAACGTGATCTTTGCTATAATACGTCAGACCCTGCATCCTCGCACGGAAGAAGAGTTTGACATTATCATGGACCTCATGGACGGGCTGCTGTCAAGCGTGCCCATGTATAGGCTCGGCTGCAATATCAGCCTCGAGGCCGCTAAAGTGGCCTATGAAGGTATGAGCGGTAAAAAATTAGATGAATAAACCTAAGGCGCTCCGAAGCAGGAGCGCCTTTTTAAAAATTCATGTTTTCAATATACTTATCCATGAATTCCGGGTCGTTCGCCAAATTTACCGTTTCACAGCGGCGGGCAATAGAACGGAGCTTGTCACGGTTTTCGGGATTTAAGAGCATGGCGGCGCCGAGAAGGGCGCCGTTTCCTATGGCTGAAAACCGATCGGCCGGGAGGTTGGGAAGAAGTCCGGTGGCGCAGGCGTTTTCCACATTTACGTTTTTTCCAAGCGCACCGGAGAGGTATACCCGGCTAAGGTCCTGCGGCCTAAGCCCGGCCTCAGACAGCAGAGTTTCCGCTCCTGCGGCTATAGCAGCTTTGCAGAGCTGGAAGGCACGCACATCGGACTGAGTAAGATAAAGGCCGGTTTTGGGCAGCTCAAAGCTTTTGGGCAGCAGACCGGTGCTGTCAACAACGCCGCTCTTAAGCATAAGGGCTATGGCGTCAATGAGTCCGCTGCCGCAGACTCCGAGTGGCGATTGTTCCCCGATGACAGCACAACCGTTTTCACTGACCCGATATACCGCGCCGCTGCCCGCCGCCATACCGCAGCTCACCCCAACGCCCTCCAGAGCAGGCCCCGCCGCAGCTGAAGCTACCAGTATCCTTCCGCCGCTCAGGAGAAGCAGCTCGCCGTTGGTGCCTAAGTCTGCCACCAGCGAAGGCCCGCCGCTGTTCGCTGCGCCGCTATAGAGCAGGGAGCATAGGGCATCTGCCCCTACAAAGGCCGAAACGCAGGGCGGAATATAAGCCCCGTCCAGTTCTGTATCGAAGAGAGAGGGCGGCTCAAATGGCCAAACCCCCATGCCGGACACGTCCATTCCGCCGTAGAGAGCCAACATGGCCGTATTGCCCGTTATTACCGTGGGGAGCTCCGGCCCAAGCTCGGAGCGTATCTCCGAAACAAGGCCGCGGATCGCCGAGGTGAGAGGTTCGGTGTTTTTTGCTCCGATGCGGCTGATCACGTCGGCACCATAAGCGCATTGAGGGTTTTGCCGCCCTATGGTGGCTGTGGGTCGGCCGGCCTCAAAGCGGGCTGCCGCCACAGTGGTGGTGCCTATATCTATTGCTATGCCATCGGCTCCTGAGACGCAATCGTCGGCTCCGGCCACCTCCGGCGTCAAAAGTGGTATTTTTATCTCGGCGTCGCAAAACAAAGGGGTCTTGCAGGCGAGTGCGGTTTTGCCGTCTATTTTACAGCGGCATTTTCCGCAGCGTCCCGTTCCGCCGCAGGGCATGGGAAATGAGAAACCCAGCTCCGTGATGATTTCCGAGGCGCGTGTGCCCTCTCGAAACTGATGCGATTTTTCGTGTATGCCGTCGGTTACGGTTATTTTCATGCTAACTCACCTCTCAGTATGATAATATTATATAACAAAATCAGCCTATATGCAATAAAAAAGTGGGTTTCATTATTTACAAGGGCGAAAATTTGTGATAAAATAATTTTGTATATTATCCGAAAAGGAGGTCTCCGACATGAAAAAAAGAGTTTTAGCTTTGACCGTGGCTATGTTATTGCTATTAGGCCTTGTGCCCTCTGCCGAAATAACGGTGGGAACCGCCGTGGAAATTCGCGGGCTGCAGACCGAAACCGGCTTTGACCTGACCGTCGCCGCAGCTGAGGAGCTGAGCGCTGTGCTCATAACCTTTGTATGTGACGCGGAAAGCGGAGTCTACAAGGGCTTTTCCAGCCATAAGGTGACCCTTGGCGCCGGCGGGGAAAGCGAGCCGATTCATTTTGACTGTGACAGTGAGACCGAATACATAAAAGCCTTTCTTTGGGAGGGACTGGAAACCCTACGCCCCCTTATTCCGGTAACAGTATTCAGTTATAAGGAACCCGGCAGCATAGTCGGGGCTGTCTGGAACGATGAGGACGGAAACGGCGAGCGCGGCGCTGAAGAGTCCGGTATTGCTGATGTAACCGTGACCATAATCGCACCCGACGGCGTGGAGAGAAAAGCTGTTACCGGCGAGGACGGCAGCTATAAATTTGAGGAGCTTCTTCCGGGAGACTATGCCCTGAAGGTTACAGCGCCCGAAGGTATGGTGTGCACCACTCCCGAGGCCGAAAGTACGACGGTAACCGTTAACTCAGGAAAGGCCGCCGAGCACAGCGTAGGCTATAGAACACCCGAGCCTGAGCTCGGTGCAATAACCGTATTGGTATGGAACGACGAGAACGGCGACGGAAAGCGCGGTGAGGAAGAGTCAGGTATTGCCGGTGCTGCCGTAGCAATAACCGACGCCGCCGGCGCTGAGAAAAAAGCCGTTACCGGTGAGGACGGCAGCTATAAATTTGAGGAGCTTCCTGCGGGGGTCTATTCCCTGAAGGTTACAGCGCCCGAGGGCATGGAATGCACCACGCCCGAGGCTGAAAGCGCGACGGTAACGGTGAAATCCGGCGAGACCTCTGAGCACGGTGTTGGCTATAAAACACCAAAATCTGAACCCAAGCCGGAACCTGAAAAAATTCCTCTTTCCGAGCAGAACGTCTGGTCCACCGACAGGCAGGACGACAACGGTGTGGGCAACCTTTTTGACGGCAAAACCGAGACCTATATGGCCGGCCGGGCGATTCAGGGCAAGCCGGTGATTGTGACCGCTGAGCTTGATCGGGTGTATGAACTGACCGAGCTCGGCATCGGCTTTACGACTTTCCAAAACAGAGTCTATCAGTTTGACGCCGAGGCGAGCCTTGACGGCGAAGAATACTTTCCGATACTTTTAGAAACGAATTCCGACGTAAATACTGATAGACCTCTTAGCTTTAAGGTGGACGGTTCGGCAAAGTATGTTCGCGTGCGTGTTTACGGCTATGGCGGCAATGAAGAGGGGTGGGTGCGGATAAATCACTTCTCTCTCGGCGGAACACCCGATGAGGACAGCCGCAGTACTCTTATGTATGACGATTTTGAAGGCCAAAGCGGCAGACTGCCTTCCTCACGGGGAGACAGCCGTTGGTATGCCTACGCCATAGATGAGGAAACCTATACGGACTATACACCAAAAACCGGTAACGACCTCTATGCCGAGTATGCCGACGCTCCGGAGGCTGCGGGTATGGATACGGCGCTGCACATCCATGATAACGCCGACCGCGGCGGATCTGCGGGAGCAGGGGCTGTGGCAGCTTTCCGTGCGCTGTCAATTCCCGGCGGCAGTGCGGACTATACTGTGTCCTTCCGGCTTTTTATCCCATCGGACAGCGAAAATATCAACTGGTCGGGCATCAGTCTTCTCAGCACTCCAGTGACCGGAGGAGCGGATCTTTCGGCTGCCGCGGCCGTTCAGCTGCGCCTGAGCGAAAAGGACGGTCGGGCTGAGGTGAATATGCTGACTTCAGTGCAGTATAACGAGGGTGACCCGGTAGGCTGCTTCGGTAACAGCTTTACCCTTGGACGCCCGTGGGATGTGACGATGAAGGTGTCGCCGAGCAAAAAGCAGGCCTACATCACGATCGACGACGGTACAGTCAGCGAAAGCCGCATTATAGGCTATAACTGCACCGATGCCGAGCGCGTTAATAATCAGACGTGGGCCAACACCTCTGTTAAATATCTTGCGGTGAATAGCGGGGCGAGCGGCAAGGCGGATATATATCTTGACGACCTTACCGTATACTGCGACCTTGTGGGCGGCGTAGAAGTCGGTGGAGAGAAAACGGTCTTCCTGCAGGATTTTGAGACTGACCGTACCCTTGCCGCGGCTAATGTCACTCAGCACGTTGTGCAGGCCAATAATAACGGTAACGACAGTTCAATCGGCCCTAATCTTCAAACCACCATAGCCGAAAGCGGAACCTTTGGCGGCCATGTTATGAAGCTTACAGATAACGATGGCGGCAACGGGCTTATCGTGACCGTTCCGCTCACGGTGCCGGATAACGGAAATAAATATACAATAAAGTGGCGCATGAGAGACTTTAATCCCGGAAACTTCAGTGGATTTTCGTTGGCCTCCGGGGAACCGACCGGCTTTGACGACGGTGCTCATCCCTTTGCCTTCCAGCTGCGCTATAATCTGCAGGACGGCAACGACGGCGGCGGCAACGGTATTCAGCTCTACAGATATTCCGCAACTACTATGAACGGCGGAAGCTACGGGCTCTTTGCCGCAGGCGGCGGAAGCCGTCTGGCAAAAAATTCCGAGTGGAATGTGGCGATTACGGTAAATCCCATCTCAAAATCTCTGGAGTTCAAACTCGTTGGCGGCGGAAGAAATATTAACGTTACCACGGACTTTTCGAGCCTGGCCGCCGACGGAAGTGTTGCAGAGAACTGGGATGACCGGTGGCCGGATACGCTTGTTTTCCACACGGGCGCCGGCGCCAGCGCCGACTGCATAATCGATGATATTGAAGTCATCGACACCGGTATCAGGGAAAATCCCGCCGCAGACACCGTTCACGGCATAGTCCGCCTTGAGGCACAGTGGGGCAACGGCAAATATATAACCCAGAACGGCTATAATACGCCGACAGCCGCCGCTGATGCGGACCCCAACCGCACCCGCTTTATTGAGCGCAACGGCCTTATCGGTGAGGGAATCTCCTTTGAGAGTCTTATTTACCCGGGCTATTATCTCGTGGCCTATGAGACGGCAGACAGCGGAAATAATGACGTTAATCATGTTTATGAGCTAAGGCTTATGGAGTATGAGGATACCGCTCAGTTCCGTGCCCACGCCTCCTTTAACAAGATCAAGGTTTCCAATACCGGCGATTATTCAGGTGCTACAGTAAACTATTCTCCCGTGTGGGATGGCTCGCGGCTGCTGTGCTATACTAATACTTCTAACGATCCGCTTAGGATCATGGAGCTTTCCGGCAATGACTATACACGTAGCGCTCTGTTCTACCTCCGCAGCGAGGCCGTAAATTACGTGTCTGACAACTTCAAAGCCGCCACATTGAACTCTCAGTGGTGGACCAATTATCCTTGGAAGGGCAACAATCCTACCAATGACAGCTACAATTTCACGGCTCTTATTGATCGCCGCAATGTTATTATAGAGAAGGGCAGCGACGGCAAGGGCGAGCTGTTCTTGAAGGCCACGAAAATAAACTCAAACGATTGGCCGACAAATACTTCCGGAGAGACGGGTATAAACTATAACGGCAGCTATGGCAAGGGCTGGCTGAGATGGGCCGGACGTGTGGGTGTTGTCAGCAGTCAGAAGATATACAACCGGCAGAGTCTTATTGAGGGCAGCTTCAAGCAGCCCGACAGCCCGATCGGGTACTGGAACGCATTCTGGCTGGCCGGGCGTGACAGCTGGCCGCCTGAAATAGATATCTTTGAGTTCCTGTCTTCGTCCTACGGCCACACCTCATGGCACACGGCCATTCACGGTCAGAATGACAAAAATAATTTGTTTGGCAAACAGACAAATTCTTCAAAAAATCTCACTACCGGCTACCATACCTTTACTCTTGACTGGGGCAATAATTACGTGAAGTTCTATATTGACGGTCAGCAGTATGCGAAGGGCGCCAACAATAATACCATAGATTTCCAGAAGAATATGCGGCTTATACTGAACACCGGCATAGGAGGCTGGGAGAAAGAACCTGACAGCACTATGATATGGGACGACGGAATGAGAGTGAAGTGGATACGCTCGTTCCAATATTAACACATAATTTTAGGAAGTGACACTATGAATACCGCAGTGCTTTTGCTCCTTTTGAAGGGAGCTACAATGACAATAAGAATATTCGCCGTTTCCCTGCTGTGCTCACTGCCGCTGGGCCTCGTTGTCGCGGCGCTCAGAATGAGCAAGCTGTGGATACTCAATATTCCGGCAAAAATATTTATTGTGGTGCTTCGCGGTACTCCGCTTATGCTCCAAATAATGTTTATCTACTTTGGCCCAGGCTTTCTGCCGTTTCTCCACTTCCGTTGGAGTGACCGCATTGTGGCGGCGGTAGTGGCGCTGGTGCTGAACTATTCCGCCTATTTTGCCGAGATCTTCCGCGGAGGCATCGAGGGCATACCTCTTGGGCAGAGCGAGGCCGGCAAGGTGCTGGGCCTGAGCCGCACGCAGACCTTCTTCATCATTGTGCTGCCCCAGGTCATCAAGCGGATACTGCCTCCTCTCGGAAACGAATTTTCCAGCCTTGTTAAGGATACCTCACTTATCCATGTGCTTGGTATAACTGAGCTTATGCTTGTGGCAAAGCAGCAGTCCTCGCGGCTTACGAGCGTTGGGCCTTATGCGGTGGCAATGCTGATGTTCCTTATAATTAACACTCTTGTTTCACTGATTATGGGCGCTTTTGAGAAGAAGCTCAGCTATTACAGATAGGGGGATAGGTATGCCGGAAACCGTTTTAAGTGTGAAAAACCTCCGCAAGAGCTTTGACTCTCTGGAGGTGCTCAAGGATATTTCTTTCGATGTGGAACGCGGGCAGGTCATCAGCGTGCTCGGCCCCAGCGGCAGCGGCAAGTCTACGCTGCTCCGCTGCCTTACTCAGCTCGAAACCATAGACTCAGGCGAGGTGGCCATCTGCGGCGAAAGCCTGTTTTCTGCCGGTAAGTATGCCGAGAAGGGGAGGCTGGCGGGGATCAGCCTGAAGGTCGGATTGGTGTTCCAGAATTTCAATCTTTTCCCGCATATGTCGGTTATGGACAATATCATCACCGCTCCTGTACGGGTAAAGAAAATTCCCAAAGCCGATGCGATAAAGACTGCCGAGGGTCTGCTGGAACGCATAGGCCTCAGCGATAAAGCCGACTACTATCCTTATCAGCTCAGCGGCGGGCAGCAGCAGCGCGTAGCCATAGCCCGCGCACTGGCTCTTGACCCGGAAATACTGTTTTTTGACGAGCCCACCTCGGCCCTTGACCCGGAGCTGACAGGAGAGGTGCTGCGGGTCATCCGCTCCTTGGCCGACCGCAGAATGACCATGATCATCGTTACTCACGAAATGGCCTTTGCCCGCGGCGTGAGCGACCGTATAATCTTTATGGAGGGCGGAGTTATAGCCGAGGACGGCGACCCCGAAACCTTGTTTACAAACCCCAAAAATCCCCGCACCAGAGAATTCCTGATGAAAGCCGAGGAAAAGTAGCATATAATTGAAAACACGCCTGCCGATCGCGGCAGGCGTGTTTTGTTGCATTTACTACAGGCGCTCGTAAAGCTCAATATACTTATCTGCGCTGGCGTTCCATGAGAAGTCGGTTGCCATGGCGCGCTGCTGCATATCCGTCCATGCGTCCTTGTTAAGTGCAAAGGTAAGGTATGCGTTCTCAATGCGATTAAGCATCTCGTGGGCGTTATAGTTCTTGAAGCTGTAGCCGGTGCCGGTGTTTTCGTACTCGTTGTACGGCTCCACTGTGTCCTTCAGGCCGCCGGTCTCGCGCACAATGGGAAGGGTGCCGTAGCGCATGGATATCATCTGGCTCAGGCCGCAGGGTTCGAACAGCGAAGGCATAAGGAAGGCGTCACAGCCGGCATATACCTTGTGGGAAAGCGCGTTATCAAATTTTATCTGTGCGCTGACGCGGCCGCTGTACTTCCACTCAAAGAATCGGAGCACATCCTCATAGCGCTGCTCGCCGGTGCCAAGGAACACCATCTGTATGTTGGGATTCTGGAGTATGCTGTCAAGCACGCACTCCACCAGATCCATGCCCTTTTGGCCTGTCAGGCGGGTGACCATGCCTATGAGCAGCTTGTCCGGCGACTCCTCGAAGTGCAGGTCGTGCTGAAGGGCGCGCTTGTTGGCACCTTTGCCATCGGCCATGTTCTTGGGGCCGTAATTAGCGTATATGAATTTATCTGTCTCGGGATTCCAGTCGTCATAGCTGATCCCGTTAACTATGCCACAGAGGCTGGCGCTGCGGGCATTGAGCAGACCGTTGAGCCGTTCGCCGAAGTAGTCAGACTTGATCTCCTCGGCGTATGTGGGGCTTACGGTGGTGATGTAGTCGGCATATACCAGGCCGCCCTTGAGGAAGCTGGCATCCTTATAGAACTCCAGCTTGTCGGGGGTGAAATAGTCCATGCTGAGCTCGCACACATCGGCAATGGTCTTTTTGTCGTATATGCCTTGGAACCGCAGGTTGTGTATGGTCATGATAGACTTCATGGCCCTATAGCGTCCGTCGTAATCGTAGTGGGCGCGGAGCAGCACGGGCACCATGCCTGCCTGCCAGTCGTTGCAGTG
>JAFLUQ010000050.1 GCA_022508735.1 Oscillospiraceae bacterium | reverse complement strand
ATCGAGGGCAAGCACGACGACCTGCCCGAGTCAGCCTTCCTGTTCGCCGGAACTATCGACGAAGTAGTGGAAAAGGCAAAAGCTGCTAAATAAGGAGTGAATTTTCATGACCTTTCAGCTTCAGATCGCGACCCCCGACGGGCTTATCTTTGACGGAGAGGCGGAGCGGGTGGTTACCCGTACCACAGAGGGCGATGTGGGCATAATGGCCCGCCACAGCGACTTTGTCGCCCCCCTCGGAGTGGGCAAGACCCGTGTTAAGCTCCCCGACGGCAGCGTGCGTCTGGGGTCCTCCAACCGCGGCATGATAACCGTCAGCGATGGCATAGTCCGCATAGTGGCGGTGACCTTTGAGTGGGCCGACGAAATAGATGTCGATCGTGCACAGCGGGCGGCGGAAAAGGCCCGTGAACGCATGAATCGCCAGAGAGACGACCGAGAGCTTCGTCTCGCGGAGTACAAACTCAGGAGGGCGCTCAACCGCATCGACGTATATTATAGTAAATAAAGTACAACCCGGGCTGTCCTGAGATAGCCCGGGTTGTGAGCTTGTTAGTATACTAACCATTATTAATAAATTGTTTACAGGTTTGAAATAGTATCACAACAATATAGTATTATTATGTTAAGGCGATACCGCATAAAGATTGTGTCCATATTGCGCGGTAATATAGAACAAGACAGGAGGTACTTACATATGGCAGAGAACGAGAAAAAAACTTCGCTCCCCACCGGTGAGGACATCGCTCCTCCCGAAGTGCAGGTGAAAAAGAAGAAGAAAAAAATAAATAAATGGGTGAAGCGAGGTATTGCTGCCGCGGTCATAGTTGCCTGCGTCGGCGGCTATGTGGTCCATGACAAAAACAAAAAGGCCAGGGAGGCCGAAGCTGAGGCCACAAGCAATACGGCCGTGGTTTCTCGTGGAGACATCACAGTAAAAATTACCGGCTCCGGTACAGTTTCGGCCATAGATGAGTACAATATCGTGCCCACCGTAAACGGTGAGATAAAGTCTGACTATTTCGACGAGGGTGATTACGTCAACGAAGGCGATGTTCTCTACCGCTTTGACAGCACCGTGGCTGCCAACGCCATAAAGACGGCTGAAAACCAGATAAAAACCACTCAAAACAGCGTTACAAGGGCGAAAAATGCTGTAAGTACTGCTGAGACAAACCTTCAGAACCGGGCCGACGATGTGACCAGGGCTCAGGAGAATATCGAAAAATTGACCATATACGCCAACTCTACCGGCCGTGTCAGCGGGCTGAACCTCACAGTAGGCAACGATGTGGGCGGCAACATCTGCACTATAACCGACACGAGTACTCAACTTGTGAAGGTGCCTTTCAACGCTTCACAGTTCCCGCTCATATCCGTTGGCGACAGTGCTACTTTAAGTATAGAAAAATATATGTCAACCACCACCGGCACAGTCCGTCACAAGTATAATGCGGCCAGGACCGGAAGTGACGGCAGCGTGGTATATGACGTTGAGATACTTATCGGCGGCGGAGTAGAGCTGCCCGAGAGTACGATAGTCACGGCGACCGTGCACACTGCCTCCGGGGACTGCTCATCCTCCCTGACCGGCAGTGTATATTACCCTAATCCCACAACGGTCAATGCCGAGCAGCAGGGGAAAGTCCAGAGCATATACGTTGAGAACGGCGACTGGGTACGGCAGGGCGATATAATAGCCAAGCTCACCAGCACAAACCTTCAGGATGCTCTTAAGACTGCCCGCCAGAACTACGAAAGTGCCGAAACAAGCCTTCAGGAGGCCAAGAACAGCTATCAGGATGCTCTCACGAGTCTGGAAAACGCCCAGACCAGCCTGGAGGACCGCCGGAGCGACGCAGAGGACTACACCATTACCGCCCCAATAAGCGGCGTGGTGCTCAGCAAAAGCTATAAGGCCGGCGACACTATCTACGGCATGAATTCCACAACAATGATGGTCATAGCTGACATGAGCAAGATGAAGTTTACCATCAGCGTCGATGAACTTGATATCACCTCCATTGCCCTTGGGCAGGAGGTCGAGGTCACCAGTGACGCCCTTGAAGGCGTGGAGCTGGTCGGGCGAATTACTACAATATCACAAATGGGTACATCACAGAACGGCGTTACAAACTATCCCGTTGAGGTCACAATTGATGAGCCGGGTGACCTTATGAGCGGCATGAACGTAAGCGCCGAGATTATAGTTGCCGAGGCCAAAAACGTTATCCGCGTTCCGGTTGACGCAGTCAATTACTTTAATGGCGGCTACTACGTGACAGTAGTGGGCGAGGTTGAAGAAATGACCGACGACGGCCGGTCGGCCGGTTCAAGCGGCGCCAACCGCATTGACGGTGAAGCCGGGCGGCGCGGCGGCAGACCTGACGGTCAATCGGAGGCGGCGGAGGGCGCAGAAGCTCCCGCATCCAATGATGTTCCCGCCGTAGATGAGCCGTCAAGCGATAGCGACGGCGCTCCGGCCGACAGAGCCGATGCTATGCCAATGGGTGGTATGAACGGCGCGCCCGGAAACAGAGGGAACCGTAGTGGCCGCAATTCCGATTTGAAGATAAACCTCTATGACGAGGAGCAGAGAGTGCAGGTTACCGTTGGCATTAACGATGATGACTATTATGAGATAATCAGCGGCCTTGAGGTCGGTCAGGTCGTCCATAGCGAGAGCAGGTCGGTTGGCGGCTTCTTCAGCATGATGATGGGCGGCATGGGCGGAGGTCCCGGCGGCGGAGGAGGTCGTAGATAATGATAAGAATTCGCAATATGTATAAGATCTATACTATGGGCGACGTGGAGGTGCGTGCTCTTAACGGTATAAACCTTCACATCAAGCCTAAGGAGTTCGTATCCATTATCGGGCCCTCCGGCAGCGGCAAGTCCACGCTCATGAATATGATCGGCTGCCTTGACACCGCTACCAGCGGAGATTATTGGATCGACGGCATCCCTGTTGAAAATATGAGCGAGGATGACCTCGCCGCACTGCGTAACGAAAAGATAGGCTTTATCTTCCAGGGCTATAATTTGCTTCCTAAGCTCAGTGCCCTTGAAAATGTTGAGCTGCCCCTCATATACCGCGGCATCTCTCCCTCCCGCAGGCGTGAGCTGGCCGAGGCGGCGCTGGTCCGCGTGGGCATGGAGAGCCGTATGCATCACAAGCCCAAGGAGCTTTCCGGCGGTCAGCAGCAGAGAGTTGCCATAGCCCGCGCGCTCAGTAATAAGCCCTCGCTTATTCTGGCCGACGAGCCTACAGGTGCACTGGATTCCAAAACCGGTATTGAGGTGCTTCAGATGATGAAGGATATTCACGCCGAGGGCAACACTGTGGTGCTCATCACCCACGACAGCAAAATAGCAGCCCACGCAGAGAGAATAGTAACTATATCCGATGGCCAAATAACCAGTGACACCACCTCCAAGGAGGGAATAGAGGCATGAATATATTCATGGCGTTCAAAATGGCCGTTGACAGCGTCTGGTCATCGAAGATACGCTCGCTTCTCACCATGCTCGGCATCATCATCGGTGTGGCCTCGGTAATTATACTTGTAAACATTGTAACGGCCGCCACCCTGAGCATGAGAACTCAGCTCGAGAGCATGGGCACAAACCTCATTCAGGTCACCATCAACAACCGCGGCTGGGGGCAGACCCGCAGTGTTTCGGTCAAAGATATTGAGCAGCTGACTGAAGAAAACGCTGATCTGTTCAGCGCAGTATCCCCTGTGGTTTCCGGCATGGGCACCATAAAGTACGGCACCGAGAACGTCAACACCTCCATAACAGGTGTAAGTGAAACCTATATCGACATACGCAGTCTTGAAGTGGAAGAGGGGCGCTTTATCTCGGAGAACGATATAGATAACCGCAGTAACGTTGTAGTCATCGGCGAGTACATACGTAAGCAGCTGTTCGGCACCGAAAGCCCGGTTGGACAGACGGTAAAGATCAATAATGAAAAGTTCACGGTCATCGGGCTTCTGAAGGCCGCTTCAACCAATTCCTCAGCCGGCAGCTCGGATGACGTCATGCTCCTGCCCTATAGCCGTGCCACCCGACTTGTCCGCAACGCGAACATCAACAGCTTTGTGGTTTCGGCTGTCAGCTCCGACTATATGTCCGAGGCTACCGATGCCATAGATAACTTCCTATATAAAAAGTTCAAAAGCGACGATTCCTATTTTGTGTTCAACACTGCCGAGCTCATAGATACCATCGATGATGCACTGGGTGTAATGTCCCTGCTTATGGCGGGCATCGCCGGCATATCGCTGGTGGTCGGCGGCATAGGCATCATGAACATCATGCTCGTTACGGTAACTGAGCGTACCCGTGAGATCGGTATAAGAAAGTCCATCGGCGCCAAGCGTAAGAGCATAATCACCCAGTTCCTGATCGAGTCGGCAGTAATAAGCTGCATCGGCGGAATAATAGGTATCGTGGTCGGGGTCGTCGGGAGCTACTTCGTCTGTCGGGCTATGGATATGGGTGCGGTGCCTCTGTCCGAACAGGCAACGGTTATCCTTGGTTCGTTTGCCTTCTCGGCACTTATAGGAATTTTCTTTGGCCTTTATCCAGCCAATAAGGCGGCGAAATTAAATCCGATCGACGCCTTGAGAAACGACTAACGGATTGGAGGATCATACAATGATAAAGAAAATTTTGGCTCTTGTTCTGGCATTGTCCCTCGTTTTCAGTGTGGGTACAGCCTTGGCCTATAACGATACAGCTCAGGATCCCGAGCTCAACAGGGCGGTGAATATGCTTTCGAGCCTTAACATCGTCTCCGGTATGGGCGACGGCGGCTATCATCCCTATGAAAATCTCACCCGCGCACAGTTTTCAAAAATTGCGGTATATCTAATGGGCCAGGAGGAGAATGCCGTCAGCACCAGCGTTCCGTTTATGGACGTACCTGCCGGGCACTGGGCCACGGGCTATATCGGCCTTGTGAGCAACAGCGGCATAATCGCAGGCTATCCCAACGGCACCTTCGGAGCCGACGAGGAGATAACCTATGGCCAGGCCGTAACAGTGGTCGTCCGCACTCTCGGCTTCAGCGGAGAGGACGTGGGCTATCGCTGGCCCGACGGCTACGTTGAGAAGGCGCAGGCTATCGGCCTTCTCGATGGCATAACCATCAGCGACGTAAACTCGCCCATAACCCGCGGCGATGCCGCAAAGCTCTGCTACAACGCTCTGTTTTGCGATATGAAGACCGGCGGCGAGCTTATCTCCATGCGCAAGGTCACCCGGGCGGAGGACGTGGTCATCATTGCCGACAGCGCCACTGACGTCAGCCTCACTGCAAATACCGTCAAAACCTCAGCCGGCAACTTTCGTATAGCCGCAGACAGCAGCGTGCCCGAAAATATTGTAGGCACCAAGGGTGACCTCTACTACGATAATGACGGTGATATCGTTGTCTACGCTCCAGATCAGGAGATCGTACGCACTCTGATCGTTACGAGCACTCTCATGAACAGCGACACTAACCGTGTTGAGATAAACTATACTGAAGATGGTCAGCCCGGAAGAGAAACCTTCGCGCTCAGTCACCCCGTGTATAATGAAGGAGCACCCCTCACCGTTGGCAGCAGCTATCAGCTCATGAGCGAGGGCAGCGAGCTTAAGCTCTTCTACGACGACCGCGGCGGGCTTCAGCGCGGTGTGCTTTCAACAAGTACCATGCTCGGCCCAGTTACCGTGGATGGCGACGGCTTCTCGGCTTTGAACGAATTCAATATAGCCGACGCGTCAGATCTCAGGGTAATACGCAAGGGTCTCAGCGCCTCTCTTGACGATGTTGAACGCTTCGATGTTCTCTATTACGCTGAAAACACCAATACCCTTTACGCGTACGACGACAAGGTCACCGGCATATACGAGGAGGCTATGCCCATAAAGGCCAATGTGACAAGCATTGTTCTCAGCGGCGTCACCTATCCCCTTGCCACTCAGACTGCTATCAATAAGCTGAATGAAAGCCCCGGTGCTTTTTCCATAAACGACCGCGTGACGCTCTTAAAGGGCAAGAGCGGCGAGATAGTTGACGCCGTTGATACCGATGTGGCCGATCTGCAGAGCTATGGCGTTGTTCAGAATGCCTATGTGCAGATATCCGACAGTGATAACAGCCGCGGACGCGGGGACTATCGCGTTACAATGTTTATGGGCGACGGTACTATGGCGGACTATGTGTGTGACAAGGACTACAGCGAGCAAATAGGCGACTTCTGCCGCCTGGTGTTCAAGGGTGGCGTGCTGACGCTTGAAAAGGTGACATATAATAAGATCACCGGCAGCTTTGATAAGAGTCGGCCCAGTCTGGCCGGCCATTGGTTCTCCAACGATTTCGGCATAATTGAGCTTGTGAGTCTGCCCGAAAATGGCCCGGCTACACTTCGTAAGGTCTCTCTCAATGAAATAAGCACCTCTGCTCTGACGGCTTCTGAGGTAATTCATGCCCAAACCACCGGCAGCATGGGTGATATCTCTATACTCTACGTCAAGGGCCTTACAAACGAGCAGTATACCTACGGAGTTATAACGAACCGTGAGACTCCTAAGGGTGTAAACAGTGATGCGGCCACCAAAACCTTTACTTTGCTTCTGGGCAGCGCAGAGACAAAGATAACCAATAATTATGCCTTTAAGCCCGGCGATGCAATCGCCTACGGCCCCGGAGAGGACGGCTCAAACAAGTTTATTGATCTCTTGAAGGTGGCTCAGGGGAGTGCCATAACGGCCAAAACCTCAAACCGTATCAGGCTTGACGACAAGATCTACACAATAAGCGACAGCGCCGTAGCCTACGGCGGAGATTACCCCGTAAACTATCGGGCGCTCAGTCTCGATGAGCTTGTAGATATGAAAAATGTCAAGTCCGTCGCGCTGTATTCCGACCGCGCGCTTAGCGGCGGCGGCGATGTAAAGGTTATCATCGTGACAACATATTAAACGAAAATGAGAAGGCGGGATCGTTCCCCGCCTTTTCACTTTCCTAAAAAAATTTAAAAAAAGTATAGACAACAAATAAAAAACGTGGTAAAATATATATACAAAATGGGTGCTTTGTAAGGTGCCCTAAAATAAGGAGGTATTCATCATGGATATGGATGGATTGATGAAAAAAGTCGGTGACACTCTCAACGCCGCCCGTGACGTTGTGCTTGATCTGACCGACAAGGCCGGTAAGAAGGCCGGCGAGGTGTACGACGTTGCGAAGCTTAAGATCAAGCTGACCGACATACGCCGCGACATCAGCTCGCTCTATAAGGAAGTCGGCCAGTCTGCTTATAACGCCCTTCAGGCACAGGAGGATATTGCGGCTGCTATTTCCGAGAAGTGCGTTGAGATCGAGCGACTGTACCGTGAAATGGAGGAGATCGCTAAGGAGGTAGAGGAGAAGGAGGACGAGTCCGCCGCCGAAGCCGCGGAAGAAGCCGCTGCCGATGAAGCTGCGGAAGAACCCGTAGTAGAAGCCGAGATCGTTGAAGACGAGCCCGAGGCCTGAACCCTTGGGAAATGAAGGTCGAATCGGGGCCTTGGCCTCGGTTCAGATTTGCCATAACGAAAATTTTGCATAAAAAAAGAAATGTATGTTTATGCAAATTGACGAAAATAAGTTTTTTGAACAACTTTGCTAAAAAACTCTTGCAAAATTTTAAAGTTATGGTATACTTATAGTATGTAATGAGTGGGCATGGCGCCTTTGGCCTTGAGGGTGGCCGGTTGGCGTCACTGCTCCGAACATCGCAAAAAATTACATTTTAATTCACTATGAAAGGAGTTAAAAAAATGAAAAGTTTGTTTGGCAAAGTCCTCGCCGGTGCGCTTGGATTTGCTGCGGCTATCGGTATCAGTGCTTTTGCTGCTGACATAACCGGCCTTAAGGCCGAAGTGCCCGCTGAGATTCCCGCTGAAGGAACTGCAACGGTTACAGTTACCGGTAAGATCGCACCCGGTGCTGAGGCGACAATCCTTGTTGCCGAAGAGTCTGTGTCCGTCCTTGAGGCTATTAAGGACAGCGAGATTCAGTACATCAATCAGGACAGCGTTGACAGTGAGGGTAACTTCAAGTTCAATGCCGTGCTGAAGGTTGGCGCAAAATACAATGTATGGTGCGGCGGTACTGATGTTGCTCAGGTAGGCAAAGATCAGGCTGACCTCACTATTAAGGGCCCTGATTCCTATAAGGTAATGGGTACTATTACCCTTTACAGCACTGCTAAGTTTGACACAGTTACTGTAGAGTCCGGCGAAGTAAAGGGCACCGTTAATGCAGCAGGTGAGTACGAGATCGCTCTTGGTAACGGTCAGCACGATATCGTTATCGGCAGACCCGGTTACCTCTATAAGACCATCTCCGTTACAGTAAGCGGTTCTGACGTTCCCAACCAGAATGTTGCCCTTGTTGCAGGTAACACTGTGGTTACTGAAGGTACTCAGATCATCAACGGTGAAGACCTTAATGCGATCCTTCTTAATTATCTGGTAAAGTCCGGTGAAGAAGGATACGACGCTGCGCTGGATCTTAATGATGACACCGTTATCAGCGGTGAAGATCTTAACGCAGTTCTGCTTAACTATTTGGAAACCAGCGCTAAATAAGCGCCTGACCTATATAATATTTAAGTAGGTATGGTTATTTAATGACGAAAGTGAGGAATAACACCATGAAAAAGATAATGGCCATGATTTTGGCTGTTACAATGCTTCTTTCTGTGGGCAGCTTTGCGGTATTTGCCGCAGGCGGAGACCCTGTGACTCTTACTCTTGAGGTTGCGGGCGAGCCTTCCACAAGCGGTGCGGTAGCAAACCCCACAAAGGCTGACGATATTTTTGAGGTTACTCTCAAGGCCACAGATTTCACAGCGACAACTGTTAAGGGCCTGAATCAGGTTCGTATAACCTGGGATCCCGCGGTTATCGTTCCTGTTACAACAAGGGGTGCTAATGCCGCAGCCACCAGTGGCTACGTTCACACCCTTCCCAGAGAGGCTGAGAATGAGGATGGCGAAATTGAAGGTATCTTCTCCTATCAGCCCGTTATAAATATTGAAGAGGGTTGGTATGATATAACTCAGTACATAGCCCCCAGCAATGAAAATTCGGCTAAATCCGGTGGCAGCGGTTATGCTATCCCTGCTGGTGCTGCTGAGGTTGAGCTTTGGAGAATCAGATTCAAGGTTCTCAAAGAGGGAGACACAAAGCTTGCTATTTCCGAAGAGGCTCTTTATGCTCCCGCTATCAGATTTGACGATTTCGACGTTAAGTCTGTTGTAACAGTAAAGCCTGCTGCTATCAGCATTCCTTATGGCAGCACACCTCCTGTTGTACAGGATAAGGAAATCACCGCTATCACTGCTCCTACATTTGAGGCAGTAGAGGTTGGCGCTGCTGCTCCCGCACTTCCCGCAACAGTAAACGCTACAGTAGAGGGCGAAGAAGCTACTCTGGCTCTTACAGTAACATGGGACGGCGCATTCGATACAACTGAGGCCGGCACAAAGACCGTGACCGGTACAGTAACAGTACCCGCCGGTTATAAGCTTGCTGATGGCGTAAGCGCAACAGTAACAGCTACTCTTGAGGTTAAGGCGAAGGAAGAAGAGCCCCCTGTAGAAGATCCTGAAGAGCCCATCGAGATCGTATCTGTTGTTGCTCCTGAGATCGAGGTATATGTTGGCACAGCCTCCGACGATGTTAAGGCTCAGCTTGGCGAGACCGTAGTTGGTCTTACCGCTGACGGCGAAGAGGTTGCTGTTAACGTAGCATGGTCTGGCACAGTTGACACAAAGAAGGTTGCAACTAAGTCCGTAAAGGGTACTCTTACAGCTCCCGAGGGTTATGTTCTTGCCAAGAAGCTTACAACAGTAACCGCTACAGTTCATGTAGTGAAGGTTCCTGCTGATACAACTATCGACAGTGTTGAGGCGATCGCTCCCATCACAGTATTTGTAGGCGATGAGATCGCTCTTCCCGCTGCAGTAGTTGGTTATGTGACCGAGGATAAAACAGTTGATGTAGCTATTGAGTGGCCTGAGGTTGACACCTCCGTTGCCGGCACATATGAGATTGCTGGTAAGCTCGTAGCTCCCGCAGGTTATGACCTGGCCGAGGGTCTTACAGAGGTTAAGGTTATAATTACAGTAATTGCTCTTGCTGATCTCCCTGTTGAGCTTGGTGAAGCCAGAGTTAACGAGGCTGACGGTAATATCGTTATCCCCTTCAGCGTAAAGCCTGAGTACGCCGGTTACGAAGTTGGCGGTAAGGGTCTTGACGATTATTCCGAGATGGTTATTTCCTTGACTTACATGAATGGTATCACTCCTGTTAAGGTAACCGGTCTTGCTTATCCCAAGCCCGCCAGCGGTTGGGGCGACCTTGAGGGTGAATTTAAGTTCACCGAGACTATTCCTGAAAATGCTAACGCTATTCAGTACTGCGTAGTAGTAGGCTATAATGTTGATGAGCCCGTAAGCATTACAAACCTCGGTATCCCCGTAGGCGCTGCTAAGCCTTACACAATTAGCAAATAATCATAAACCCCGATTTTTGAACAGCAAAAATCTAAGTTAATTAAAATACGGACCGGGGGCAACTTCGGCCCGTATTTTAAATTATAAAATCCAAATTTTTAAGGAAAGAGGAATGCAAAATGAAGAATTTCAAAAGATTGCTCGTGCTTGCATTAGCCATCGTAATGGTGTTTGCTGTTGCCGGATGTAACAACAGCAAGACTCCTGTAAATGACGATAAGCCTACTCAAGCGGGCAACGACAATCCTTCCACAGACAAGATAAAGATCGGTCTCGTTCAGCTTGTTCAGCACGAGGCTCTTGACGCTGCTACTCAGGGCTTCCAGGACGCTCTTGTAGAGCTTATCGGTGCAGACAGACTTGATTTCAATCTTCAGAACGCCGCCGGCGACCCGACAACCTGTTCCACAATTGTGAATCAGTTCGTATCCTCCGATGTTGACCTGATCTTCGCCAATGCTACAGCTGCTCTTCAGGCAGCCGTTGCCGGTACTGCAGATATTCCTATCGTTGCAACTGCTATCACCAGCTATGAGGTTGCCCTTGAAGAGGACGATTGGGCTAACCGCACGACCGGCCGCAACGTTACCGGTACAGCCGATCTGGCTCCCCTTAATGAGCAGGCTGCTATGTTCGTTGAGCTTCTTCCCGAGGCAAAGAACATCGGTCTTATCTATTGCTCCAGTGAAGCAAACTCCAAGTATCAGGTTGACGTTGTTGCTGAGGAGCTCGCAGCTCTTGGCCTTAATCCCACACTGTATGCTTTTGCTGACTCCAATGATATCGCTGCTGTAGTAACAACAGCCGTTGCCGCCAGCGACGCGCTCTATATCCCCACAGATAACACAGCCGCCTCCAACACTGAGATCATCGCCAACATTGCAGGTCCCGCCAATGTTCCGATCATTGCCAGTGAAGAGGGCATCTGCAACGGCTGCGGTATTGCTACACTTTCCATTTCCTACTATGATGTTGGCTATGCTGCCGGTAAGATGGCTTACGATATTCTTGTAAATGGCGCTGATCCTGCTGACATGGAAATAGGCTATGTAACTGATCTCACGAAGAAGTATGTTCCTTCCCGTATGGCTCAGTTCGGTATAACTCCTCCCGAGGGCTACGAGGCTCTTCCTGAATAATTAATTATTTTATATAACTAAACTGCAATGCGGCTTTGGGGGAGGCCTCAGTGTCTCCCTCAAAGACTCATTGTATTTTTATACTATCATCACGGAAGGTGAATATCATGCTTAGCTTTATCAGCTCACTGCCGGGCCCCATAGCTCAGGGTATAATTTGGGGCATAATGGCAATGGGTGTATATGTAACTTTCAGAATTTTAGACATTGCAGACCTGACCGTTGACGGTTCAATGGCTACCGGCGGCGTTACGCTGGTGATGCTTGTTACCGGTGGAATGCACGTAGGCCTGGCGGTTCTCATTGCCTTCCTTGTTGGCTGCCTTGCCGGTTTGATAACCGGAATATTCCACACCAAGTTTGGCATACCGGCTATTTTGGCAGGTATACTTACCCAGCTTATGCTTTACTCTGTGAATTTGCGTATAACCGGCCAGAGGGCAAATGTGCCCATGTCGGTTGATAAATATAATATCCTGCTCTCCCTGAGAAATCTGACCGGCGCTATAATCGTCAGCGCCATCTTTGCAGGTGCCATTATTGCGGTGATGTATTGGTTTTTCGGTACAGAACTGGGGCACTCTCTCCGCGCCACGGGCTGTAATCAGAATATGGCCAGGGCCAACGGAATAAATACGGATACGAATAAAATTATCGGTTTGATACTTTCCAACGGTATGGTCGCCCTGTCGGGTGCGCTGCTGGCTCAGTATCAGGGTTTTGCCGATGTTAATATGGGCCGCGGCGCCATAGTAATAGGTCTTGCTGCCGTTATTATCGGCGAGGTGCTGCTCGGAAAGATATTTAAAAATTTTGCACTCAAGCTGCTCTCGGCAGTTATTGGCGGCATTATCTACTACATTGTAATCACCCTTGTGCTTCAGGCAGGTCTTAACGCAAACGACCTGAAGATGTTCTCGGCTCTGGTGGTCGCAGTGTTCCTTGGAATTCCCTATTGGCAGCGCCAGATCGCTGCAAAAAGGGCTGCAAAGGAGGTTGATGGCTGATGCTTAAGGTTAACAATGTCTATAAAACCTTTAATAAGGGTACTGTAAATGAGAAGCGCGCCCTTAACGGTGTTGATCTGGAGCTGAAGGCCGGAGATTTCGTGACCATCATTGGCGGTAACGGTGCGGGTAAATCGACGCTGCTGAACAGCATTTGCGGCGTGTTTACTGTAGATCGCGGCAGCATAGTCATTGACGGCGTTGATGTTACAAAGCTTCCGGAGCATAAGCGCGCTAAATATCTTGGCCGCGTGTTCCAGGATCCCATGATGGGCACTGCTGCCGATATGTGGATCGAGGAGAATATGTCCCTTGCCCTTCGCCGAGGCAAGGTCCGTGGTCTTAAGTGGGCTATAACGAATAAGGAGCGCGCTATGTACAAAGAGATGCTCTCCCATTTGGGCCTTGGCCTTGAAAACCGGCTCTCCAGCAAGGTTGGCCTGCTTTCAGGCGGGCAGCGCCAGGCGCTTACTCTTCTTATGGCAGTAATGCAGAAGCCGAAGCTTCTGCTTTTGGATGAACACACCGCCGCCCTTGACCCGAAAACAGCTGAGACTGTTCTGAGCCTGTCAGAAAAGTTTATTGCAGAGGAAAGCCTAACAGCAATGATGATCACTCATAATATGAACGATGCCATCACCCATGGCAATCGGCTCATAATGATGAACGACGGTAAGATCATTTACAGCGCCAGCGGAGAAGAAAAGAAGAAGCTCACCGTTGACGATTTGCTCAAGAAATTTGCTGATCTTAGCGGCAGTGCTCTTGCAAACGACAGAATGCTTTTGTCGAAGTAAATAAAGTGAACTATAGGCCGAAGGGGCTTGGTGCCTTCGGCCTATAAATAAATAATGGGAGGTATTACGGTGAAGCTCGAGCTGTACAAATTTGACAGCTGCCCGTACTGCGTGCGTGTGTTCAAGGCCATTGAGAAAAGCGGCAGAACAGACGTTGAAATGCACGATATAATGAAAAATGAGGCAGACTACCGCCGGCTTTTGGCGATAGGCGGTAAAGATCAGGTTCCCTGCCTTTTTATCGACGGCGTACCCATGTACGAAAGCCTTGATATAATCGACTGGCTTGATAAACACCCTCAGGAATAACTGCAAAAAATAGACCGCATAGTGATATGCACCCCAAAAGTTAGACGCTTTTGGAGGTGCATATTTTTATGGCAAAA
>JAFLUQ010000005.1 GCA_022508735.1 Oscillospiraceae bacterium | reverse complement strand
AAATCTGTTGTCACTGACTTCGGTGGTCCGAATCCACCCTCCCCCACCAGAAAAAGCGAACGCCAAGGCGTTCGCTTTTTCCGTTAAATCAGATGAAGTTTTGCTTCTGGAGCAAAGCTTTAACTCAAAAGGAGTTTTTTCAATGACCATACTGTATCCATACCACGGCAACCTCTACGTAAACCTAACGAATCGTTGCCCCTGCAGCTGTGTTTTCTGCCTGCGCCAAAACCGGGACGAAATGGACGGCAGCGGAAGCCTATGGCTGGAGAGAGAGCCCACGGCGGCGGAGGTTATAGCTGAGTTTAAGAAATTCGATATGGGCCGTTACGGCGAGCTGGTGTTCTGCGGCTTCGGTGAGCCGACCGAACGGCTTGATGTGCTCTTAGAGGTGGCCGACTATGTAAAGGCGAATTTTGATCTGCCGGTGCGCGTAAACACCAACGGACTGTCTGACCTGATAAACGGCCGCGACACGGCTCCGCTCTTTGAAGGCCGTGCAGATACTATCTCTATCAGCCTTAACACCCCTGACAGGGACGAATATTTTCGCCTGACCCGCAGCAAATTCGGCCCGGAATCGTTTGACGCCCTGCTCCGCTTCGCCGGAGAAGTGAGAAAATATGTGCCTAATGTGGTGCTGTCTACCGTCGGAACTACAATAACTTCCGAACAGGAGGACAAGTGCCGCGAAATATGCGAAAATTTGGGCGTGACCTACAGAATCAGGCCATTTGAGTAATTGACAATAAAAACAAAATCTGATATAATACTATAAAAGAGAAACCGGAAAGGAGACGACACGAAGTGAAGCTTATCGCCGCAACACAGAATAAGAATAAGCTCCGTGAATTTCGGGAAATATTAGAGCCGCTTGGATTTGAGATCATAACCGAGGCAGAGGCCGGGGCTGAGATCGACGTGGAGGAGACCGGCCGGACCTTTGAAGAAAATGCCCGGCTTAAGGCCAAGGCCATACACGAGGCTACCGGCGCCGCGGCCATGGCTGATGACAGCGGCCTCTGCGTAGACGCTCTCGGCGGTGAACCGGGAGTATACAGCGCCAGATACGGCGGGTTGGATGACGACAAAGAACGTCTGAATCTTGTGCTGAGCAAGCTTGCAGGAGTGCCGGAGGCGGAGCGCACGGCCCGGTTCATGTGCGCCATAGTATTCATCGGCGCGGACGGACGGGAGACAGTTTCCGTGGGCAGCGTTGAGGGCTATATAACCGGGGAGCCGCGCGGGGAGAGCGGCTTCGGATACGACCCGATATTCTTTTCACCCGAGCTTGATAAGACCTTTGCCGAGGCCGACGCCGCCGAAAAAAATGCGGTAAGCCATAGGGGAAGAGCGCTTGCGAAGCTTTGCGAGATGCTGTCGTGCAGAGGCTAAAAAAGAAGAAAATAAAAACGGCCCGCCGCTAGGGCAGGCCGTTTTTTAAGGCTTAGTTGCAGCCGCAGCCGCAGTCGTTGCAACCGCAGTTGTTGCCGCATTCATTGCAGCCACAGCCACAGCCGCAGCCGTTGCCTGCGAAGCCGATGAGAAGGATGATTATTACGATCCATACGATCCACTGGTAACCGTTGTTGTATCCGAACATAAGTTTTTACTCCTTTAAAAATTTATTTTTTAAACGGCTTTTTCGACCGTTTACACTATATACTATGAAAAATGTCGAAATGTGTTCCATTGTTTTGGTGTAAATATTTTAAGTCGGGAAATAATAAAGGTAATACCGCGCAAAGATCGCCGTGCGGCTTTGCACCTGTCTTGCTGGCATATTTTCCGCCATTTCCTTACGAAAATTCCTTGAAATACGAGCGGTTTACTGCGAAATTTTCGTAGGTCTGTCAAAAAATCTGCGGCTCAGTACAGGCACAATCTTTGTGTGGTATTACCTTAACCGAACCCAAAATGAAAGGAAGGAACACCACTTTGAAAAGATTATTATTCATTATTGTAGCCGCTATGCTGGCGCTTTCGGCCTGCAGCGGCAACACCGCAAACAACACGGACCCAACAGGGCAGACCGCCAGTAACGGCAGCACCGCAGGACAGACAACAAACAGTGGCAGAACAAACAACGCCGACAGGCCCGACGATAACAATGACGGAAAGATCGACCGAAACGGCGACAGCGGAAGGACCGCCGACGATAGTCTTATGGGCGACGTTGGCAACGCGGTAGACGATGCGGCTAACGGTGTTGGAAATGCTGCCAAGGATGTGATCGACGGAGCCGAGGACATGGTTGGCGACGTGACAGGCGCCTCCGGCACAAGCAGAGGCTACAACAATAACAACTGATAAATTCAGATTTGAGCAACGTTTATTAAAGGGGCTATAATGCCCCGTACATATGAGGTAATAAGTAATAGTGATGAGTGAAGAGGTGAGGAGCAAAACCTCGCCGCGCTCAGTTTTTGTTTTATTTTAAGGAAAAATTTGTAAAGGGAGGAAGATACATGAATATAACCAAGCACGCCCTTAAAAAGGGCATAGATCTCTATTTTATAAGAGATGAAAAGTTCAAGACCTATATGGCAAGCGTGCTCTTTCACAGGCCGCTGAACCGGGAGGGAGCGTCTAAGGGTGCTCTGCTCGCTCAGGTGCTGCGCTGCGGAAATGAGCTGCACCCTTCAGCCAAGGAGATCGACGTAGCCCTTGAGGAGCTGTACGGAGCTTCGCTATACTGTTCGTCGGGCAAGAGGGGAGAGGAGCAGGTGATACGTGTGGCAATGGAGGCCGTATGTGACGCCTTTCTGCCCGCTCCGGCCTTCGATAAAGCTATGGAGCTGCTGTTTGCGGCGGCATTCAAGGGAAATAACCGCGGATCAGTGGAGCAGGAGAAGAAGAACCTCATCGACCGTATACGCGGCCAGATAAACGACAAGCGCTATTATGCCAGCCTGCGCCTTAATGAGATCATGTTTGATGGCAGACCCTATGGTATAAACAGCATCGGCTATGAGGAGGATGTGGAAAAAATCACCCCCGATGACCTGTTTGGCTTTTACGATGAAGTGATAAACACCTCGGCCATGAGCATAATCTTCACCGGAAACTTTGACGAGGCCGCAGCTATGGCAGCGGCGAAGAAGGCCGTGGAGGCCCTGCCCGAGCGCGAGGCCGGGCATACTCTTGCCGAAATCACCGGCGGAGCAGGCGAGGTGCGAAGAGTCACCGAACATCTCGATGTGACCCAGGGCAAGCTGGCAATGGGTCTCTACACCGGCATTGCCCATAACGACCCGCTCATCTACGCACAGATGGTGATGAACGGTCTCTACGGAGGAAGCGTAAACAGCAAGCTCTTTAACAATGTTCGTGAAAGGCTGAGCCTCTGCTACTATGCGTCCTCGCGGGCCGACAGAATGATGGGTGTTATGACGGTATCCAGCGGTATTGAGTTTCAGAACTTTGACGCTGCGTATAACGAGATAATGGCTCAGCTTCAGGCCATGAAGGACGGAGATTTCTCGGACGAGGAGATCGACGTAATAAAGAAGGAAATCTGCAACTCCTTCCGCTCACGTGTGGACGCCGTGGAGGCGCTGGAGGACTACTATACCACACAGATACTCCTTGGCAGCGATGTGAGCATCGAGGAAACCATAGAGAATATAGAAAACGTGACGAGAGAACAGATAAAGGAGGCCGCAGGCCGTGTTGCTCTGGACACGGTTTACTTCCTGGCCGGAAAGGAGGAGGCGTAAAATGATCTTCACAAAAAAATACGACGAGCTTTTACGGGAAGAGACCTATACCGCTGAGCACAAGAGCGGCCTTAAGGTAATAGTTATCAAGAAGAACACCGCCAAGAGCTACGCCACATTCAGCACCCGCTACGGCTCTATAAACACTGAGTTTGTAGTACCCGGTGAGAATGAGGTCACAAAGGTTATTGACGGCGTGGCTCACTTCCTTGAACACAAGGTGTTTGAGCAGCCTGACGGAAGTAGCGCCTTTTCTCTGTTCAAGGGAGCTAACGTCAACGCCTTCACCAGCTTTGACGTGACGAACTACCTGTTCAGCTGCACCGACTATTTTTACGAGAATTTCCGTAATCTCTTAAGCTATGTTCAGACCCCGTATTTCACGGCTGAAAACGTGGAGAAGGAGAAGGGCATAATCTGCCAGGAGGTGCGGATGTACGACGACGACGCGGGGCAGGTGTGCTTCTACAACTGCCTTAAGGGAATGTACAAAAACCACCCTGTGCACACCGAGATCGCTGGCAGCGTGGAGGAGGTAATGAAGACCACTCCGGAGCTATTGTACAAGTGCTATAATACATTCTACCATCCCTCTAACATGGCGATCATCTGCGTAGGTAATATCGACCCTGAAAAGCTGGGCGACATCGTTGACGAGCTGATAACCAAGGAAAAGCCCGAGGGCGAAATTCAGCAGGTGTTCCCCGAGGAGCCAGAGGAGATCGTAAGCGCTGAGAGCGAGGCGTATTTTGAGATTGCCAAGCCCCAGTTCATGTTGGGCTTCAAGGACGCCCGCACCGGCGGTGAGATGCTTAAGCGCGAGATAGTGAGCGAGGCCCTTATTCAGGTGCTGACGGGCCGCAGCTCTCCGCTCTACGAGAGACTTTATTCCGAAGGTGTTATCAACCGCTATTTCGGCGGCTATTACGAATACGGCACCAGCTTTGGCTATGCCGCCTTCAGCGGTGAGAGCAGCGAGCCCAAGGCCGTGGCCGAGGCCATATATGCCGAGATCGACCACGTGAAGGACGAGGGGATAGACCCCGAGGCGTGGAACCGCGCTATGAATCTGCTCTACGGCAGATATATCCGCCTCATGGGAGGCGATGTGGAAAACATAGGCAACAGCTATATGTTCAGCTTCCACCGCGGGATAGATCTGCTTACCTACCCAGAGGTCTGGAAAACTGTTACTATTGAGGATGGCGAGGCCTGCCTCAGAGAGCTGTTTGACCGTGAGAAGGCCAGTCTCAGCATTGTGTATCCGAAGAAATAATCATATGAAAAAAATAATATCAATAATTCTGACCGTAACGGCGGTGCTTTCCGCCGTAATAGCCGGGCCTGTCTCGGCGGAGGAGCCTCCCATGACCGCGGCTGAGACACGTGAGCTGATCGAGAGGGTGAACGACCGGTGGATATCCGACCACCGCTCCGCGCCGGGGTATTCATGGGACAACGCGGCCTACTATGTGGGCAACACCGAGGCTTATTTCACTACAGGCATTGAGGCCTACCGTGAATACAGCGAGACCTGGTCGGAGCATAACGGGTGGAAGGGCCACCCTTCAAATAGCAACCAAAGCTGGGATAACGGAAACGTTTACCATGCCGATAATCAGACCTGCTTCCAGATCTATGCCGACCTTTTTGCCCTTGACGGCGACTACGGCAAAATCAGCCGTGCCCTTGAGGTCGTCGGCACGCAGATCACCACCGACAAGACTGATTACTGGTGGTGGTGCGACGCTTTGTTCATGGCCATGCCGGTCATGACGAGGCTCTATCGGATAACCGGCGACAAGCGCTATGCCGACAAGCTCTATGAGTACTTTAATGACTGCCGCGGAAAGCTCTATGACAGTGAAGAGCGTCTGTTCTTCCGCGACAGCGGCTACATAAACAGCCGTATAGACGGGCAGAAAAACTTCTGGGCCCGGGGCAACGGCTGGGTGTTGGCGGGCCTCGCCATGGTGCTCAGGGATATGCCGGAGGATTGGGAGCACTACGGCTACTTCCGGCAGGTATATCTTGATATGTGCGAGGCTGTGGTAGACTGCCAGAAAGTCGACGCGGCAGGAAACGGCTACTGGACTCAGTCCATGCTGCCGATGTACCCCACGAGCAGTGAAAACTCCTATGGCTACGAGACAAGCGGCACGGCCTTTTTGACCTACGGTCTGCTTTGGGGCGTGAACAACGGCCTGCTCACCGAGGAAAAATATCTTGACGCGGCCATGCGCGGCGTGAACTACCTGAAAAACGTGGCTATAGACGAGACCGGCTATGTGGGCTATTCTCAGGAGATAGGCTCGGCGGCTACCAAAGCCACTGCTCCTGAGGTTACGCAGAATTTTGCGGTGGGAGCCACTCTGCTGGCGCTCTGCGAGCTGTATAAATATCAGGGCGGGCTCAGCGGAGACATTTATCCGTATCTTCAGCGAAAGCTCAGCACGGGCGTGGCCCTCTCAGGCAGCGGCTTTGCCCTTGTGAACGGACGGGAGACTGTCGGCGGCGTGGCTGTGATGGACAATAAATACATTCCGCTCAGGTTTTTGGCTGAAAGCCTCGGCTACTCTGTAGATTGGAGCGAGTCCGGCACGGCCGTAAGCAACAGCTGCCGTTCGGTTTTGCTGAAAGCAGACAGCGGCAGCGCGGTCATTGACGGTGTGACGGCGGAGATCAGCCCACCGATCATTGCCGGCGACGGAAGGATGTATATTGACATCGGATCAGCGGCGAACGTTTTGGGTCGGCATGTTGCCGTATATGACGGCGCGGTGATTGTAGATTATACGCCAATGTTTAAGGACTGTGAGTCCGGCGCTCTCGATATGCTGATAAGCATTCTTTCCACCGGCAAGCTGCCTGATCGCCCGCTTCAGGAGGAGAGAGATTTTTCCTCACGGATTCCGGAGCTTAGAGATGAGCGGAGGATAAAGATAGTGTCAGCGAGCGCGGATAAAATTCCCGAGCCCCAAAATCCGCCGGAGAACGCGTTTGACGACGATATAGGCAGCCGCTACGCCGCTATAGGACCTACAGCGGTGTTCGATTTAGGCGAGACGAAGTATGTTGAGGAGATCGCGCTGTCATTCTGGCAGTACGAGTCACGAACGACAGCCTTTGATCTGGAGGTCAGCGTTGACGGCGAGGTCTATGAGCCGGTATTTTCCGGCAGCAGTCAGCGGGGAGAACGGTTCATCCACCTGAGAGTTGAACGTGATGTGCGCTATATCCGCTTTGTCGGGCGTGGAAATTCCAACAGCGAGTGGACCAGTTTGCTGGAAATAGTTCCGCTTAGTAAATCATAAAAAATTCACAATTGTATATATTGACGCCGGGATACTTTTCTGATATAATTAATAGAAAGGTATACTCGGCGTTTTTCGTTTAAGGTTTATTATTGCAGATATAGACTGTACATAAAGGAAGGAATGTGGAATGAAGATGAGGAATATGAAAAGAGGCTTATCGACGCTATTGGCCGTTATCATGCTATTGGCATCCTTTACCGTTGTCGTTGCGGAATCGGTGGAGCTCATGGCCGTGGCTGATCCGGTCATTACATTTAAAGACGGAGGAACAGTGGACGGAGTGAGAAAGATTGAGGCCACTATTACCTGCTCCTCATCCGGCGCCGTTATATACTATACAACAAATGGCAGCAATCCGACAAAGAGCAGCTCGAGATACAGCGGGAGCCTTCTCTTTGATGAGAGTGAGGACATAACGCTTAAGGCGATAGCCTATCAGTCGGCCTCGTCTTCTACCTCAAGTAAAGTAGTTTCAAAGAACAAGGTCGGATATAGGCTGACTGTCACAAGAGATCCTTCAGATAATTCTGATCCTAACCCTTCGGAAATAGTGGTGACTATAGAAGGGCTTAAAGCCGGTGAGGTACTGCGTTATACGGTTGATGGCAAGACGCCTGAAACGTCAGGCGCTTACAGAGAGGAAAGGGCTTTCCATACAGAGATACATATAAGAACAACCACAGTCCTTATGTGGCAGGTCTTCCGTGAAGGCTATGAGCCGACCAATGTCCGCCGGGCGACAGTCACGGCTAAGGACTGGCCGGATAAGGTGCTGCTGCCCTCATGGAGGAAGGAAAGCTTTTATGGCGGAGTGCGCTTGATCGGTGAGGTAGAGACCGACGGCGCGACTATATACTACCGTACCGCCAAAGGTGCGCTGAACAGCAAAAATGAATACCCTACAATAAAAGACAAGGTCACAGAGAAGGATACCAGATATACAGCGCCGCTGGAATTTACCGAGGTGGGCATGTATACCATAAAGGCGTATGCGATGAAGGCCGGAATATCTGACAGCAATCAGGTTTCCGTCAACTTAAAGATAGAAGCCTGCTCCACACCGAATATCTCTGTTGGCAGCGCTACCGGAGGCCGCAAAAAGGTGACTATAACCGCAAAGGAAGGGGAGGAGATATACTTTACACGCAACGGCACAACTCCGACCCGCAGCTCTGAGAGGTATACCGAGCCGATCTATATCGGAACTCCGTGTACCGTAAGGGCTATTGCAATTCGTCAGGGTTATGTGAACAGCGGCGTGGCGTCTAAGTCGGTGACCGGAGTCAGCGGCGGAGATGTAGTCCTTACCGCGCCTGTTTTAGGCGATGTTATGGAGTCGCCGGTGGGCATCAAGACTGTTGCACTGAGCGCCACAGATCCGGCAGTTCAGATACGCTATAATATTACAACATTGATTCCTAACGGTTCTGATATTCCCAGTGCCAGCAAGCCGGGAACACTATACACGGAACCGATTGTATTTGATCAGAATGGAACACGGTTCTTTGTGGCTAATACCGCTGTCGAAAATAACGGAAAATATACCTTCAGCAGCGGAAACAGCGGATATATAGCAAGGCAGATCAATGTCACAAGAATTCCCGAAACTGACATAATCAAGAGCCTCTCGGGCGGGGTGAAGACAGTTACCTTCCGGCCAAATGCCAGCGGTGATATATATTATGTTATCCGACCCGGAACGAATAATTTCCTGACGGCTGATATGATCAATCAGACTGATGAAAACCGATATATATATCCGATAACAGTAAGCGAGACCAGCTCTCTTTCCGCCGTGACGATCAAGGCTAACGGCAGCAGGAGCGTGGTTTATAACACCAATATCTCCATAAGCGGCGGCTCTGCCACTCCGGGACGTATTCCGGCTCCGACTGTGAACTACGTCATCGGCGGCGTGACCATAGACTGCTCTGACACAGCTGCGGATATCTTCTACGTGCTCGACAATTCTCCCGATACTGTGGCAACTGCGGCCGGAACCCCATACGAGAGAGGCTCCGTTATAAATGTTACCGGCAGCGGTTACATTCACGTTGTGGCAATGAAGCCCGGCTTTACTCCTTCGGAGCAGACCTTCACTACCGCTCAGGCAGGTAAAAAAACGGATGCTCCCGAAATTACTATTCGCCAGGCAGGAACAAACACATATGGCGGTGTTATAACCTGTGCTACTCCGGGGGCAAGAATTTATTACACAGTAAACGGCGATGAACCGACAACGGCTTCCAAAGAATATTCGGGATATATTTCCGAACCGCTTACAGAAATAAGCGTTGTCAAGGCCATTGCAGTGGCTCCGGGCCTGCTTCAGAGTGATGTTGCAGTGAAGCTTGTGGTGGGCGATAAACCGGCCGATGTAAAGATCGAGGACAAGGATGTCTACGGAGGAAAGGGCGTTAAGCTGGGAACTTCGACACTTGGCGCATATATCTATTACACGCTTGATGGCACAACTCCGTCTGCCGGCAACGGAACATACTATAACGGCGAAGAGATCCTTGTAAATATTCCCGGCAAAGTGACCCTGAAAGCCGTGGCGACCCTTCCCGGATACAAGGATGGCAATGTAGCGGAAAAAACCTATAACCTCAAAAAGCTTCAGAAGCCGGGTGTTAAAACCGGCGGTCTGGGTAAAATGGAGAATGGAGAGTTGATTTCCTATAAGGGAATGGAGGTAAGCTATCCCGGCAGCGAGTCAGACGTAAAGCTCGTATATACCACCGACGGCAGCGTGCCCGGCCCTGATTCCAATGTTTACACCAGTCGCGTCGACTTCTATGAAAATGTGCCGACAGTCAGAGTTGCGGCTATAAAAATCGGTTATGTCACCAGTGACGAGTTTGTCACAAGTATTAAGATAGAACCGACGGTTCCGCAGCTGAAGGTAAAAAGCTCCAAATATGTTGTTGGCGGAATAGGTGTTTCACTGACCTGCGATCTTCCCGGCGTAAAGGTTTATTACACCTATGATGAGAACGCGGTTCCCTCCATTCCTGTTGAAGATGGTGAATATATTCTGTTATCATCTCCGGAACAGACTATATATGCTGTCGGACGTAAGGATGGGCTCGGTGACAGCACAAAACTCAAAATTTCAGTGAGAAGTATGGGTGTGGCTGAGGCGCCAACTTCCAATATTGCAACAAACAGTCTTGTAAATGTTGGTGACAAGATAGAGCTTTATGCCGGAACCTATATTGATCCGAGAGATGACAATAAAACGGCACAAATGACCTATGAGATATTCTACACCACAGACGGCACTGAACCCACTCTTGAGAGTCAGCGATATACCGGCCCCATCACTATAAACGGTGAGACTGAAATCCGTGCGGCCACGGCTGGTATAGGCAAGACGCTCAGCCCCACAGCTATATTCTACTACCGCATAGCGAGTGAGGCTACCGGTGTGGAGATCGATACCACCGGCCTTAAGAATGATGGCGGACTGCTGCATGGTAGAATAAAGGTCAGCGGAGCTAATAAGCCGGCAGGCGGCGGAAAAGCGATTATTGCCCTGTACAGCGGTGACAACATGCTCACGGCTGTAACGCAGGAGCTTTCAAGCAGCATGACCTTCAATATAGACGAGAACAGCAGAATAATGGCCGATGGCGGAAGCATCGTCGTTAAGCTATTTGTGTTTGACAGTCTTGGATCCCTTGTGCCTAAGTGCAAGGCAGAAAAGAGAATATACTAACTACCCAGAAGCCTCCGTTCGGAGGCTTCTTTTTCTCGACAATCTCTCTTATTGACAACGGAAAAGCCGAGATGTATAATTTAATTATAAAGCCAGTAAGGAGAATTGCCATGGAATCGGAACTCATAACTGAATACCAGACAAGAGCAGAGCAGGTACTCTCAAGAAACAAAAGCCTCCTGGACATACTAACCAAACTACAGTGCGCCAACGGACGCGTGGCCCGCAGCGTCATAAAGGCAGTCACTACCTGTGGCTGTATTGAGGTTGACGGGTGTAAAAATCCGCCGGATAAGCCAAGTGGGCAGCTTCGTGGGCAGCTGTGTGACGACTGTCACACCACTGTGCGTACGGAGATAGGCGAGGCTTTGTTTTACACTGCATCGCTATGCAGTGCTCTCGGCATCGGACTGGAGGAGGTAATAGTCAGCGATCTCAGCCGCAGTGACATGATGGGGAGCTACAGCCTGAGATGAAATATGAATTTATATTAGTAGGAATTCACAAATGTGGATTCCTATTTTTGTGTAGGAGAGTTATTGACAAACCCATGTTCTTGTTGTATAATAAAGAATAGAAATCTATATTTGAATAGAGGGAGAGAAGAATGAAAACTGGTTTAAAAAAATGCGTGCTTGCCGCAATGACCTCCGCCCTTATAGCCGTTAGCTTCACGGGCTGTTCATTGGGGCAGCGAGCGGTGAGAAATACCGTTTCCAAAATAATTATCGGCCACCACTATCAACAAGAAGACAACCCATACTACGTTGACGAGATAACAGGCCAGTCCGGCATGAGCGAGGATAACCGCCGCGCCGCCATCGCCGCTCTCAACACCGTGCAGGAGAAGATGGGCGTGCAGATCGACTGGGTGTCATATCCGTCTGACATCAAGCAGTGCCTGCTTCAAACAGTGCTTGCCGGCGATCCGCTCTGTCATATTCCAGTTATGGCCAACGGCTCTCAGGGTACGCTTCTTTCTCAGAACATACTCCAGCCGCTCGATAAGTTCACGGATATCTTTACCGGAAATGAAGATTACAGCTGGATGCTGGTGGACAAGTGCTTCGGCAGATATTACCTCATAAACCGCGACTTTATCTATATGAATAACTGGCCGATGGTTTATAACGCTACATATATTGAGCAGGTGCCCGCTCTCAAGGAGAACGGCAAGACTATCTATCCCGCCACTGCTTACGAGAACGGTGACTGGACATGGAGCTACTTTGAGGATTATCTCAACAAGATCCAGACATATTTCAGCGGTAAGAAGGCCGCCACCGGCAACGAGATATATGCCTTCCATACCAACTATATGTATACTATACTTTTTGCCCTGCACTCCAACGGCGCCTGCCTCTATGACGGCACCACCGTGAGCATCGACTCTGAGGAGGGCAAGGTCGCTGCTGAATATCTCGATAACCTTATGACCAAGGGCCTTGTAGTCTGCCTTAAGGCCGGCCCCAACTCCGTTGATACCGGCTACATGGCTCCCACCAACGCCTTTGCCAACGGCGAGAGCGTGTTCAACAACGCAGCCCGCTGGCAGATGGATAACTGCGGCAGCGCTCTGGCCGAGAGAGGCGAGAGCATGGGTGTTATCCCCTGGCCCAGACCCGACGATGTTGTATACAACGACCCGTATGAGGACTATGCTAACGACGCCACACGCGGCCGTTATCAGATATACAGCTCCGTTGCCGACAGCGTTGGCCTCCTGAAGGGCTTTGATGAGGAAGAGAGCCGCTTGGCCCTCGAAGCCTACGCCCTGTATCGCTCCGAGTTCTATAAGGAGCTGGCCCATGTTGACAGCTTTGCCGAGTATAAGCAGAAGGCTGTTGCTGGTAAGGCCGTTGAGGACGGCGTGGATATTTTCCACCCCGTGATCGGCGACGCAAATCTCCGCATATATACCCAGCTGGGCAACGTGCCCGAGAATGAGTTCGGTGAGTCCATAGAGGTATTCTGGAGCTATTCTCAGGACGTATTCGGCCGCAGCGTATACGGTGTTGGCGGAACACCAAAGTACCGCATAAATGTTGAAGCCAGAAAGTCCGGCACATATAACAAGATAGAGAGCATCTCCAAGGCTCTCAACTCCGGCGAGGTTGTTGACAATGTAAATCCCAGCATTTCAAAGGTGGAAAATGTTCCCGTTGTATTCCCTGAGAACACCAATCCCTCCAAGATCGACTGGACCAAGATTTACAAGGGCAGCGACGGCGTTGACGGCGAGTATGAGCTGAAGATGGAGAAGGGCAAGGTTCTTATCCGCGGCGCTAACGTAGTTAAGCTTGCCGAGGAAGAGGCTGTTGATGAGGGTATCACTGACTTTGACATCGAGTCTGTTCCCTTTACGGCTGACCACTTCGAGGTAGATTACAGCGGCGTGGACTTCACTAAGGTTGGCAAGTATGAGGAGGGCCTCATCGTGCGCCTTAGCGATATGGCCGGAAACACTGCCGAGCGCAAGGAGACGGTTTATGTCTATGACAAGGAGAACAACGTTCCCCCGACTCTCGTGCTCAAGGAGGAGCTTGGCGATATTGAACTCGGTGCCGACACCTCGTCCATCAACTGGGGCAACTATGTTGAGACCGCTGAGGACGTAACAGGCATCGACCTTAAGGCCTATGTCAGCGCGGATGTAACTCAGCTTGACGTTACCGAGCCCGGCACCTATCCCGTGATCATATACGTTGAGGACTTCGTTGGCAACCGCACCGAGATCCCCGTTATGCTCACAGTTAAAAAGTAAGATGTAACTTAAAACAGCCGCCCGAGGGCGGCTGTTTTTGTGTGCGTCACACATCTATGATTTTTTTGAGTTCAATTCCCCGGCTATTCTCTGCGGTTATCATGTATCGGCCCTTAACCGCAATGGTAACACTGTTTTCACCGATAAGGCTGTCGTCCGCAAATGTACGCAAATATCGGCAGTCGTCGGTTCTGTCGGAATAGGCCAAAAGCGGACCATAGGCCCTGACGTTTGACACATCAGGATCGTTCGCTTTAACTACTGAGCCGTTTTCACTTTCGGACACTGTGATATCCAGCTCTTCCACAGAAGTATCGGCTGATTTGGCTAACGGACAAATCTTATCGTCCCATACGAAAGCCCGGACATATGCGACCGGTTTTTCAGCCTCGAGGCTGATGTTTCCGTAAAAACGGCAGCGCTCGCCGTCGGCAATCTCCGTCTTTTCAAGAGAACCTTCGACAGATTTCACAGCTATCAGCTCATCGTCGTTGCCGTAAAGCGCGGCATAGATTTTTGAGTTTTCGTCCGAAGCGGTGGCATCAATTTCTATTAACGCCGTATTCTCCTCGCAGCTTTTCACCGTGAGCTCAAGACCGTCGCTCTCATAGTTATCCGGGAAATAGTCAACGCGTTCGGGGCGGGTACCTTTTACGCCAATTATGACCTCGCCCCGGCAACGGAATACCGGTCGCGTGGCCACTGTCATATTTCCGCTGCAAAGTATTTCGTCACCGTAGCACCGCTTTATTCTGCCCGGGTATTCATCAAAGACCTTCATTATAGCGTTAAGGTCGTATCCGGAATAAATTGCATAAGTGCTCGTGGCAGACTTATAATACGCATAGTCGACATCCATTTCAACGTATTCGGTGTAAAGATATTCACTTTCCTCAATGGGATATTGTCGGCAGCTGCGCTTATTAACATATACATTTAATAATTTTTTATCTTTGTCCCAAATACACTGAGTGGAGAAGGGGTATTCATGATTTACCAATCCGCCAATGGCGTACGCTTTCGGCACGGTAAATACAGCCATATAAAGCATAACCGAGGTAAGCAAAAATGAGATAAATTTTTTCATAGTGCATACATCCTTTCTTTTGCTTACATTATATCGTATTTTTTTCTATATTACAAGTAAAATTTATAAAATATATACTTTGATGAACTTATCATTTGCAAGTGAAACGCCGTCCTGCGTTTTTATTCCGGTAGTCAGGATCAAATTTGCAAGGGTGCAATGCACGTCTTCGGTTAAATCTGTTTTCATGACAATTTTTCTCCCTGTCGGTTTAAGCTTGATATAAATTGTTTTACCATCGGGACCAAGATATACATTGATAGCTTCAGAAGAAGAGGCGGGATCAAACTCATTGTATATAACTTCCCGGTTCATGTCCCAATATGTTATAAGAACTGTTGATGTGTTCACTGTAGCGCTGTCAAGAGGTGTGTCTACTTCAATTGCTATCTCAGGTACACCATCAATATAGTCGGGATTTAGAACAGTATAAAAAAAGTCGTAATTAACTGTGCACACTGCCGAATTTCCATTGGCCGTCAGATTTGTTACTTCGGTGTGGAGAGTACCAAATTCACTATCTATTACAACAGAAGATATCGTAACGCCTGAGTCAATAGAAGGATCGTCAGAAACTCTGATATGTATATCCATTTCCTTATTGTCGTTGATGTATCCTTTAGCGTAGGCACGTTTGACCATGGGTGTTAAATCAAAAGCAAAGGTGCCTACATTTCCGTTGGCTGCCAATGTTCCTTTGAAATTCCGCATAAAGTCGCCGGAATTATAGTTAAAGGGGAGGGAAACGTTGGTGGCTGCATTTTCATTTTTTTGAGCCGCACCGACCGGTGTTGCGGCCGGGAAACCGGAAACAAGCAGTGTTGTTGCCGCTATGGCGGCAAAAATTTTTCTTATACTTTTCACCTTTTTTCACCTCCTTCCTCGATAGCACCTTTCATTATATAAATCGTATGAGGCCTTGGTAAAGATAGTGATTTTCTAAATTTATTAAAAAAATTCTATTTTTGTGAAATTTCTACAATATTCATTCGTGTTATTTGTGTAATGCCACAACAAAAAGACCTGTCTCAAAGTGACAGGCCTTTTTATTAATTGCTAGTTTATCGAACCATTTCTACATTTTCTGCAATTTTTATCATTTCGTCCTTTACAATGTTGCCAGACAAGGTAAACGCATTATATGAATTGTGCCACACGATAGAATTCCTTTTAGTATTTGATATAAACACAGCGTTATAACCATTGATAGTTATATTATCCACGATGGAATCCTCAGTGTCAACACCAAAGCTCCCTTCGAGCGGGTCCGCATGAAAACCGAACCAATCGCCTTCAGACGATTCATACTGGTAATACGTGTGCTTTTCGTTTGACAAGTCTTTATCAACCAATTCAAAGCCCTCCGGTACATAACTGAGTTCATACTGCCCAGAAGTGGGATAAAGCTCGTAATCCTCCGCAGGATGAGTTTCCTTACCGGTAAAATTATACTCCGTATTCGGTGATCCTTCGTCGAGCACAAAATTCAGGAAGGCGGAGCGAATAGCGTCTACGCCGACGGTCATGATACCGAGCCCGGCAAGCACAATGATCAGCGCCGCTGCGGCCACCCTGCCGACCGTAGTCCATCCCCTGCGCCGCTCACGGCGGCCAACACGGCGGAGCAGCCGCCGGAGCTTCTTGTCGCGTTCCTTTGAGGGAGGTGCGTCGGGTATCTCAGCGTCGAGCTCGTCAACCTTTTGCATAAAGGCGCCGTCAGAGGCCGAAGCCCCGGCTTTCAGCAGAGCCTCAAGTATAAGCTCAGAAGAATCATTCATTGCCATTTATGAAGCCCCCTTCCCTCAGTTTTTCCTTAAATATATTCCTGATGCGGACGAGCCGCTTCCTCACGGCGTCCGGCGTTATCCCGTCTATTTCGGCGATTTTGGTGGCGCTCAGGCCGTCCTTCATATAGTATATGTAATCAAGGTACAGGTGAAGCGGCAAGGAGGCCGCGATCTCTGTTACCTTTTTTGTCAGCTCGGACGCCATGGCCAGCTCCTCAGCCCCGGGGGACGGGTCAGGCAAAAGCTCAACGCCCAGCACATCTATGTCGGTTATCAGAGACTCGCGCTGCCTTTTGCGCATTATGTCTATGGCCGCGCTCATGCTCATGCGCACCATGAGCGAACGCGCCCCGCGAGGATCCGTCAGGTTGAAACCCTCATATCCCTCTACCAGTTTCACAATGGCCGCCATGGCAGCGTCTTCGGCAAGCTGGTGGTCGCCGGTGAGCTTCAGGGCCAGCTTGTACATGGCGGAGAAATTCTGTTCATAGAGGCGGGTGAGGAGCGCGCGGGCGCTCTCGTCGCCTATTGTCATTATAATTGCCAGCAAGGGCGCCGCTCCTTTCTATTTTTACACGATGCCTGCCTTAACCAGCTCCACAAACTGCTTTGCCGCCCTGGGAGAGCGGCCTCCGGAGCGTATGGCAAAGGCCTCGGCTCTGCGGCACAGCTCGTCCGGCTCCATTTTTACGCCGTAGCTCTCGCCCAGGCGCAGCACTATCTCCCGGTAGAGCTCCTGCTCGGGCCGGATGAAGGTCACGGTCAGGCCGAAGCGGGCCGACAGGCTCTGCAGCTCCTGAAGGGTGTCAGAAAGGTGAATATCGTCGCCGTCGCGGTCGCTCATGCTCTCGCGTATAAGGTGGCGGCGGTTACTTGTGGCGTAAACGGCCATGTTCTTGCCACGGCTGCCCACGCTGCCCTCCAGTATGGCTTTAAGGGCGGCGAAATCGCTGTCGCCGGTGCTGAAGCTCAGGTCGTCAATGAAAATTATATACTTTAAGGGGCTGCCCTCAAGACTGTCCATTATGCCGGGAATGAGGTAGAGCTGGTTTTTCTTTACCTCGATGAGTCGAAGTCCCTTATCCTTAAGCTCGTTGGCAACGGCCTTTACGGTGCTGCTCTTGCCCGTGCCCGCGTCGCCGTAAAGCAGCACGTTGTTGGCAGGGCGGCCCTCCAGCAGGGCCAGAGTGTTTTTAAGCACCTTGCCGCGCTCCTCCTCGTAGCCGTAGAGCTCGCTGAGACGCTGCGGGTCGGGCCGCCGCACCGGAACGAGAGCTCCGGTATCATCCAGCACAAACATATGATACTTGGCGAAGATGCCGTAACCCCGGGTGGGAATCTCATCTATTCGCTTTTCATAGGCTGCGCGCAGATCAGCCGCCTCGCTCCGCCAGATAGGAAGAGGGAAGGGGGCATTTATCTCGCTTAGCAGCTCACCGCAGTCGAGAGAGGCCAGCTCAGAGATTATGCCGAGTTCCTCGTCGAGCCGTTCGGCAATGATGGGGCCGGGGTTACGCCCGTCAATTATATACTGCACATAGAGATTTTCATCTTCTGAAATGTAGCGCCTTATCCAGTCTGACAGACTGTCGCCGGTCTTGTACAGCTCGCTGACAAAGGCGCAGTACAGCTCCACGAGGCGGTTTTTATCCCAGTCCTCACAGCGCAGCAGCTCGCTGAGCCTGACTATGAGCGGTTCATCTAAAAGCCCTCTGAATACTGTCAGTGATTTTAGCCTGAGCGACAGCGCGTCATATTTAAACATGGTTATCCTCTCCTTTGTTCGATGCCTGATATATCACTGTTAATATTCTAATACATTTTTCCGCCTTTTTCAAGGAAAAACGCAAAAAAAAAATGACAGACAAGTCCGGTCTGCCACTAAAAAAGGAGGGAAAATGAAAAAAGTTTTATGTACTCTCATCGAGTACATCTGTATTATAGCAGATATTATGTTGCCTCACAAGATGCAATCTGTTCAAACTTCACAATTTATCAAAAGAAATTTTATGCAGCATGCACAAAACACTACGGAGCGCAAAAAAAAAATGGCAGACAAATCCGGTCTGCCACTAAAAAAGGAGGGAAAATGAAAAAAAGTTTTCGTACCCATTCATCGGGTACGTTCATATTATAGCAGGTCTAAGGTGGAATTGCAAGATTGACTTTGTTTAATTTTCATATATATTGTAAGTGATTTTTGTGCATTGTGCCAAACAATAGGGCATAAGGTAAAATTATGAACAGGATTTTGTGTTAAATTATAATTATCCGGAGTTTTGTAATACTTTTTTAATTATTTGGGTGTATAATAAAATTAGTATAGAATGGAGAAAAATCTCTTATGGGGGTTGAGATACATGGCAGCAAATAACACTGAAAATACTGAGGTAAGGAGACCTAAGGGTAAAAAGCGTAAAAAGCGCCGCGGCGCTATTGCTACGCTTGTTTTGGTGTTTAGAAATTTCATTTTAGCAACCTTTCTGACGGTTTTGTTTGTATCCGTTATCGGTGCGGGCATTGTGGCCGGCGCATTGTTTGGATATATGGAGACCGTCGAACCGATCGATATAGATAATATGCGCCTCAATCTGACGTCCTTTGTTTACGGAACAAATTCCGATGGTGATACAGTTGAAGTGCAGCAACTCTACGATGACCAGAACCGTATTTGGGTGGACATAGATTCTATTCCAAAAAACCTTCAGAATGCTTTTGTGGCTATCGAGGACGAACGTTTCCAATCGCATCATGGCTTCGATGTGAAGCGTACTATCGGAGCGACCCTGTCTTATGGAATAAACATAATTCGCGGCAGCAGCGACCGTACCTTCGGCGGAAGCACAATAACCCAGCAGCTCATCAAAAACCTCACCAATGACAAAAGCTACGGCGTGGAGCGCAAGATCCGCGAGATCTACCGAGCCTATGAGCTGGAGAATGAACTCACCAAGGACGAAATCCTTGAATATTATCTCAATACGATATTCCTGAGCGAACAGTGCTATGGCGTGAGCTCGGCGGCCACTACATACTATGGTAAGCCGGTCTCTGAGCTGAGCTTGGCCCAGTGCGCCAGCATTGCGGGCATTACACAGGCACCAACGCGCTATAATCCATATGACAATCCGGAAAACCACAAGGACCGTCAGGAGACCGTGCTTTACAAGATGCTTGAGCTTGGCATGATAACTCGGGCACAGTATGACGAGGCCAAAGAGGAACCTCTTTTGCTCTCGGCACGCCGCTCTGAGACCGAGGTTTCATATCAGAGCTACTATGTGGACGCCGCTATAGATCAGGTTCAGAGAGATCTTATGGAAAAGTTCGGCTACAGCAAGGAGCGCGCCAGCCGTGTGCTCTTTAACGGCGGCCTCAAAATCTATCTGGCTCAGGATATGGATATACAGGAAAAGATGGACGCTGTATACAGTGACAACAGCTCCTTCCCCAAGGGCGGCGGAGAAGTGCAGCCCGAGTCAGCCATGGTAATTATGGACCCCTATACAGGTCAGGTCAAGGCGCTTGTGGGAGGTCGAGGCGACAAGGAGGGCAACCGCACCCTTAACCGTGCCACACAGTCCCTTCGCCAGCCCGGTTCAACTATAAAGTCTATTGGCGTTTATGGCCCGGCTATGGAGTACGGTCTTATAACTCAGTCAACAATTATAAGAGACGCAAAAGTGACATATGGCGGCTGGACACCCAAGAATGTTGACGGCCGCTATGTCGGAAATGTGCAGGTGCGCAGTGCTCTTGCAAACTCCAGAAATGTGCCGGCGGTTAAGGTTTGCAAATATCTTGGTGAGGAAAATGTATTTAAGTATTTGGTTGAGCGTATGCATATATCCACTTTGGTGGATTTCCGTGAAACAGAGAGCGGCCGGACATTCTCAGATAAGGGATTGGCGTCTTTGGCACTCGGCGGCCTGACGGACGGCGTAAGCGTGCTGGAGCTCACAGCGGCCTACTGTACTTTTGTGAACGACGGCTTTTATAATAAGCCCATGCTGTATACTCAGGTGCTGGACGCTAACGGCGATGTAATACTTGATGGCGCTCCCTCTCACGAGATAGCCATGAGTGAGAGAACGGCATACGATATGGTGTCTATGCTTAAGGAGGTTGTCAGCTACGGCAGCGGCACAATGGCTAACTTCCGTGGCCAGTCCATTGCCGGTAAGACCGGTACGACCGGAACGGCGACCAGCAACGACCGTTGGTTTGTCGGAATGACTCCCTACTACGTTGGAGCAGTGTGGTTTGGTTACGACCAGCCCAAGGATTTGAGCCGATTCCGCTCCAACCCTGCGGCCCTCGCATGGAGAAGCGTAATGATGAAGGTTCATGAGGATCTGGAGTATAAGGACTTTGAAAAGCCCGGCAGCGAGGTTTCTGTTATGATATGCCGTGAAAGCGGTCAGCGTGCCACACCTGACTGTGAACACGTTGCCAGCGAAATGTACGCATCTAACAAGGTACCGAGCACCCGCTGCGCCATCCATCCGCTGAAGCTCGGCGGTGGCAAGAACATTCTTTCCGACGGTTCTTACACTACAACTAAGGTAAAGAAGGATGATGACGAAAGCAGCTCAAACAGTGTTTCAGTCAGCTCCGGTGAAGCTTCACGGGGTGATGACGGCAGCGGAAAGGGCTCGGGAGAAGGCTCCGCCGGTGCCGGCAGCGGCTCCGGCAGCAATAGCACGGGCGACTCAGGCAATAGCAGCTCCGGTGAACAATCCTCCGGCGGAAACAGTTCTAACAGCTCTGGCGGCTCTGGTCAGTCATCATCAGGGCAGACATCTGCCGGAAGCGACAGCAGCTCCTCCTCCTCAAGCAGCAGTTCTTCGTCAAGTGAAGTGCAGACCAGTGAAGGTGGTTTCTGATAATGGAAAATTACGTTGATTTTTTAGTCAAGAAAAAGATCACCGGCGGCGACGCAGCCAAGATGGCCGTTGTTGCCATAGCGCTTGTTTTTATCGTGGCCTCGGTGGGGCTTTGGCTCGGCCTTGCCAGCGCATTTGTTGTGCTGGTGTTCGGCGGCTATGTGGCTTGGCTCGCTATCACAAGCATTACCAGAGAGTATGAGTATGTGGTCATCAATGATCACATGGACGTGGATGAGATAATAGCCGGACGTCACCGCCGGCGGCTGTGCGGCTTTGATTTCGGCTCTATGGAAATTTGTGCATCAGTACACGATAACGATAAGAATGCTGAAATGAAGCGCAAGTTCACCAAGCGCTATGACGCGGCTTCAGATCCAAATGCCGAAAATGCCCGCTTTGCCGTGTTCTCCGGCGAGGAGGGGATAGGACTTCTGGTTTTTGAGCCAAATGAAAAAATATTGGACGCTATGAAAATGTATGTAAAGAGCAAGGTATTTTGATCTCGATGGGGGGACCAGAACGGTTCCCCCTGTTTTGTAAAGGAGCGGTCACAATGAGATTTTTAACCTCCGGTCAGATAAAGAGTTTTGAGACTAAAGCCATAACCGACCTTTCATCCTCTCTCCGCCTTATAAACAGCGCCGCTAACGTTTGCGTCAAAGAGCTTTCGCACTTTGGCGCAATCTGCATTTTTTGCGGTAAAGGCAACAACGGAGCCGACGGCTATCGTATAGCCGAGCTGCTAAGGCGGAAGGGAAATAAGGTCTATATAGTGCGGGTTTTTGAACCGGAAACGGACGAGTGCCGCTATCTCGCCGGGCGGTGCGAAGAGGAGAGAATACCGTCGTTTACTTTTCAAGAAGCCTGCGAGGGCGGACGCATACCTCGGTGTGACGCCGTTGTAGACGCCATTTTCGGCATTGGCATACATGGCTCAGTTGCCGGAGTGGCCGCTGAGGCCATAGAAAGGATAAACAGCCTTGACGCTTTTGTTCTTTCGGTTGACATTCCCAGCGGACTTGACGCCGACAGCGGAGCTGTTTGCGGCATCTGCGTTCGGGCGGATAAGACAGTCACTTTTACCGCGCCGAAAATGGGAATGCTCTCGGGCGAGAGCGTGGACTGCTGCGGCACGGTTGTTGTGCGCAGGGCGGGAGTTCCTGTGGACTGGAGCCTTGTTCCCGAGGAGCAGCCCTCACCGCTCATAGAGGAGGAGGTAGTGAAGCTGCTGCCTGCGAGACCGCGGCTTTCCCACAAGGGAACCTTTGGGCGTGCAGTGATGATAGTTGGCAGCACCGGTATGCTGGGAGCTGCGGCGATAGCGGCCAGAGCCGCAATGAAGAGCGGTGTTGGTTTAGTGACCATAGTATGTAAACGCGGGCTCGAAAACACGGTGAATATACTTGTGCCCGAGGCGGTAGTTTTGCCGCTGGAGGAATACGACGTTAATAACCCGGCCCTTGAGCTTGCACTGATTGGAGCGAGCTCCGTACTGATAGGCTGCGGCCTCGGCAGGAGCGTTTCAGCGGAGTTTATCGCCTCTGTTTTAGACGCAACCACGGCTCCCACAGTCATTGATGCCGACGGACTTAATATACTTGCGGAGCGCCCGGAGCTTTTAAGGCATCGCAACGTGGTTGTAACGCCTCATCCGTTGGAATTCTCACGACTGACAAATAGGCCGGTGGCGGAAATAGAAAAAGACAGGCTCGGCTCGGCCCGGAGCTTTGCCGGTGAATACGGCATATCACTGGTGCTCAAGGGGGCGCGGACTGTGATCGCCGAGCCGGGCGGCTCTCTGTCAGTGTCGCTCAGCTCCACCTCAGCGCTGGCCAAGGCCGGCAGCGGCGACGCTCTGGCAGGCGTTATCTGCGCGCTTTGCGCTCAGGGGCTTTCGCCTGTGGGCGCGGCGAGGCTCGGAGTATACCTGCACGCTCAGGCCGGCATTATGGCGGGCCGTTTATGCGGCGAGTATTCCGCCACGGTCAGCGATATTGTGGACAGTCTTAAGTATGCGTTTATGGAGGTGAGCGGGCATGAGCGGCAGAGCCTGGGCTGAAGTCGATCTCGGTGCGATCAGGCAAAATATTATAAATATACGCAGGATAACCCGCCCGGAGGCTATGATAATGGGTGTTGTAAAGGCCGACGGATACGGGCACGGAGCCGCTATGGTGTCAAAAGTGCTGCTTGAAAACGGCGCCGATCGGCTGGCAGTGGCCACGATCAGCGAGGCGGTGGCGCTGCGGCGCGAGTTCCCCGATGTGCCTATAATGATGCTCAGCGGAGCCGACGAGGACTGCGCCGCTGAAATTGTGGAAAATGATATTATCCCGACGGTGTTCGACCTTTCGCTGGCCGGGGCTTTGAGCAAAGCGGCGGCGAAGCAGGGCAAGACCGTTAAAATACACATAAAGATCGATACCGGAATGAACCGCGTGGGACTGTATTACAGTGACCCGGCCTTGACGGAGACGGCAAAGCGCATAGCAGACCTGCCCGGAGTGGAGGTGGAGGGTGTTTTCACCCACTTCTCCAAGGCTGACGAGACCGACCTCAGCTACGCCCGGGAGCAGTTTGCCCGCTTCATGGACTGTATAGAGAAAATCGAGGCGGCAGGCGTTAAAATAAAGATACGGCACTGCTGCAACAGCGCCGGTATCATGAATTTCCCCGAGATGCATCTGGATATGGTGCGCCCCGGAATTATTCTCTACGGCCTTTACCCCTCCCAGGAGGTGGATAAGACCCGCCTGTCACTCATCCCGGCCATGAGCTTCAAGGCCAGAATATCAGAGATAAAAACCGTGCCAAAGGGCAGCCTGATCAGCTACGGCGGCACCTATGCCGCACCTGATGAAATGACGGTAGGCACGGCAAGTGTTGGCTATGCCGACGGCTACTCACGCGTGCTGAGCGGAAAGGTCGGCCTTTTGGTAGGCGGAGAAAAAAGAGCCGTTCTCGGAAGAATTTGCATGGATCAATGTATTTTTGACATGAGAAATGTTCACAATACTTCTGTAGGCGACAGTGTGACGCTGTTCGGCGGCAGCGGTGAAAACCGCATTCCCGTCGAGGAGATAGCCGAACTGATGGGCACGATCAACTATGAGATAATCTGCATGGTAGGAAAGCGCGTTCCCCGGATCTACATATAATGGGGAGTTCCATTATCTTCCTCCGCTGTCGGATTTTGAGGGTTGATGCCGAGGCATATTTGCTGTATAATATTCATATATATTAGGGCAAGGCCCCTATATGAAGGAGGAACAGCTATGCCACAGCACAGGGAAAAGGAAATATCGCTCAGTCTGCCTGACTCTCTGCTTTCGGAGATAGATTTTATGGCCCGGCTTGAGCACAACACCAGAAATGACTTCATCATCCAGATCGTACGCTCATACCTGAAAGAGAAACGGCGGCTGGAGCTGAGGGCCGCCATGCAGGCGGGTTATCTGGAAATGGCGGAAATCAACCTGAAAATCGCCAACGATTTTATATCAGCCGATGAAATTGCACTGTATGCCTACGAAAATTTTATCGGAGAGTGAAAAATAGTGATTGTTAAGCGAGGCGACATTTTTTACGCGGATCTCAGTCCGGTGGTCGGTTCGGAGCAGGGCGGTATTCGCCCGGTGTTGGTCGTTCAGAACGACGTGGGCAATAAGTACAGCCCAACGGTCATCGCCGCGGCCATAACCAGCCGTATCAACAAGGCGAAGCTGCCGACCCACATTGAAATCGAGGCGGCGGATTACGGGCTTCAGAAAGACAGCGTCGTGCTGCTGGAGCAGATACGGACCATAGACAAAAAGCGGCTGCGCGAAAAGATCGGCCGGCTGGACGAGATACAGATGATAAAGGTGAACGACGCGATATCCATTAGCTTCGGCCTGAGTCAAGGTGAGCCAAATCATGTTCGCTTCTAATGTAAGAGGAAGAAACCTATGGACAAAATCATCATAAAAAAAATCACAGCGGCGGTGCTCACTGCCGGCGCGATATTTACATTTTCGGCGGCGGCCGCTCCCGGCACTGACGCCGACCCGCTCATTTCAAAGAGCTATATCGACTCCGTGGTTTATCCCTATATTGATAGCGTGGCCGAAAGTGATAAGGCCGGACTTCGGATAGTTGACCTTTACGCGGGCGAAAGCCTGGCGGCGGGAGCCGGTACTGAGATAGTGCTTCGCAGTGGTTCGGCCACAGTCATTGCCTCGTGGAGGGGCGGCCTGTGCGACGGCACTGGCGGAACAGACCTGCCAAACGCTGCGGCAGTTCCGTCAAATCACCTGCTGATCGTGCCGCGGGGCGACGGCCGTGGGGTTAAGGCTACCTCCGATGCCATACTTATGGTTCGCGGAGAATTTGAAATAAAGTAAAGAGTTGAAAAGAGCAGCAGACTGCCATAAAAGGCAGCCTGCTGCTTTGTTGTATGTGTGGGATTGGCGCTCGACCGAAGGCCACAAAACAGGCGAATGCCTGTTATTGCGGAATATACAGCACCTGACCCTCATACACGGTGGTGCCGCTCAGGCCGTTCATTTTGGCGATGGTCTGCATGAAGGCCCGGGTGTCTCCGCTTATGGGCTTGTACTCCCCGGCTATGCTCCAAAGGCTGTCGCCGCGCTCCACACTGACGTACACACCGCCGGTATAGTTATCGCGCCCGGGTAAGGTAAGATTGAAATTGCCGCTGAGAGCCACCCAAAGTCCCAGTGCGGTGATCAGCGCTGCAAGGAGCGCGGCCCGGCGCTGACGATTCAGAATAGACTCCCGTTTCGCCTTTTTCATTATGTAAGCGGAATGATACTCCATTGTCATGATGTTTTCCTCCTCATGAATCAGAACATTTGTTCGTCTATGGCTTTAGTATAGCAGAACATTTGTTCGCTGTCAATACTTTTTTGAAAAAAATAGAACAAATGTTTGCATTTTATATATTTTTATGCTATAATAATGTTGAGGAGATGATTTTATGCCAAATATTGAAAACCAGAAAAGGATTTTATCTTATATTGAAAAATATTCTGCGGAAAAGGGATATCCCCCCACGGTACGCGAGATAGGCGAGGCGGTGGGCCTTAACTCGCCGTCTACAGTGCACGGCTATCTTAAGCGCCTTGAAAGGGACGGAAAGCTGGAAAAGGCCGAAGGCAGCTCCCGCGCACTCAGGCTGAAAGGCGAAAAGGAGATAGAACGGGAGTTTCTTGAAGTTCCGGTGATAGGTCGTGTCAGTGCGGGCACGCCCATATTGGCAGAGGAAAACTTTGAGCGCACCTTCCCTCTGCCAATGGATTTTGCCAGAAACGCGGATATCTTCATGCTGCGCGTTCGCGGCGACAGCATGATAAACGCAGGGATTCTTGACGGTGACTACGTAGTCGTTGAGCAGCAGCAGGTTGCAAGGAACGGCGAAATGGTGGTGGCCTTGGTCGAGGACAGTGCCACTGTAAAGACCTTTTATAAGGAAGACGGACATTACCGCCTTCAGCCTGAGAACGACTACATGGAGCCTATCATTGTTGACAGCGTAAGTATTCTCGGCAAGGTCGTGGCCGTTTTCCGCAGTTTGATTTAAATTTCATATAGTTATGGCGGATTATAGAGGGTTTTGTAATTTGCTATTTTTTCCTTGACAATAGGGCATATTTGTTTTATAATTAATAGAAGAATATGCTATGATAGCTTTGCAAATTTACGGTAAATATGAAACAATACTGAGATAACCCTACAAATCGAAGATTTGTATAGCCGCGGTGTGTGGGTGCCCGTGAAAGTAAACATGGGTATAGCCGCAGTTGAAAATTAGAAAGGATAACCCTACAAATCGAAGATTTGTATAGCCGCAGTGTGCGGGTGCCCGTGAAAGTAAACATGGGTATAGCCGCAACTGCAAATTAGAGAGGAGAACCCGATGTATGTTTAAAATATTAGGTACGGGCCACTTTCTGCCTGAGCGTGTCGTCAGCAATGATGAGCTTTCTGAGATAGTTGAGACTTCTGACGAGTGGATAAGCAAGCGAACCGGCATACGCCGCCGCCATATAGCCACAACGGAGACAACATCATCTATGGGGACGGAGGCTGCAAAAAATGCTCTTGAAATGGCCGGTGTTAAGCCTGAAGAGCTGGACCTTATAATCGGAACCACCGGCACCGGTGATAATGTTACTCCGGGAGTTGCCTGCGCGGTTCAAAAAAACATCGGCGCTGACTGCCCCGCTTTTGACATATCGAGCGGCTGCTCGGGCTTTATGGTGGCTATGGATATAGCCGCTAAATACATGAAGTCCGGGGCGGCAAAGAAAGTACTTATCGTAAGCTCTGAGACTATGTCGCGCTATACAGACTGGACCGACCGCTCCACCTGTGTGCTCTTTGGCGACGGTGCCGGAGCCGTGGTGCTGGGCGAGGGCGACAATCTGCTCTCGATTAAAATAAACACCCACGGAAACACGGAGTTTGTGGGTATTCACGGGGCTAAGGGCAACTGCCCCTATGCCGAGCCAAGTGAGACGAATGACAGCTTTACATTTATGAACGGGCCGGAAACCTATAAATACGCTATTGGCGCTATGAGCGGCGACATTATTGAGGCCGCTGAGCTGGCCGGCGTTGATGTCAGGGATATAGATCATATAATCCCTCATCAGGCTAACCTGAGGATAATTATGGCTACCCAGAGCAAGCTTGATATACCTATGGAAAAATTTTGTGTTGAAATTGAGGATATGGGCAACACCAGCAGCTCTACCGAGCCTATAGTTCTTGACATAGAAAATCGCAGAGGCCGCTTTAAAGAGGGCGACCTTGTGGCCTTTACGGCCTTCGGCGCCGGTCTTACAGACGGCGGCGCCATTTACAGATGGTAATACGGGTAAAAAACCCTTATTATAATTAACATATTAAGGAGGAACTAACTATGGTATTAGACAAGGTAAAAGAAATTCTTGCGGAGTATACCGACGCGGACATAACTCTTGAGACCGCCTTTGACGATCTGGGCATCGACTCTCTCGACATGCTCGATATGGTTATGAAGGTTGAGGAGGAGCTTGGCGTTCAGATCGAGCTTAATCCCTCTATCACAACTGTAGGCGCGCTTATTGAGCTGATAGAAAGCAAGTAATCGGAAAGCAAGTAATAAGTGTAAGGATGGACGGCAGCCGCCGGAAACGGCGGCTGTCTCAGCCTCGCATAAGCCGGAAAACCCGCGCGGCTTTCCGGCTTATGCGAAAAAAAACATTAATTTAATAAGGAGAAAACAGAGATGATAAAAACTCCACTTTGTGAACTTCTGGGGATAGAATATCCCATTTTTCAGGGCGGTATGGCGTGGATCGCCGATGCAGATCTTGCAGCGGCGGTATCTAACGGCGGCGGCCTTGGTATAATTTCCGCAATGAATGCCGGCGGCGACTGGCTCCGCGAGCAGATCAGAAAGGCGAAAACGTTGACAGATAAACCGTTTGGCGTAAATATAATGCTTATGAGCCCACATGTGGACGAGGTGGCTCAGGTGGTGGCCGAGGAAAAGGTGGCCGTTGTGACCACAGGCGCGGGCAACCCCTCACGCTTCATGGAGGGCTGGATCGCAGCCGGGATAAAGATAGTGCCCGTTGTGGCCTCTGTGGCCCTGGCTAAGCTTGCTCAGCGCTGCGGCGCGGCTGCTGTCATCGCTGAGGGCGGTGAGAGCGGCGGTCATGTGGGTGACTTAACTACCATGGCCCTTGTGCCCCAGATCGTGGACGCGGTGGATATTCCCGTTCTGGCCGCCGGCGGCATAGGCGACGGACGCGGCGTGGCGGCGGCCTTTATGCTGGGCGCTGTGGGTGTGCAGCTCGGTACGCGCTTTTTGGTGGCGCACGAGTGCAATGTGCATGAAAACTATAAAAAGAAGGTGCTTAAGGCCGGCGATGTCGACACTATAATGACAGGCCGCCGTCTCGGGCACCCTGTGAGAAGTATAAAAAATCAGTTTGCCCGTAACTATTTCAAGGCGGAGTACGACCCTAATGTCAGCGACGAGGAGCTTGAGCAGCTGGGCATCGGTTCTCTGTATAAGGCGGCGATCGAGGGCAATGAGAAGGAAGGCAGCTTCCTGGCAGGTCAGATAAGTGCTCTGGTCAGGAAGGAGCAGCCTGCGGCAGAAATCATAACCGAGATATTCGCTGAGGCGGAGCAGGTGCTTAAGGGGGCTACAGAGTGGGTAAAATAGCTTTTGTTTTTTCAGGGCAGGGTTCGCAGTACTCCGGAATGGGCCGGGAGCTTTGTGAGATCAGCCCCGCGGCTCGGGCGGTGTTTGAGACCGCCGAGAGCGTTCGTCCAGGCGTTAAAGCCCTCTGCTTTGAAGGCAGTAAGGAGGAGCTTTCTCTCACTGTCAACACACAGCCCTGTATGTACTGCGTTGATCTGGCGGCGGCCGAGGCTCTGCGCGAGCGCGGAGTTATGGCCGACTGCGTGGCGGGATTTTCGCTTGGCGAAATTCCGGCGGTGGTATTTTCAGGTATGCTTTCCTCTGAGGAAGGCTTTCGTCTGGTGAGTCTGCGCGGAGAGTACATGAACGACGCGGCCCTCGCCACAGACGGCGGTATGGTGGCCTGCGTAAAGCTGCCGAATGAGACAGTTGAGGAGATTGCGAAAAAGTACGATAAAATGTACCCTGTGAACTATAACTGCCCCGGTCAGCTTGTGGTGGCCGGAGCCAAGGCGGAGCTTGAAGCTTTTTCGGCGGACATCAAAGCCGCGGGCGGCAGAGCTTTGCCGTTGGCCGTAAGCGGCGGCTTTCACTCGCCGTTTATGGACGGTGCGGCTGACAGACTGTACGCCGAGCTTAAAGAAATGAACTTTGCCGAGCCGGAGATTCCGATATATTCTAACTTCACCGCTGAAAAGTACAGCGGCAACGCTGCGGAGCTTCTGCGTGAGCAGATAAGAAATCCCGTTCAGTGGCAGAAAATAGTTGAAAATATGATAGCTGACGGGGTAGACACCTTTGTGGAGGTCGGCCCGGGCAAGACCCTCTCGGGACTTATTGCAAAAATAAATAAGGACGTAAAGGTATATAACGTGGAAAACAAAGAAACTCTGGAGGCCGCTGCTGCTTCCATTAAAGGAGAATAAATTATGTTGGTTCAGGGAAAAAACGCCATAGTGACCGGCGGCTCTCAGGGCATAGGCCGGGCAATCGCGCTTAAGCTTGCAGAGAACGGTGCAAATGTGGCAATACTTTATGTGGGCGACCGCCAGCGCGGCGCGGAGACAGTAAAGGAAATAGAGGCACTGGGCGTCAAGGCCATGGAGGTATACTGCAACGTGGCGGACTTTGAAGAGTCTAAGGCCGCGGTGGACGAGGTCGTAAAGACCCTCGGCAGCGTTGATATACTTATAAATAACGCGGGCATTACCCGTGATAATCTTATTCTTAAGATGACAGAGGCGGAATTTGATTCAGTTATAAATGTTAATCTTAAGGGTACCTTTAATATGATCAAGCATACATATCCGCTCTTTATGCGCCAGCGCTACGGCAGAGTGGTATCCATCAGCAGCGTTGTCGGCATAGGCGGCAACAAGGGTCAGGCAAATTACAGCGCCAGCAAGGCCGGAATTATCGGCATGACCAAGTCGGCGGCCAAGGAGCTTGCATCCCGCGGAGTGACCTATAACGCCATAGCTCCCGGCTTTATTGAAACCGACATGACCGCCGTTCTTCCCGAGGAGGCAAAGAAGGCCATGTGCGACCAGATACCCGCAAAGCGAACCGGCAAGCCCGAGGATGTGGCTAATCTGGCCCTGTTTTTGGCCAGTGATATGGCCGCGTATATTACGGGTGAGGTCGTAAGATGTGATGGTGGAATGCAGATGTAAAAGTTTGCACAATGAAAAAATAAAGCCGCCACGCGCCGAAGGCGCAGACGGTCAAGCGGGACGCTTGTGTGACGGCGGAATGCAGATGTAAGACTATGAGGTGATTCAGATGTTTCGTGTAGCAATAACAGGCCTTGGCGCTGTGACCCCTGTTGGTAACAGTGTGCCTGAAATGTGGGAAGGCATAAAGACCGGAAAATGCGGCATAGGAAATATAACAAAATTCGACACAAGTGAGTATAAGGTCAAGCTGGCGGCCGAGGTCAAGGACTTTGACCCCTCGCTGACTATGGATAAGAGTGAGATCCGCAAGAGCGACAAATTCAGCCAGTTTGCTATGGCCGCGGCTGTTGAGGCCATGAATGACAGCGGGCTCGTTTCCGGTGAGAATATAGACGCGGATCGTTTCGGTGTATACTTCGGCAGCGGTATCGGCGGTATGGAGACCTTTATAAACGACGTAATAAAGTGCCATGAGGGCGGCCCCAGAAAGGTTTCCCCCTTCATGATACCCGCTATGATAATAAATATGGCGGCCGGAACTATAGCTATTCGCTTTGGCTGCAAGGGCCCGGCTATTCCTGTGGTTACGGCCTGCGCTACCAGCACTAACGCCATAGGTGAGGCCTACCGCGCCATTAAGCACGGCTATGCAGACGCTGTGATAGCCGGAGGCAGCGAGGCGGGAATTCTCCCCGTGAGCCTTGCCGGTTTTGCCAACATGAAAGCCCTGACTGAGAGCGAGGATCCTCTTCGCGCCTCCATTCCCTTCGACAAGGAGCGCAGCGGCTTTGTTATGGGCGAGGGAGCCGGCGTTATGATACTTGAGGAAATGGAGCACGCAAGGAATCGCGGCGCTAAAATTTACGGCGAGCTATGCGGCTACGGCTCCACCTGCGACGCTCATCATATAACTGCCCCGGACCCGGACGCCGAGGGCGGCGCGGCAGCTATACGTCAGGCCTATGAGGAGTCAGGCGTAAAGAGCGACAATATTTACATCAATGCCCACGGAACAAGCACACCTCTCAACGACAAGAGCGAAACGGTGGCCATAAAGAAAGCCCTTGGTGAGGAGCTGGCCTATAAGATAAACGTTTCCTCAACCAAGTCCATGACCGGCCATATGCTGGGCGCGGCCGGTGCTGTTGAAGCTATTATTTCCACGCTGGCGCTTAAAGAGGGTGTTGTTCCGCCCACTATCGGGCTTCGTGAACAGGACCCGGAGTGCGACCTCAACTGCACGCCCAATGCGGCTATAGAGAAAGATCTTGAGCTCTGTCTGTCCACATCGCTGGGATTCGGAGGACATAACGCCTGTGTGGCGATAAAAAAAGCGGACTAAGGCATATTGCCACAAAATTCTCAATGGAAGAGGGCCCAAATAATGAGTAAATTCGATTTAAAAACAATAAAGGCTATGGCCGAATTAATGAACGAATACGGACTTACGTCCCTTAAACATAAATACGGAGAAGAAGAAATATCCCTTGAGCGCGGCGGCACAGCGGCCCACGCTATAGTGGCTGCGCCCGTGGCCGCACCTGCCGGTACGGCGGACGAAGCTAACGCCGCTGCCCCTGAGATAAAGGGCGGAATTCCGGTCAAAACTCCCATGGTAGGCGTGTTCTACGCCGCACCCTCTCCTGAGGATGAACCCTTTGTGAAGGTTGGCGACAGCGTGAAAAAGGGCGATGTGCTCTGCATTGTAGAGGCCATGAAGCTAATGAACGAGATAACCGCCGAGCAGGACGGCGTGATAGCCGAGATCTGCGCTGAGGACGGAAACCTTGTGGAATACGGCCAGACACTGTTTATATTGAAGTAAGGGGTGCGGACTATGAATAAAGAAGAGATCAAAAAAATAATACCCCATCGGGACAATATGCTGCTGGTGGACGAGGCTGAGGTTAGGGACGGTGTTTCCTATGGGAAATACACCGTGACCGGTGAGGAATTCTTCCTTAAGGGGCATTTTCCGGGCAATCCCGTGGTTCCCGGGGTTATCCTCTGCGAGATGATGGCTCAGGCCAGTTGCGTGCTGATGGCGGAGGAGGCCAGCGGCAAAACGCCGTATTTCACCGGCCTCAATAATGTTAAGTTCAGAAAGACCGTCCTCCCCGGCGATACTTTTGAGACTGAATGCCGCATAACCAAGGTCAAGGCCCCCTTCTATTTTGCCGAGGGCAAGGGCTACGTGAACGGCAAGCTCTGCACCAGTGCGGAGTTCAGCTTTGCTGTAATGTGATTACCCTACAAAGGCCTTGCCTTTGTATAGCTGTAACGTAGAGGCCGTCATGTAAGTAAACATGGGTATAGCCACAGTTACGGTTATAATTTAACGGGAGTGAACATAAATGTTTTCTAAGATATTGATTGCTAACCGCGGCGAGATAGCCGTGCGCATAATCCGTGCCTGCCGTGAAATGGGCATTGAAAGTGTTGCAGTGTATTCCACTGCCGATGCTGACGCCCTACATGTGTCATTGGCAGACGAGGCCGTGTGCATCGGCCCTCCTCTGCCGAAGGACAGCTACCTTAAAATGGAGAACCTGATCACTGTTGCAAAGGCTAAGGGTGCTCAGGCTATACACCCAGGCTACGGTTTTCTTTCCGAAAATGCCGATTTTGCCGATATGTGCCGGGAAAACGGCATAGTATTTATTGGCCCCCGCGGTGATGTTATACGCAAAATGGGCGATAAGGACACAGCCCGCCATACTATGAAGGAGGCAGGAGTTCCCACGACCCCCGGTACCGGGCTGCTGCCGGATGCGGCTACAGCCAAGGCTGAGGCCGATAAGATAGGCTACCCTGTTATGATAAAGGCCACTGCCGGAGGCGGAGGCAAGGGTATACGCATAGTAGAGAAGGCTGAGGATCTGGAAAACGCCTTCCGAACAGCTTCGGCGGAGGCCCTTAACGCTTTTGGCAACGGAGATTGCTATATTGAGAAATTTCTTTCCCCGGTTCGTCACATCGAGGTTCAGCTTTTGTGCGACGAAAAGGGGAATATCGTCTGTCTCGGAGAGAGGGAATGCTCTATCCAGCGCAATAACCAAAAGCTCCTGGAGGAGTCACCGTCCTCAGCCATAGATCCCGAGACCCGCAAAAAGCTCTACGAGGCGGCTTCTAAGGCTGCCCGCGCCGCAGAGTATACCAATGCGGGGACAGTTGAGTTCCTTATGGATAAGGATAAAAACTTTTACTTTATGGAAATGAACACCCGTCTTCAGGTGGAGCATCCGGTCACTGAGATGGTAACGAACATAGATCTTGTGAAGTGGCAGATACGCATTGCTGCCGGTGTGCCGCTGAATTTTGAGCAGAAAGACATATATATCCACGGCCACAGCATAGAGTGCCGTATAAACGCCACCGGCGGCAACGGAGAGGTACACATTCTGCACATTCCCGGCGGTTTCCGCGTGCGCTTTGACACCGCGCTTTACCGCGGCTGCACCATCCCTCCCTACTATGATTCCATGATAGGCAAGCTGGTCGTGCAGGCAAAAAACCGAGACGAGGCCATACGCCGTATGCAGTCGGCTCTTGGCGAGCTGATAATGGTAGGTGTGGACAACAACGTTGAGCTTCAGTTGTCTATCATAGGCGATAAAGATTTCAGAAGCGGCGATTTCTATACCGACTTCATGAAAACTCATGATTTTAAGTAAAAAGGTGTGATTCACGGTGATACCGAAGAACCTGTTCAAAAAGGCTAATAATGAGCTTGAAAACGGCGGACGGCAGGTGTACGAGGAGTTCGTGGAGATAACCCAGCCTTGCCCCAAATGCGGCTTTGAACTGACCGCCACTGAACTTAAGGACAACCGCGAAGTATGCTTTAAGTGCGGCCATCATTTTCGCATGAATGCCCGCCAAAGAATAGAGCTGATCGCCGATGACGACAGCTTTAAGGAGCTTTATGCCGGCATGGAGAGCGAAAATATTCTCTCCTTCCCGGATTATGACGAAAAGCTGCGGGCCAGTAAGGCCAAGAGCGGTGAAAACGAGGGCGTGATAGTCGGCGAGGCCACTGTCGGCGGCCATAAATGCGTTATATTCGTAATGGATTCCCAGTTTATGATGGGTTCCATGGGAAGCGTTGTAGGCGAGAAAGTCACCCTTGCCTTTGAGTACGCCACCGAAAAGAAATTGCCGGTGCTGGGCTTTACAGTCAGCGGCGGCGCCCGTATGCAGGAGGGCATACTAAGCCTTATGCAGATGGCCAAGACCAGCGCGGCAGTGAAGCTTCACAGCGATGCGGGGCTGCTCTATATAACGGTGCTTACCGACCCGACTACCGGCGGCGTAAGCGCCAGCTTTGCTATGGAAGGCGATATAATTTTGGCTGAGCCGGGAGCGCTCATCTGCTTTGCCGGGCCGAGAGTTATTGAGCAGACTATACGCAAGAAGCTGCCCAAGGGCTTTCAGACGGCGGAATTTCTGCTGGAGCACGGCTTTGTTGATGCTATAGCTCCGCGCAATATACAGAAGGAGATGCTTGTGAATCTCCTTGCCCTGCACGAAAAGGAGGGTTAATAATGGGAGCATATGATAGAGTTCAGGCCGCCCGCGCTAAGGGCCGCCCCACCTCAATTGACTATATAAACAATATATTTACGAACTTTCAGGAGCTCCACGGTGACCGCCGCTATGGTGATGACGGCGCAATTATCGGCGGCATAGGCCGCCTTATGGGGGAGCCTGTCACGATCATAGCCCAGGAAAAGGGTCAGAACACCAAGGATAAGGTAGCCCGTAACTTTGGCTCACCGAACCCCGAGGGCTACCGCAAGGCTCTGCGCCTTATGAAGCAGGCCGAGAAGTTCCATAGACCTGTAGTCTGCCTGGTTGACACTTCAGGTGCCTATCCCGGTCTCGGAGCGGAGGAGCGCGGTCAGGCTCAGGCCATAGCCGAAAATCTTATGGAGATGATGACTCTGCGAACACCTGTGATTTCGGTGCTCGTTGGCGAGGGTGGCAGCGGCGGCGCACTGGCACTGGCGGTCAGCGACGAGGTATGGATGATGGAAAACTCCATCTACAGTGTGATCTCACCTGAGGGCTGCGCATCCATTCTTTGGCGCGACGCGCGAAAGGTCAAGGAGGCCAGCGAGTGCCTTAGGCTGACCGCAGAGGATCTTTTGTCCCTCGGAGTTATCGAGCGGATAATCCCTGAGAGCGGCAAGGACTTCTCGAATGCCTACATGAACCTTCAGACCTGGCTGAAAAAGGCTATTGACGACCGCAGGGACGTAGATATAGATGAGCTTTTAGCCAAAAGGTATGAGCGTTTCCGCAAGTTCGGGCGCGTAAGTAATGAAGTTTAAGAGGTATAACATATGACTGTAATAAAAGCGATAATCCTCGGCCTGATACAGGGACTCACAGAGTTTCTGCCGGTATCCAGCTCAGGACACCTGGCTATAGCAGGCCGTATTATGGGTATGGACCCCGAGGCAGACAGCCTGCTTTCGTTTAACATACTGCTTCACGTGGCGACTCTCGCCGCGGTATTTATCGTATACCGTCAGGATATATTCCTGATGATAAAGGCCTTTTTCTCCATGCTGGGCGATCTGTTCACCGGCAAGGGCCTTGGGCTCGGTAAGGATATGTACCGCCGTTTAGTGATAATGCTTATCGTAGGCACGCTGCCGGCAGTCGCTGCGGCTGTGCTTTTCGGTGATATAATCGAAGATCCCGCGCTTTGGCTCATTGGAATTTTCCTGATAATAACGGCCGTGCTGCTCTTTGTCAGTGACCGGGTCGGAAAGGGCAAAAAAACCATGGAGGGCATGGGCTGTAAAGAAGCTCTTGTCGTAGGCTGCTTTCAGGCTCTGGGAACCTTACCCGGAATAAGCCGCAGCGGCAGCACTATCGTTGGCGGCCTCTTCGCCGGACTCGACAAAACTGTGGCCGTCCGTTTCTCTTTCCTGCTTTCCATACCCGCCATACTTGGTGCTTTGGTGCTTGATGTCAAGGATCTGTTTGGCGGAGTAAGTGTGCTGCCATCTGCGCCCTGCGTTATAGCAGGTATGTTGGTTGCCGGACTCAGCGGCTATTTCGCTATCCGCTTCATGCTCGGTATCGTTCGCCGTCAGAAGCTGAGCCTGTTTTCGGCGTACTGCGTGCTTGCCGGAGCGGCGGCAATAATACTGAATTTTACACTTTAAAAGAGGTA
>JAFLUQ010000049.1:4333-14211 GCA_022508735.1 Oscillospiraceae bacterium | reverse complement strand
GCAGGAAGGCTGACGCCTGCCGAGCATTTTTAACGAAGTATGAGGGGAAATCTGCTCCTTTAAAACCGTGCGGGGTTCGGATAATCTATGCCTAGGGAATTTCATCAAATGAAATTCCTATGCCGACATATGTATCATTACCCTACAAATAGAAGATTTGTATAGCCGCTGTGGCGGAGCTGCAAAAAAAGTGAAATTGGGTATAGCTATGTTAAAAGTTTTCAGTATTACCCTACAAATCGAAGATTTGTATAGCCGCTGTGGCAGAGCTGCAAAAAAAGTGAAATTGGGTATAGCTATGTTAAAAGTTTTCAGTAGTGCAACCTGAAAAAGTAGTATAGTGACAAAAAGGAGGCGATAAGAATGCACTACAGCGATGAGACAAAAGAAAAGGCCCGCATGATGTACGTCGAGACAGGCAATATGAGCGAGGTGGCCCGCCGATTGGGCGTTCCCTGCGGCACAGTCAGCAGATGGGTCAATAACAGCTCGAGGGACGAGCTGGAGGGGCTGAGGAACGAAAAGAAAAAAGACATCATCGAGGCGGCGGCGGAGGATATAAAGAGCCGCCGGGCCGACTTCATTGAGCAATCGAGCCGGGCGCTCCGGCTGGCGCTCGATGTGCTGGAAATGAAGCTTTCGGCAATGCTCGAAGAAGACGGACCCGCCGTGACGGTAAATCAGCTCTCCACCGTTATCAACACGCTTTACGACAAGAGGGCGCTGGCTAAGGGGGAGAGCACACAGAATACGTCTGTGATGGTCAAATTGCCGGAGGAAGCTCAAAGATATGCCGAGTAAAAACGCGGGGCCGATGCCAGGGGTCAATCTTGATCTCTCGCACATGAGCGACAAGCAGGAACGTTTCATGCTGGCGCGGCGGCGATATGTGGCCTACGGCGGAGCGAGAGCCGGGGGTAAATCCTGGGCGCTCAGGCACAAGGCCGTGCTGCTGGCGATAAACTACCCCGGTATAAAAATGCTTCTGCTCCGGCGAACGTATAAGGACCTTGAAAGAAACCATGTGAGGGAGCTTGAGCCCATGCTTAAAGGCTTTGCTCACTATTCCCGGCAGGAAAAGCTTTTCACCTTTCCCGGCGGCAGCATACTTGAGCTTGGGTACTGCGCCGGCGAAAACGACGTTTTGCAGTATCAGGGGCAGGAGTATGACATCATCTTCATCGACGAGGCCACGCAGTTCACGGAGTTTCAGTTTTCCACACTGACGGCCTGCCTGCGCGGAGCCAACGACTTCCCGAAGAGAATGTACCTGACCTGCAATCCCGGCGGCGTGGGGCACGAGTGGGTAAAGCGGCTGTTCGTGTCGAGAAGGTACAAGCAGGGGGAAAAACCTGAGGAGTATGAATTCATTGCGGCGACAGTCTTTGACAACAGGATCTTTCTCGAAAAGGACCCCGGGTATGTTGACGCGCTGAACAGCCTGCCAAGCGGCCTTCGGGAGGCCTGGCGCGACGGCAACTGGGACATGCTCGCCGGGCGGTATTTCAGCGAGTTTGACCGGGCTGTCCACGTGGTGGAGCCCTTTGATATTCCGGCGCACTGGCGGCGGTACCGCGGCATCGACTACGGCCTCGACTGCCTGGCCTGTGTGTGGATAGCGGCGGACGAGCTGGGTAACTACTACGTATACCGTGAGTACGCCAAGAGCGACAAGACTATCTCGGAGGGGGCGGAGGAGATAGCCGCCCTCTCAGGCGGGGAGCGCATCGAGTATACGGTGGCTCCGTCTGACCTTTGGGCCAGAAGTCAGGAGAGCGGCAGGTGCAAGGCTGACTTGTTCCGCAGCGGCGGGCTGCCGCTTCAAAAGGGCAACAACAACCGCGAGGCCGGATGGCTGGCGGTGAAGGATCTGCTGCGGGTCGTAAGCGGCGGCGAGAGCAGGCTGAAGATATTTAACAGCTGCACCGAGCTTATCGAGTGTCTGCCCGCGCTGCAGCGGGACGCCAATAAACCGACCGACTGCATGACCGAGCCCCACGACATAACCCACCTGCCGGACGCGCTCAGGTATTTCGCTCTGGGCTATGCGGGCAATGCCTCGGCGGAGGAAAAGGAGCTGTCGCCTATTGCAAAGCACAGGCAGAAGCTTATGAGAGGGACAAGGAAAAGAGTCAGGAATTAGGAGTTTAAAGTAATTAAAGGAGGTATATTGAGTGAACGTCAAAAAGGTAAACAGGTTATGCACTGTAAAGGGGTGCAAAAACACGTACTCGTACGCCATAAGCCGAAGCTCGGAGTACGGAGGGATAATCATCTGCAGGAGCTGCCTCGAAGAGGCGCTTAAGGCGGTGGGCATCGCCGAGGAAAAGGGCCTTGTTAAGGTGAACACCGGCGCGGCGAGGGAGGTGAGCACCGCACCGCTGTTCTATCACCCGGAAACGGCTGTGAGTGAGGAGCAGAGTGAGTCAGGAGTCAGGAGTGAGGAGTTAGGAGTTATGAGTGGACGGGACAAAAAAACGTTCATATGTACCGAGTGCGGAAAAGAGTATGTGAGTGAGGCAAGGTTCAAAACCCACTTGAAAACTCATGAAGGCGGCGATAAAGAATGAAGCTCGTTATAGTTTGTCTGAGCCTTATTATAGCGGCGCAGGGGCTTTTGCACTACCGAGAGAGGGAGAGCCTTTACAACCGGCTCATGAGCCGTAATTTAGACGAATACAAGCGCGCGTGCAGCAAGGAGGCCCCGGCGGAGAAGCGGGAAAGTCCGCACCAAAGGGCTATAAGAGACTGGCACGAGCGCGGAGAAAGGATGATCAGCGGTGAATGAAAAAATACAGCGGCTGCTTTACCCCGAGGACAAGAACATACAGAGATTGAACGCCAAAACAAAGGCATATCTCACCAATCCTCTTATTCGGCGGGACGGCAGCCTCGCAAACAAATATCTCGACTATCAGAGCCTTATTGACCGGCCGGGGACAAATCAGCGATTGGCCGACAAGATAACCGAGGCCACGGGAGTTACAAGAACCCGCGCCGTAGGGGGCTATTCCGCGGCGTCCGGCGGAGAGTCGGGGGAGGCTTCGTCCGCGGCCGGAAGCACCTCGTCCGCGGGCTTTGCTGCCTCCGGCAGCGGCGGAAAGGCCACATATAACGTGAGAAGCTTTTCCGCCTCAAAGGCCGGGGCCGACTACGTGAACAAAAACTCTCCCTTTGCGGACTATGGCATAACCAGCTATACCGGCAGCAGAAATACCGGCATAAAAGGGGCGAGCACCAACCACGCCGGCCTTGACCGCGCGGTGCCTGAGGGAACGAAAATAAGCGTGCCAATTAACACCACCTTCTATCAGAGCGGCAGCGACAGCGCGAGAGGCAACTGGATAGAGCTCAAAGATCAGAACGGAAACATACTCCACTTCCAGCACCTGAGAAGCTTTGCCACCGGCTACAAGCAGGGCGATAGCCTGCCCGCAGGCACGGCCTTTGCCGTCAGCGGCAGCACCGGCGTGGGAAGGGCGCACCTCCACGAGGAGTACTACACTCCCGACGGCGGCACGAATATTACCGAGAGCTACTGGAACAGTTACGCACCGATATAAGGGGGCCGTAAAAAAATCGCGCAGAACGCTTAGGGGCGAGTTATGAGTGAGGAGTTAGGAGTGAGGAGTTAAGGTACGAAAATTTCGTGAAACTCAATTTTCGATTTTATTATTTTAGCTGAAATTTGGGTACTAAAGCTGGATTTTATCACTATAAATAATTTTTTTCAAAGGCGACTCCGGAGCCTTTGTTCCACGACTCCTAACTCCTAACTTCTAACTCCTAACTAAATATTGCATATTGTTTAAATAACCAAAAGAAGGTGAATTAATATTGGCATTTAGATTCAGCCCCCGTCAGCTGGGGCTATACGGAAAAAGAAGGAACAGCGCTGAAAACGGCAAGGGCGAAGCCTATGAGCCGAAAAACACCGTTACGAGCGGCGAGATCAGCCGCATGGAAAACAGCAGAGTTACGCCGTACAGGCATAAGCAGAGCCGCTTTGACCCATTGCCGGAAGAGGCCTTTGCCCGCGTAAATGCGGAGGAGGCCTTAAAAGAGCAGGCGGCAGAGGAGGCGCATCGGGACGCGGAGGTGCGTGCGGCGGCGGCAATCGCGGCGGAGGCTGTGGAGCAAAGCTCCCCCACAGGGTATATGCATGAGGTGAATCAAGAGAAGCGGCCGATGCCGTGGAGCGGGGGATATACCGGGGCCTCATGGCCGGAAGGCAAAGGAGGCACCGAGGCGAATGCCTCCCTTGGTACCGACGCTGACGGCAAGCTGATATTCAAGGAGGACGTTATCAGTCTTATTCAGAACGAAATGGAGCGCCGCAGAAGAGAGCGGCTGCCGCTGGAGCTTCAGTGGCAGCTCAACAGCAACTTCTATGACGGAAATCAGTACTGCGACATAAACATAACCGCGCAGGAGATACTGCCATATTCGGACTGCGCCCGTGAGGACGGAGGGCAGCACGAGGTGTTCAACCGCATAGCTCCGCTCATAGAGACCCGCGTGGCAAACCTCAAAAAGATACACTACTCTATGGAGGTGCGGCCCGCCACCAACGAGGCCGACGACTATCAGAAGGCCAAGGTCGCCTCGGCTGTGCTGCGCCATACTCAGAGCACCAGCGGCTTTAACGCCAAAAAGGACGCTCTTGTGCTCTGGAATGAGCTGTGCGGCTCCTGCTTCTGGCTGTCGTGGTGGGACCCGAACAAGGGGAGCGAGTACGTGCGCTTTAAGGAGGAATATGTGGACGGGGACGGCTCTGCCACCCGTGAGAGAGTCATATATGAGGGCGACGTGGACTACGGCCTGCTCACGCCCTACGAGGTATACCCCGAGAGCATATTCAAGCAGACCGTGGCCGATCAGCGCAGCATCATTATTGAGCAGGTCAAGACCGTGGACGAAATAGAGAGCCTTTACGGCATAAGAGTGAAGGGCACAGAGGTCGACAGCTTCACCCTCACCCCGGTTCCGGCGGCGGGCGGCCTCGGCTACGAGGCCACGGTCATATCAATGGGCAAGGCAAAAATGGGGAACAGCCAGCGGGTCTACACCTACTTCGAGCGCCGCTCCAAGGCCTTTCCCGACGGCAGAATGGCCATTCTCGTGGGCGACAGCGACCTCGTGTATTACGGGCCGCTGCCCTACGACGAGATACCCATAGTCCGCACGGTGTGTAAAGAGCGGGCCGGGCAGTTCTTCGGCAAGTCGGTAATTGAAGACCTTATACCTCTTCAAAGGGCTTATAACACCGCCTGCAACGACATTGCGGACTATTTGAAGGAGGCCAAGAGCTTTCAGTACCTTGTGTTCGAGGGCAGCGTGGATATTGACGACTTTGAGGAAAACGCCGGGCGGCCCGGAGCGATACTCACATACAAAAATTACCCCGAGCTGCCGCCGGTGAGGCAGTCGTCGGTGGCGTTCTCGGCGGACGTGTTCAGCCAGAAGCACGACCTTGAAGGGCAGATGGAGTATGTGGCGGCGGTGAGCCAGCTGATGGTCTACGGCCAGACGCCCAGCGGCGTTACCAGCGGCACCGCCATTGAAAGCCTCAGAGACATAGACAACACCCGTCTTGCCCTGACCGGCGACTACATCAGGAATGCCGTGCTTGAAATGGCGAGGATATGGCTGGGAATGTATAAAAGGTACGCCGCGGCCTTCCGCGTCATAAAGTATACCGGCGCGAACGAGCTCGGCGCGGCGCTTGTGTGGAACAGCGACGACATCACCAGCTATGACGTGGAGTTCAGCACCGAAAACGAGCTGCTGAGAAGCGAAACCAGCCAGTGGCAGAGAGTTTTGCAGATACTCCAGTCGCCGGCGGCAGACCGCCGCATTGCGGCGGAGGCCGCGGAAAGGGCCAGAGAGTTCATCAAGAGCGGTGCCTACAACTCAGAGCAGACCATAAACGAGCTGCAGTCTCAGGCCGCCGCCCGTGAAAACACCATGCTTGAGCACGGCGCTCTGCCCTACGTCAGCGATTACGACAACCACGCGCTCCACGCCGAGGAGCACCTCCGCTACATACTTCAGACCAAGTTCGAGGCGTTGAAGCAGGAAAAGCCCGCCTTCGCCGAGGCTATGGTGGCGCACTGGAAGGAGCATGAGGCGAGGCTCAGGCAAAACACGGAAAAGAGTCAGGAGCGGAAAGAGTTAAATTGATATCAAAAACTTGAAAGGAGATAACCGAAATGTACGAACCGTTTAACGCGGCAAATGAAATTGCGGGGCTTAAAAATCAGTGGGACACAGGGGACGAAAACGCAAAAAAGAGGGCGGCAAAAAAGGCCCAAGGCTATTACGACGATCTCAGGAAGAACGGCTACGGCGAGCTGGCTGACAAGCTCAGCGGCAGCAACACCGGGGAGGCAAGAGCTATCGTTGACGGACTTAAAACGAGTGGCAAGAGCCCTATGCGAAAAACCGTTACCGACACGCTCACCGGAGTATACGGCCTTTCGGAAAAGGACGCCAACGACCGTATCAGCTGGGATCAGAATTCCGGCGATGTGTACCTCGGCAGCTACAACCTCGGCCCGGGCGATGCTTTTGTAAGCGGCACCCACTACACCGCCGACAGGGACAAGCTGTTAAACAACGTGAAGGATTACGCCCGTGACGCGGGGCTTTACCCTTCGGCCGAGACGAATTACAACATTTACAGCGGCAAGGCCGCCGACACTTATGATTTGGGTGTTAATGCCGTAAACAGGGCTATGGAGACCTACAACAAGACGCTGGGCTGGATAGGCGACGACAGAACCGACGTTCAGAATATGATAAGCGACTATAACGACTGGGTGAGCACGCCTTACACCGATACGAAGGAGTATGATCGCTTTATGAAGCAGTACGCCGATATAGGTGAAAAGGCGGGGTGGAGTGCCTTGGCAGGCTCCGCGGGCAGCAACGGCGGCAATATTGACAGCTACGCTCAGGCTCAGGCCCAGAGGCAGTATAACTCCCTGCTGAGTCAGGGCGACGCTGCGGCGAGGGCGTGGTATCAGGCGGAAAAGGACAACCGCCTCGGTGCTATCAAGACCCTTATCGACTACAACAACGGAATATATGACGTTAATAATTTCACGGCGGGTGAAATTGCCGGGCTGCAGGGGCTATACAACGCAAGCGGCAACAGGTATGCCGATCTTGCCAACAACTATTTCGACAACTGGCAGACCGCGCTGGACAACGAGCTGGACAGAGCCGAGCAGCAGCAGGACATATTAGACAAGGAGGCCGACAGACGCGGCACCCTTTCCCTTCAGGATATATATGATATGTATCCCTTCTTTAACAGCAACGGCAGCTTCAACACCTACTACAACAATTATGATTTCCGCGCGCTCATCGATCAGGCAGAGGCTGAGGGTAACGAGGAAATGGCAAATATTTACAAGATGGCGAGAAACGCCAAGATCGACAGCGACCCGGAGAGCTACGGCCAGTATGGTTATGAGGTGGTTGATTACCGCTTGCCGACCGAGGCTGCAAGACGGTTTGACCGGACCGACGCCACCAACAGATATGCGATTGACGTAAATGCTGACGTTGAAAAATACGGATATGACACGGAAAAACATAAGTCGGACAACCAGCTTGCAAGCGATAAATACGGGTATGACGTGGAAAGACACGCGTCGGACAATGCGGCAAAAATTGCGTATGCCAACAATAAATCCGCTGAGGACATAAATACTGCCAATATTAACGCAAATTACGCTCTGGCTCGTGAAAACAATCAGGCTAAATTTGATCTTGCGGCCCTTAACGGTAATAACAACGCCGGGACTCAGGCCAAGGCCATCAAAGGCAGCGATATAGAGAAGGGCTTCAGGGTCAACAGTGACGGCAAGGTGCTGGCCACCGCCGCGGCCAGAAAGCACGGAGTAGACGATAACGGCGCGATGCTGATCCAGAGGGTGTATAATGAGTATATGAGAAGCGGGCTGACTGAGGAGGAAATTGACCGGGCTGTCAGGTATAACTCGAACGGCCTCGCCCTTACTCAGGCCGAGACCGACAATGTGAAGGCGTATTTGTACAGCCTGATATAATTGTCAACAAACAGAAATGCCCGGCATTAGGTGAGTAATGATAAGGAAGCATTGAAATAGTTATTATTTACAGACAGGCAGAGTGTAAATAATTTGAGCATATCGCTTTTACGGCGGTATGCTCTTTTTCTTTTAAATGCTATAAAAAATTACGACGCATAAAATTCCCATTTTATGCGGTTAAAAAAACTCAAAACCGACAAATTAAATCACCCTTACTGACATTTTGAGCAAAAGAACAGGTTTATCAAAGGTAAACACAGCTCGTGCATTCACACTTGACGTACCTGCTCTTTTATTCAAAATATAAATTTTTAATTTAAAAATTTACCATTTTCCCAATATCCATTTATAACATTTCCGTTGGTAGTATACCGAGTTCCATATCCATCAAAATGACCGTTTTTAAAACTTCCCACATGATATAATCCGTCATACCATACATAAGTGCCATATCCATTTGCTTGGTCATTTTTCCATTCGCCGCTGTAATAATAAGCACCGTCTGATGAACTATAGGCCCAAATATAAACGCCCTGACCTGATTTTTGTCCATTTTCAAAGTAGCCATAGTAACGATCCCCACTTGCGTATTCAACATAACCATATCCATCAGGTTTTCCGTTAGTAATATTACCTAGATAAATTTGATCATTGGTTGTTCCGTTCGTTGTAAGCGGGCCATAATACATACCAGTATAATCTTTCATTGGTATTACACTAGCTAAATCACCATTCTCATCATAATTTATAGCCGTTATTTGTTGTCCATCGCTATATTGCTGATAATCGTGATGAATGATTTTACCAGAATAGATATCATCTCCATAAAAATATTGAACATTAATCATTCCATCTTTTATAGAGTTGTTAACATATTCACCATAATACCTTGTATTTATATCTCCAAGGAAAGTTTCTTCTTTCAAACTTATTTCACCTTTGGATGTTAAATATATTGTATTATTATTTCCGTCCCATTCAACATTGAGATGAAGTTGTTCACATACAAATCTTAGTGGAACAACGGTGCTGTCATTATAAAGCATCGGGGGGACATCTACAACTAAGTGAACTCCTCCGGAAAGAACAAACTGATTGTTTATTGCCATAATAATATCTTTTGTTGGTGTTATAACTGTAATAGATCGATTTTCGCCATTCCAAATCACTTCTGTGCCTAATCTTTCAAATAATTCTCTCATGGGTACAAGGGTTCTATCTTGATATGAAAGAGTAGGAATTGAAAAATTCTGTTTTTCTCCGTTCAAAATGATTGTTGAATTTGTTATTACAAACTTTGAAGTATCATATCTTGGAGGCAGTGTAGGAGTTTTTATATACTCTGTTGTATTTCCACTAATGCCACTTGTTGTTCCTTTTGCTATAATAATATACCCGTTACAACAATCCGAAACGATATCAGTATTAGAAACTCTAAAGGCATCTCTACCAGAAGTGTTATAAAACTTCCAACCTAAACTGTCCTTAACTCTTACTAAACCGCTATAAAAATCACCAACTTCTGTACAGAGCGAAGCTCGAAATACTTCTTTCCCACTTGTGTTGTAGAACTTCCAACCTAAACTGTCTTTTGCTTTTACCAATCCATCATGGAAATCACCGACTTCTGTGCACAAGGAAGCCCGAAATACTTCTCTTCCGCTTGTGTTGTAGAACTTCCAACCCAAACTGTCTTTTGCTTTTACCAGTCCATCATGGAAATCACCGACTTCTGTACACAGGGAAGCCCGAAATACTTCTCTTCCGCTTGTGTTGTAGAACTTCCAACCCAAACTG
>JAFLUQ010000049.1:0-4233 GCA_022508735.1 Oscillospiraceae bacterium | reverse complement strand
TCTTTTGCTTTAGCTAAGCCTTCATGGAAATCACCGACTTCTGTGCACAAGGAAGCCCTAAATACTTCTCTTCCGCTTGTATCTATGTAAAGCCATCCGTTACTATCTTTTGCCTTTGCTAAACCATCATGATAATTGCCGATATACAAATATGTTGCTGATACTTTTACCGTTCCTGAACTGTCAATAACTCCATAGTTGTAAGAGCTATTGAATGGTATTTCATATGCTGTGTATTCATCGGCTATAGCAATAAATGGGATCGCCACGATACACATACTTACGATTAACATAAATAAAAGAATGTATTTTCTCATACATACTTCCTCCAAATAAAATTGTTTCTGAATTTTTCTGAATTTAGTATCTCCCATAACGGTGAAAAAGTCAATAAGATAATTGATAAAACTAATGGTTGAAAAAGACGACAGTAAATATTATCGATATAGTTGAAAAGTGCGTCCTCGAATGGCCCGTGCATAAAACAAGTGCAAATAAGCATATATGTGCCAGATGGGGACGGCAGATAAACTATAATTTATCATGGCCACACAATAAGCTGTACGTCAAGGATATACGGAAAAATCAAAGGTCATGTTTTTTTATTCTGGCGGCAGCTTCGGAATAGACCTTATTACTGTCGCGGACGCCTATTATAACGATTATCATTTCGTTGCCGGTGCGTATCAACTTATAAACGACGCGCAGACCGCTGCTTTTGAGCTTGATTTTTAGAAAGCCGGAGAGATCAGAAGCATTTTTGCTTCCAAGAGGCTTACCGTAGCCGCCCTTATTTTGCGGCAAAGGGTTTGCCGAAACCTTGGCTATAGCCTTACGGATGAGCAATTGCTGGCTTTCCTCGATGGTCATGAGATCCCAGCGGGCTTCAGGGATAAAGGATACTTTCCAATTCATTCAAAATCAACCCCTTGAAGGTCGGAAATATCTTCTTCGGTAAAGCCAAATTCACGGTCAATATCCTCCATGGAAATAAGCTTGCCGCGATCGAGAGCCGACATACGCTCCTCGGCTTCGCGGAAAAGGGCGGCGTTTTCAAGCTCTTCCATAATGCGGGTATATTCCTCGGGCGAGAGAAGAACGCATTCGGCAGTGTTATTTTTCATTACAACCTTGACACCGGATGCCTTTACCTCATCAAAAATTTTTCCGGCAAGACCGCGGTTGAACATGGATATGGGAACTGTGTGAGTTATTGCGCCTATAGCTGGATTCATATTGATCACCTCATTTATAGTATAGCTTATATTTGTGAAAATGTCAATATAATAACTGATAAAAATGCTGACAAATTGAAGTGCGTTGGGCTTGCCTTTGTATAGCCGCTGTGTTAATTCCACAAAAAAAGTAAAATTGGGTATAGCTTTTTAAAAAGTTTTCAGTAGTGCGACCACTTTTTACTTTACAATATAGAAAAAAGAATCAGAGGTGAAAAAAATGGACGAAAAGAAAAACCCGGTGACCTTTGACGAGGCACTGGAAGCGACCGAGGAGCAGCTTCTTGCACAGGCGCAGGAAAACACGGCAGCTCAGGCGGACGCTCAGGCAGCTCAGGAAACCGACGGCCGTGACGCGTCGGCTCAGGAAAGCGAGGCGCGGCAGGAGCCGCGGAAGGAGGAGCCAAAGCAGACCGACCGTCAGCAGGCGGCGCAAAGCACGCCGCCCGGGCCTGACCCCATGAGGGTGATAGCCGGTATGCAGCAGCAGATGAGCGCGCTGGCTCAGCAGAACAGGCAGCTGAGAGAGGCTCTTAAGGAGCAGAGCGCGGCGGCGGAGCAAAGAACCGCCAGAGAGGCGCTTGAGCCGCCCCGGCTCGACATGAGCGGGCTTGCGGGTGCGGACGAAAACGTCATCAGGCAGAAGCAGCAGGAGTACGCCGGACAAATGGCCGACTTTGTGAAAAAGCAGGTCTTAGGCGAGCTGTCGCCCTACATTGAAAACGTGAGGGCGGCGGCAATGGAAAAGGCGCAGCAGGAAGCGCTGAGAGGGCTTTCCGAGGTGCCTGAGCTCAGCGGCATCATGGGCATGACGCCCACGCTGGAGAGGATAATCCAGTCTAATCCGGCGCTGGCGAATTCGAGCGTGCCCATTGAAGACAAGCTCATCACGGCCTACGCCATAGCCAGAGGCGCGGAGGCTATCAAAAACCCGCCCAAGGCTCCGGGCGTGGAGGATTTCATGCAGCTTTACAAGCAAAATCCCGAGCTGCAGGCTCAGGTGGAGGCCATGAGAGCGCAGAATGCGGCGAAGAATGCGGCGCAGCTGCCCCCGATGAGCGCTTCGGCAGGCGCGGCCGGCGTGGCGCTGACTCCGCCTCAGAACAGACCCAAGACCTTTGACGAGGCTAAGGCCGGTATGTTCGCCCGGCTGGGACTTTAAGGGGGCCGTAAAAAAATCGCGCAGATCGCTTATGGGCTTTATATGAAATTAAAAAATATGTGGTTGTAATAATCAAAAAGGCGGTTCATATGGAGAAATCCGCCTTGGCGGCGAATTTCCTTATTTTTAGCCCATAAGCTACGAACGAAAATCACCGCTCGGCGTACCTATGTACGCCGTCGGGAGGGCCCGGCCGTCGGCTAAACCGCCGTCCGGTCTGATTTTCGTCCGTTCTGCACAATTTTTTCGGCCGGCCCCTGTGCGTCCACACCACAAAGCGATTTTTACACCCCATATCAACTAATGCCTAACTAAAAATTAACTTATCAAAGTAAAAAATTAAATTTAAAGTATTAAGGAGGAATAACAATGGCATTACCCCAGAACTTTTATGATGCGCTTGCAGTGTTCAAGCAGATGTATCTCCCCGCGTGGGGAAACATGATCGGCACAGAGGCAAGCCCCCTCATGAGCAAGATCAAGAACTACCCCATCACCGGCGGCGGCGACATCAAGGCCGTGGCTCAGGTGGGCTTCAACGGCGGCTTCGGCTCCCTGCCTGACGACCTCACGGCTCCTCAGGCGGGCAGAAACATCTATCAGGACTTCACCGAGAAGCAGAAGACCATGGCCGTTACGCTGAACATTTCAGACAAGGCTATTCAGGCCTCCAAGAACGATCAGCGCGCTATGGTGAACCTTCTCCACCGTGAGATCCAGGCCGGCTATGAGGTGGCAAAGTGGAACGTGGGCCGCATGCTCTTCGGCAACGGCGACGGTATTCTCACTCCCATCGCTTCTGTGGCAGGGAACACCGTGACCCTCCCGAATGACGGCACCGAAAAGCCCGAGAACATCAAGGAGGGCCTGACCATCGACATCTACGCTAATGGCGCGGCTGTCGGCACGGCTCCCGCATACGAGAAGCGCCGCATTATGGCGGTAAATCGCAGCGCTAAGCCCATTACCTTCACCGTTGACGGCGGCGCTATCAATCAGACGGGCGGCTTCGTGACCATTCAGATGTCTTACGGCAACGAGATCACTGGACTCGGCGCTATCTTTGATGATAGTATAGATACCCTCTACGGCGTGAAGAAGGCCGACGTGCCTCTCATCAAGCCCATCGTGGAGGACGCCGAGGGCGACATCAACGACTCTATGATCACAAGAGTGCTGCGCCTTGCTCAGCGCGAGAAGGGCGCAAAGGTAGACATGCTGCTCCTTGGCGACAACGCCTTCGACCACTATGTGGAGTATCTGCGCGTGAACAATCTGCGCAACGAAAAGGCCGACCTCACCATAACCGGCGGCTTCTCGGCCATAGACTTCCGCTTCGGCAACGGTCAGGTGGCCATCGTGAACGAGGGCTTTGTGCCTTCTAACGAGGCCTGGGGCTTCGATACATCTAAGCTCGGCTTCTATCAGCTCGGCGACTGGGATTTCATCAGCGAGGGCGGCAGCGCGTTCACCCTTATGCCCGGTACGCTGGTGTACAACGGCGTTATCGCCAAGTACGGCAATCTCATATGCACAAATCCCGGCGGCTGCGTAAGAATCCAGAACTGCGCGGCATAAGCGGGGCCGTAAAAAAATTGCGCAGAACGCTTATGGGCTGAAATATCTGCATTATAGTGGTTGTGCGTTTACAAAACCTCAGAAGCTGTTATTATGTAGAAAATCCGCCTGAGCGAATTTTCAATAATTTAAGCCCATAAGCTACGAACGAAAATCACCACTCGGCGTACAAACGTACGCCGTCGGGAAGGTTTGCGCAAGCGCAAACTGATTTTCGTCCGTTGTTTCAAGGTGATATTGATACGCCCCGCAATGGGG
>JAFLUQ010000048.1 GCA_022508735.1 Oscillospiraceae bacterium | reverse complement strand
CCTGAAACACGAGTGGTCTGCCAAATCAAAAGCTCTCTCGCCCCTGAAGCAAAGGCCATTGCTTTCAGGTTGAGCGAGAACTGCGGCTTTGAGTGGCTGGGCGAATATGATGTAACCGCCGACGATCTCCTCTCCGGCAATGCCAAAGGGACAAGGAGAAGAGCGGCAATGGATTTTCTTGAAAATATTCTTTCAAATGGTCAAGTGGCACAAACGGAAATAATGAGTATGGCCGATGAAAAGGGCATATCGGAAAAGACTCTGCGTAATGCCAAAGAAGCGCTGGAAGTTAAATCAAGGAAAATCGGCAGTCAATGGTATTGGGAGCTTTAAATCAACATGGCAAGATGCCCCTTTTTATACAATAGGGCATCTTGCCACCTTGAAAGGATGGATCAGAATAATGAAGAATGTACAAATATCAAAAGAGTTGTTTTTCAACTTGATACGCTACCACTTCGCAGAAATGCACGAAGTTGAGAACGCCATAAAAATCGAGCTTGCGCATAAGCTCGACTCAATGGCGCTGCGGCAGTATTATACTGCCTACAAGACCGCCGCTACCGAGCAGGAGCGTGAGGCGGCGCTTAAAAAATATCTCGACGAAAGAGGTATACCGACGAGTTTTCGGTGGTAGCCCTCTTTAAGAGATATTCACAGGAATGTGCCACATTCCTGTGTCGGCGGCGAAGTGGCTGAGCCGCCATAGAGAACAAATTGAGGTTTGTCTGTTCAATTTGTTCTCTACCATAGGCAAACGCATTTTCCGCTGACACGTTTGCCTTGTATGGAGCGAAGCGGAATACTAAGCCCTCTGCAAGAGCGCAAACTGCCGCAGGCAGCCGGTACTTTTGTTGGCTTGCTGACAAAAGTGCTTTTGCGTTACTCTTGACAAGAGTAACAGAACCAAATGCCGCCAAGCGGCATGGAAAGGAAGTGATTTTTATGGAAAGAACTATCAGTGCTATGGTCGGAAAAGGTTCAGTCAACCATAACAGCCGTAAATTCAAGGCCGCAAATGTTGACGCTGACCGCTCTCATCTTAATATAGACTATTGTAACGAAAACATCAAGGCCGTGTACCACAAGCTTTTTGACGAGGCTCTTGAAAGGTACAACGCCAAGCAGACACGGTCTGATCGGCGCATAGAGGATTACTATGAAAAAATACGCTCCGGCAAACAGGAAAAACCATTCCATGAAATAATTCTCCAAGTGGGAGATCGTGACGATATGGGCGCTGAAAGCGAGAACGGTCTGCTGGCGAAGAAAATACTCGACGAGTATTACCGTAATTTTCAAGCAAGAAATCCGAACCTCTATGTATTCTCCGCACATTTACACATGGACGAAGCAACGCCGCATATACACATAGACTTTGTTCCGTTCACCACTGGAAGCAAGCGCGGACTGGATACCCGCGTTTCTCTCAAACAGGCTCTTGCCGCCCAGGGCTTTAAAGGCGGCACGCGCTCAGAGACATAGTGGAATCAATGGGTTCAGTCGGAGAAGGAGCAGCTTGCCGCCGTTATGGAGCAATATGGCATTGAATGGGTACATAAAGGCACACATGAAAAGCATAAATCTGTCAATGAATTCAAGCGTGATATGCTTGTAAAGGAAGTCGAAGAACTCACTGAGGAAAAAAGCGATTTGGAACATAAAGTATCTGCGTATAAAAACGCAGAAAACTACGCCTTACTTACTGCTCAAAAGGTCAGTGACAATGAGGATTGGAAAATCCCTGAGCCGCCGCCTCTTATGTCAGCCAGAACGTATAAGAGCAAGTATATCGAGCCTTTTGTAAAACGGCTGATAGAGTTTATACAGACTCTTGCCCGTAGGTGCTTCCGAGCAGAAAAGGAAGCTGAACAGGCAAAGGAAAAGATGTCGGTTCTATCCAAAGAAAACCAACGCTTAGAATCAAGAGTATGGGATTTGTCCCTTGAAAACCGACGATTAAAGGCGGAAGTTAAAAACTTTGATAAGATCAAAAAATATCTCGGTATTGATAAAATACAAGAGATATTAAAACACGCAAACAAAAAATCAAATCAATTAAACAGATAAAATACTTAAGGAGGAATTTACTATGAACAACATCACTTACACCCAAATTGGCGACTACCTTATCCCCGACCTGTCCGCACAAGCAGAAACTTATAATATCGGCAAATATGGCATGCTGCATAAATCTTACATAAAGCAAAATCATCCGGGCTTATATTTAGTAATGATGATAAACGGCACCTTGCTCAGCCATGTTGCTGAGGTAGACAAAAAGGCCAATATTGAACTTGAGCGGCTCATGCGCGATATGGCAGCAAAAGAGGGCGTAACAGAAGAATTAAAAGCAACCGATCAGATGGAATGGGTGCGTATGATGAACAGCATTAAGCATTCGGCAGAAGAAATTATTTTAAAGGAAATCATATATACCATTTAGGCCATAAAATTCTAGGAGTTTTTGTTCCTATTCACTTTAAGAGAGGCTTGTATTTTTAAAAAAGCTATGTTATTATACATATGATTTGACTTACCAATAAACTATATCTTAGTGCGTAAATAAAATTTTATATAAAAACCGAACCTTTTACGCTGATTTTGTCACTATATAATGTCAGTACTGAAAAAATTATGAAAGGAGATGTCCGATGAAAAGATATTATGGCCGGAGTGATGGCGAGCTTGTCCATATGACACTGAGCGGCGACACAAACGCTTATGGCGAACTGGTCGCACGGCACAAAAACATGGTCTATAATGCGGCCTACGGTGTTGTGCATGAGCATTACACCGCAGAGGACATCGCCCAGGACAGCTTTGTGGACGGATTTATGCAGCTTTCAAGGCTTTCTGAGCCGGATAAATTTCCGGGATGGATATATGCCGTCGCCCGGCGCAAAGCGTTGCACTTTGTCTCCCGACGACAGTTACATGCGGACATAGACAACGTTCCGGCGGCCAGCGCCGAAAGTGACCCTCTTACCCGTATACTGAAAGATGAAAGAATAAATGAGATCCGGGCCGCAGTTGATACCCTTTCCGATAAAAACAGGGCCGTGGCGGAGCTGTTCTATTTTGAGGATAAGAATGTTAGCCGGATAGCCGCTTTATTGGCCCTGCCGGAGGGGACCATCAAGCGTCGTCTTCATGAGGCAAGAAAAAAGCTTAAAGAGAGGTTGGGATATATGAACGAAATGAGAAACGAGCCCTCAGCCGGTTTTGAAACGGCAGTCAAGAATAAGATCGCGGAGCTCTCCGATTATGTGAAGCTCCACGGTTTCGACAGTGATTATAATAAGATGAGCGGAGAACTAGTGGACTATGTGGTATCTCTGCCTGAATCTGAGGGAAAGATGTCTGCTGCTGAAGATGTGGCTGAAACACTTAAGTATATGTTTTTCGACGAGTATGTTGGAATGAATGACAACTGGGAGGAGGCAATAAAGTTCTTTGACACTGTGGCGGTACCAAAGATGGATAGTTTGAAAAGCGACGATGGCATGAGTTATATGTTATTTTGGCGTGGGATTTGTAAACTTTCACTTCGCCGAAGAGCCGAGGCTCAGGCCGATTTTAAGGAGTCCGTACGGCTCTCAAAACCATCCGACATTACCCACGCTCTGTCGGTGTCGGCTGTCCGGATTGTTGATCTGCTGGAGGAAAATGCCGAGGATGACACGCTGGGCTTCAATATTTCGGCCGAAGGCTACCGCTATGAGAACGGCAAGCTCATGTTCCGAACCCAGCCGGGCTTTACCTCTGGCCGCCAGCATGAAAGCCTAAGCTGTGCTTCTTTGGGATACTACCTGTCGCGTTGCGGGGATATAATGTTTGATACAAAAATGAAGGTGGGTGACGTCCGCATAAGCGACAGCGGAAGGGAAAGCCTTGCTCTTATTGCTCTTGATGAAAGCATTACTGTTCCGGCGGGGGCCTTCGAGTGTATGCATCTGACTCTGACTGAAACGGGCAGAAATGCGGATGTATGGTACTCCAAGGACGTGGGCCTGATCAAGGCGATATTCAGTGGCAGCGAGCTGAAAAATGACGAGGTCTATGAGCTGGCAGAGTATGAGATAAAAGGCGGCAAGGGATACTGGCCTTTATGCGAGGGCAATCGCTGGCGGTATGAAAATCCCGGTGTGCCTGACTACATTTATTATCGTCTGGAATATGCGGTGGATTGGACTGATGGTACTTTAGCCAATCTATCCTACGTCACGCCCATTGCATATAAGAAAAACTACGTTTCAGAATACTGCATGGACAGTGATATGTACATTGACCAATGCGACCGTCACTGCGACAATTGGGAAATCGACGAGGCAATTGAAGCCCTGCGGCTTGCGGTCAAGGAAAACTCTTCCCAGCAGGCGGCACTGGCAGCTCTGGGCGGTATTGAGTATCTTGAATGGTTCAGAGAACTCAACAACAAGAAATACCGCTTCTGTCCATCAAGCTATGCCGTCAGCAGGATCGGAAGACGCGGTGACAAAATATTTTATTCAGAGGGCGGAGTATATAGGTTTGGCCCGTACCGTTTTGGTACACGCTCTGAGGAAAACCGCATTTTCGGTTATAAACCCTTGCGATATCTGGAAATACTCTGTGACTGCGTCTGGGACGACAGCTGGGTTGACGGATACAGCTGTGCATGGAAATATGATGATGCGGATGTTACACTGACTGTAGATAAGACCGGGGAAATTATCGTTCCGGCAGGGACCTTTAGAGACTGCTTGAAAGTGACCGTTACCGCCGAAGTTCCGGGCCTCAGCGGCGATTGTTACTTTGACGATTACGCCCACACCTGGCGAGGAAAAAAGGAGTACTGGTTTGCGTCTGGAGTGGGGATTGTGCGCTTTGATTGCACTTGGGGCGATGTGTTGGACTCCTCTGCACAGCTGATAAATTACCGTAATCCTGCCGGAGCAGAAGGATATTTTCCCTTGGCGCTAGGCTGCGAATGGGAATATGACGAAGTAAACATGACACGCGAAGGCTACTGTGCTAAGCGAATCATGAAAGTGATGTGCGGCATGAATGAACAGTTTCTGACGCAGGACATAAGCAAGGGCGTATTCCTCGGTACAGAAGAAGAGTATGAAGAATTCAAGAGGAAGATCTCAAAAAATAATTAAATAAAAAAATTCTATTGACTCTCTACATTATTTCAGTCTTTTAAAGATAATTTGTGAAGGCACTTAATATTACCTTTGTGGCGATAAAGATGTCTGTTGTACTGGTAAAGTTTTGAATGTCACCAAAATTGCGTAGTGATTCTATTGATTTTTCTATAATAAAAGACTTCCTTTCTAGACTTTTCTCTAATCTTAGTATCGTCTGATTGGAAGCCTTTCATTATCTTTTACACAAATTTTTCCGCGGTTTCATATATGATATATAACCACACACATTATAATATAAGTACAGTCAATTATTATACCCTCTTTTTTCTTGATTATAGTGTCCTTTTTTATATCTCTTATATGGGATAATGTTGGCAATACATTCATTGACTTTTATATTTTTAATAGCAATAGCCTTTAATGCGCTATTACTGTCAGCGTATTCAATAAATGCAAATCCATGAATTTGTCCAGTAGTTTGATCTAACGGCAATTTGATATTGATAACAGGACCAAAAAGGGACATTTCTTTTTTTAATGTAATTTCATCAATATTGGTCGTTAAGCCATATACATATACTTTATTGGAAACACTATCTGATTTATTATTGTCAGGCAAAGTGACGGCAAAGCGTGGAATATCCTGTTTTTGCTTTCCTGTTTTTTTTGCTTCCTTGGTTGCATATGCAGCTGTATTAATTTCCTTTAAGATACCAGTAATACGCAATGTGGTTACACTTCTATCATATAGATTGCGATCATTGGATCCCAAAGCAGAGTAAATCATTGATGGCGATAATTTCCGTCCATCAATGCCAGCAATTACTATACGCTTTTGGTATTGATCAAGGTTATACCCAGCAAATAGTGATAGCCACATTTGCTCTCTCTCCGAATAAATCGATTGATGATTCATAGAAATGGTAAAACATCCTTGGGTAGACTCTATTTGCGGCGGAGCTAATTCCTGGGCCTTCAATAAATCAAAAATTCGTCGGATACCTTCACCTAATTCTCTCATTAATTTGTTCTCTCGTAAAACACGAGCTATATTGTTGTTACGTGATTCATGCACACCAGTTCCTTTGCGTAAATCGTTTATATCAATTGTTGACAAAAGTTCTCCAGGACTTTCAAAAGAAAGTCGGTTATCATAAATATATATAGTTACAGGATTGCTGACAGAATAATCTCTATGAGCAATTGCATTAACCAACGCTTCTCGACAGGCATTTTCTGGGTATGAAAATAATTGTTCGAATGTAGCACCTTCCCCAAACACTGTTTTCTGTGATAAGAATGGTCGTAATCTTTCCCAGCCTGCGGATAATAGGTAAAAAATATTTCCAGTAATATAATCGTCTGATATCACATTATATTTATCACCAGGTAATACTTCATCACCATTTACTTTTAAAATTCTTATTTGACAACGTGGAAACCATTTTGTGATATCTTTAGCGAACAACAAGACTGCAGCTCGGCGTAATCGGATTCCTCCAATCCCATACTCCGCCAAATTGACTTGTTGTAGGTATTGCTCAGGAGACATACCTCGAAGTAGGCCATCAGCCATTTGTTGTACGATGCTTATGTCTAGGTCTTTAACTGTGGCATCATCTACAAACTCTCTGTCATATCCGCGAGATAGCGATTCTCGGCGTTCATATTGTATCTTTTCTATGGATGCGGGCATGGAACTTTTATCTTGACGACGCATACACCGTCCATCTGGAAGTTGATAAATCTTATGAATACTTTTTGTGACGCTAAAAAACAATATTAGCTTCTCGTCTATATTCAAAAGACTATTGATTTGAATTGGAAAATCTTTTGCGTCTAAAATATGTGTATTAATTGCGTTAAGCATAGTCTGAATGTCATTTTCATTATGATCTAATCCGGTAATAGTACCATCATCTTCCACTCCAACAAACAATTCTCCACCATCCGCATTAGCAAATGCAACAAGTGCTTCACCAATCTCTGAACATATGGCAGCAACTCTACGAGGCCTTTTCTGCCCTGGTTTCCCTTCCAATGCTGTCTTAAATTCTCTAAAATGGGACTCTCCGAGCAAAATAGAATTTTTGGCTCTTTGAATTAAGGATAATACTTCTTCCATAATAATTCTCCTTATATGCGAATATTTTTCCAATTAGCAGCATTGCTGTAAATTAGAAAGTGAAATATTTTCTATAAATTCATCATTATCCAAATTAAGTTAATAGCAAGAAAGTAGACCTATTCTCTCACTATACCATATAGTTTGTATTATTATATCATTATTTAATTCTATTTGCAATACTTAACTCTTCAATTTAACAACTTTTTCTATAATATTTTAATTAATATCAACTTAACATGTTAATTTTTTCATGTTAATTTTTTACTGGAACTTACCGCCGTATTTGCCGCGATGATAGCTAATGATAATATATTGAAGCAAACTTGTTTTGAATTCATTATAAAAAGTCTTTGAGCAGAGAATGTTGTCCGCAATATAGCATCTATAATATTTATAAAATGTCATATTACTTATATTGACAACACCGTAAAAATGGTTTATAATATTATTAATCCACAGTATAATTCTATTTGTTATCAACATTGGTAATAATGAGTAATTTAGACTAGAAAAATCAAACAATAAAAAACGTACAAACATAGCATATAACAATTTCTAATCAGAATTGTATAGACGTAGTCTACTGGAAGTTAAAATAGTTATTTGTCACGATGCTTTATGCAAGTTGATAATAGATAATAAGATGAATCACTCTAAATCACCCTCTGTAATTATCATGATATGTTTGTTATTGATAGCAATTATATGATAGCCATTTGATAGCAAAAGTCAATATTCCTGATAGAATAAGGATAACATATATTATTATATATCAATTGAGGTCAAATCCCAAAAGCAAAATCGTTTAGTATCGATTTTGCATCTGGGAGTGGGAATAATTAAAATCACCCCGAAAACTGCGATATAATGCGGTTTTCGGGGATTCTTTTTAAAAATAACAACATAACTCATATACGCCAAAAAAAGCTTACTTACAAAAAGTTCATAAAAAAACTCTTGACACCACCTGAGTTTATGATATAATTACCCTATAAAATGCGGGGTTATATAGCCGCAGCAGCAAATATATGATATAAATGATCAAATCTGTATTATATAACGTTTAACCAATGAACCAATAGGAGGACATATGCACAGCAAGAAATTTTCACTCCATACAGCGAAATTATTATTGGTGGCCTTTGTGCTTTCATGCTTGTCAATTCCTGCAGGCATTGTTTCTGCGGCTGAGATCAACAGCGCCGAGGGATTTTCAGCATATCTCTACGACAACGGCAACGGGCTTCCCACATCTGAAGCGAATGCCGTTGCCCAGACGAACATCGGCTTCATCTGGATCGGCGGCTATGGCGGGCTGATACGTTATGACGGCTTGGAATTCTCTCACTTTGATCCATCGTCAGATATTCCAAACGTAAATTGTCTGTTTGTGGATTCTAAGGACCGTTTGTGGATCGGAACAAATGATAACGGTTTTGCGATGCGTCAGAATGCGCAGTTTAAATTCTGGGGAAGAAATGACGGACTATCATCCCTGTCTGTGCGCTCGATCAGCGAGGACGCGGCCGGAAATATCATCGTTGCGACAACAGATGGCCTCGCATACATTGACGGCGACGCCGAGCTGCACATGATAGACGACCCCAGAATAGCACAAAAGTATGTTCGTTTTCTCAGAAGAGATGATAATGGCATCGTTTACGGCTGCACAATGGACGCCTGCTTTTTCTCACTGGAGAATTTAAAGCTCACCTCATATTATGACGGCTCAAAGCAAGGAATCGATGAGGTGTTCTGCGTCGTTCCGGATAAGACTGAAAAGGGAAAGGTCTATATCGGCACAGGCGGCTCCGAGATCATAATAGGAAATATGCTGCGCGGCCTTGCCAGCAGGGAAATCGTTTCAGTCTCCCCGCAGGAGCACATCAATGATATTCTTATGGCCTCGGATAACAAAATGTGGATCTGCTCAAATAACGGATTGGGCTACTTCGATGAACGAGGCGACTATTATGAAATGAAAAATTTCCCTCTGAATAATTCAATAACTTCAATTATGGAAGACCGGGAAGGCAATCTGTGGCTTACATCTTCAAGACAGGGTGTTATGAAGGTCGTCAAGTCGCCTTTTGTAGATATTACCGGTATTTCCGGCTTAGAGAGGGTAGTTGTAAATACTACCTGCATTTATCAGGAAGACCTGTATATCGGGACCGACGTGGGCTTGCAGCTGCTCGATAAAAATTATCGGCAGAAGGAAAATGCTTTAACAGAGCTGCTTGACGGAGTGAGGATACGCAGTATCAAGGAGGATTCATCGGGCAATCTATGGCTTTGTACCTATAGCGATCACGGCCTGATCTGCTATCATGGCGACGGCACCTATGATATTTATAACGAAGCGTCCGGCATGGTATCGAACAGGGTCCGGACGCTCACAGAGATGTCAGACGGAACCATTGCCGTCGCATGTAACGGCGGAGTGAATCTGATCAGGGGCGGCATGATCATAGATACCTATGGCCGGAGGGACGGCATCACCAATACGGAAATATTAAGTATTGTTGAGGGCGAGAACGGAAGCCTTTATTTCGGAAGCGACGGCGGCGGCCTATATATAATGGAAAACGGCGAGCTTAAGTGCCTTGGGCTGGATGACGGCCTCAAGTCACAGGTCATCATGCAGCTTCTTAAGGATCCGCAGAGGGATGTATACTGGATCATCACCAGCAATTCCATTGCCTATATGAAGGACGGAAAAATACATACTTTATCGAATTTCCCATACGCCAACAACTTTGATATGCAGTTCGATAATCAGGGCGGCATCTGGGTCTTAAGCGGCAACGGACTCTATTTTGTCAACGGAGACAGCCTGCTTTCGGATGAAAACTTAGTATATTCCTTCTATGATACACGCAGCGGACTGCCGAGTATTGCAACCTCCAATTCCAGAAATTATATCTCGCCTGACGGAACCCTCTATATTGCGGGCGGAGCCGGCGTCAGCAGCATAAATATCAACACAGCGAGAGAGGGCAAGAATGACGTTAAGCTGACGGTTCCGTTTGTTGACATAGACGATTTTGAAATGTATGTAAGAGAGGGCGACACGATCACCGTTCCGGCTGACTGCAAGCGTCTCACTATCCACGGTATAGCAATGACGCATATGCATAATCCGCAGGTGAGTTATTATCTTGAGGGCTTTGACGACAGCGCGAAGATCGTATCCAAGCACGAGATGAAGCCGGTAAGCTACACCAACTTAAACAGCGGTGAATATGTTTTTCATATGGCGATAATCGACGTTATGACCGGAGAAGCCGTGCGCAGCATTGCCGTAAAGATAGTGAAAGAAAAGGCTTTTTATGAGAAGCTCTGGTTCTGGGTGCTTATGCTGATATCGGTGGCTCTGCTGATATTATTCAGCGTTCTGGCCTACACCCGCCACAAAATGGCAAAGCTGATCAAGAAAGAGGAGATAAACAGGACCCTCATCAATGAGATCATTCAGGTGTTTGCCAATGTTATAGACGTGAAGGACAATTACACAAACGGACACTGCTTCCGCGTGGCGGAGTATACAAAAATGATAGCCGAAAAAGCCGGCTACAGCAAGACGGACGTTGAGAAGTTCTATAATATAGGCCTGATGCACGATATTGGCAAGATCAATGTGCCGGATGAAATTCTGAAAAAGCCCGGCAGGCTTACGGACGAAGAGTTTGCGGCCATTAAAAAGCACCCCGGCTTTGGCTTCGACATGTTGAAGGAGGTCAATGTACTCCCGGAGCTTGCCTTGGGTGCGGGCTACCATCACGAAAGAATGGACGGTAAGGGCTATCCATTCGGGAAGGCCGCAGATGAAATTCCGGAGGTTGCAAAAATCATTGCCGTGGCAGATACCTTTGACGCCATGCATTCCACAAGATCATACCGCAAGAAGATGCCTATCGAGGACATAGTGGCAGAGCTTAAGCGCGTATCGGGAACACAGCTCAGCGAAAAATATGTGGACTTGATGCTGGAGCTTATAGACGAAGGTAAAATCGAATAAATAACAAGCCCCGGAAATGGCGTTTTACGCCGTTTTCGGGGTGTTTTCCTTGTGAGGACTATCTATCAAATATTTTCAAAATTTTAGATAAATTAATGGCCGGTATTTGTTGACCAAAAAAACTTTATGATAAAATAATATTATTAAACCTGCAAAAAATTCTCAGTAGGTACGTTTATGAAACTGACAAAGCCTTTGGCGCTGCTTTGCGCCATAATGTTAATGCTCACCGTGATACCCGCTTCGGCTTTTGCCCGGGGCGCTGACCCTCTGCTCACTCTAAGTGAGCAGGGGCCCGAGCTTTATATAGATACTAAGCCCCTTGACGGCGCTGAAGCCGCCCTGCCCGAGGGCTATGAGGGTGAGGTTTACATCGGCGTGTATATTCAGCCCGACCCGGCCGCAAGCACGAATATCCTCTCAGGCTGGTACTATTACAAGGCCGACGGCACGCTCAGTCTGACGGCAATATATACAGCGGCTCCGTTGTTCTGCCCGAAGGCGCGGTCGGCGGCATAGTCTCCGCCGAGCTTGAGCTGACCCCCGCTTCAGGCGGCAGCACTAAGATTTCTATAGGCAGAATAGGCGAAGACGGCAGCTTTTCGTTCTCGTTTGTGCCCTCCGCCGAGGGCTACACCGCCTCTCTCACCCCCACCTTTACCGAGGGCAGCAATCTCGTGGGCGGCAGCTATTACTATGTTGACGCTGAGCATTCTTCAACGAATCCCCTTGAGGCCGGCACAGCTGAGATCACCGCCGATTACACCTTCTCCGGCTCGAGCGAGGATATATATGCAGGTCAACTTTACCTCGGCGAAGGCGGAGCCGTGCTCAGCCCGGGCAAGGCCGCTCACCTCGCCCTCGATGATAACGGCCTCGGCTCTCTTGAGCTTCCGCTCGCAGGGGTACTGTTTAACCTCGGCCTGACGGCAATCCGACCCGCCTATGCCGATAAAGACTATGCCCTCTCGCCCACCGTGACTCTCACCTTTGATAACGGCGCTAAGATAAGCGGCAGCATAGCTGTGGAGGCGGGCAGCCAAAGCGGCACAGGCAGGCTCGCGGTTCCCGCTATTAAAGAGTTCGAGAACGCAGAGAGCTTCAGTCTCAGCTTCGGCCTGAGCGAGTCCGCCGCAAAAAGCGACAAGCTCATTTACGACTATGACGAGATATTCTTAACGGATGGCGGCCTCACCACCGACGGAAGCAAATCCGCCGTTTACCCGATAGGCACAAAGGAAATAGACTTCACAGCCTGGGATAACTCGGCGCTTTTAGCTGACGCGGTCAATAACGGCAGCGTTACGAGCGAGGTCAAGGACGCAGTTGTTGACTCCGAGACCGGCGTTGTCACTGTTACCCTCTCAGTCAGCAACGATCTTTACGGCGTAAATTCCTTCAGCGGCTCGGCTCTCCTTGCCGAATATGACCCCGAGGGCTATATGCTCAGTCTTAAGCGAGAGGTCTACACCGTTACAAGGGACCTTAAAGACGGCACTCTGACCCTTAAGCTGGAGCTTGAAAACGGCTATAATTCCAAAAACACATATAAGCTCCTCCTGTGGGACAACACCGCGTTCATGCACCCCATCTCTGAGCCGGTAGTTATAGTCAATAAATAACCAAATAAAAACCGAAGGGGATCAGGCCCATAGCAGGCTTGATCCCCTTCAGACTGTTTAAAAAATAATTATGCCAATAAATTATTGTTCCTTAACTCCTAACTGTTTAGCCCCTCACCGTTAGTCTTAATTACACTCCTGTAATATTCAAACGAATCCTTCGGTGTGCGCTTCATGTTCTGAAAATCCACATGCACCAGCCCGAAGCGCTCGTTATAGCCCTCGGCCCATTCAAAGTTATCTAAAAGCGACCACTGGAAGTAGCCGCCCACGTCCACCCCTTCGGCGGCGGCCCGCTTAAGGCCAGAGAGACTGCCGCGCAGATACTCTATGCGCTGAGGGTCGTGGCACCTATTATCGGGAGTTATTACGTCGAGATTTGCCATTCCGTTCTCGGTTACAAAGATCGGCAGCTTATAGCGTTCGTACATGAATTTCGCCGCCCAGTAAAGGCAGTCCGGCGTGATGGGCCAGTTCATGGAGGTGCGTGCGTGACCGGCACTATGCCCGGCGCTCACTGCCCGGCCGTTTTCGTCGGCCTTCACGACCTCGGCCTGATATATGTTTATTCCGCAGAAGTCCGGCCTTTCGGCTATTATTTTAAGGTCCTCCGCGCTCGGCTCACCAAGATTTTCCGCCAGAGTTTCAGGGTAAATTCCGAGGTACATGGGGTCTACCCACATACGGTTATCCCAGTTGCCGCAATTTCTGAACATCCAATCCCGCGCGGCGTTAATGTCGGCCTCGGTCTCAGTGAGAGGCATTGCCGCCCCGCCGCAGGAGGCAAAGCCCAGCTTTGCGCCGCTCACCTCAGAGCGGATCGCCAAAGCGGCCCTGCCGTTAGAAAGCAGCACATTATGGGTGCAGTGGGAGATATCCGGCTCGCTCAGCCTTAACCCCGGCGCGTGGGTGCCGCTGCCGTGGCCTAAGCCGATAAAGCACTGGGGCTCGTTAAAGGGTATGTAGTTCTTTATCACGTCGCCAAGATTACGCCCTATTGCGGCCGCATACTCGCCGAACCACTTTGAGCTGTCGGGGTTCATCCAGCCGCCCTTAAGATACAGCGAATACGGGTAGTCCCAGTGGAACAATGTGGCATAGGGCTCTATGCCGTTTTTAAGCAGCTCCTCGGCCAGATCACGGTAGTATTTAAGCCCCTTTTCATTGAGCCTGCCGGTACCCTCGGGGAAAACACGGCTCCATGAAATAGAGAACCTATAGGCATTGACGCCTAAGTCCTTTAATAAGGCTACGTCCTCTTTATAGCGGTTATAGCTGTCGCAGGCCACGTCACCGGTCATGCCGTCACGCACCTTGCCCCTCTGTCGGCAGAACACGTCCCATACAGACGGGCCGCGGCCGTCCTGAGCGTAGCCGCCCTCCACCTGATATGCGGCCGTGGCCGCGCCCCATACAAAATCTTTTTTGAACATTTTTATCCCTCCTGTATCTATAAATATTTTACCACATATTATCAGCCGTGTCTACACCTAATTTTACTTCAATGTAAAAAAGGGCCGCAGCGCAGCCCAAAATTATAGTTTATCTCTCTCGATGGGGCGCCCCGGACCCCGGTCAGCCACCCAGTTAACGTATGCTTGCGCT
>JAFLUQ010000047.1 GCA_022508735.1 Oscillospiraceae bacterium | reverse complement strand
CGCCCGATGCGGAAGGGGCGACCGATGGGGAAACCGTTCGGGTTGCCCCATCGAGTGCGTTAAACTATAATTTATCGTTCAAAGGAGGGTCCACTATGGATCAACATGAACTTCGCGCCCTTCTCGGCGCTGTAGCGAACGGAGAAATGTCCGTCGATGAGGCTGTGCTGAAAATGCGCAGCACCCCCTTTGACGATTTAGGCTTCGCCAAAGTAGACCACCACCGCGGCATACGTCAGGGGGCGGCCGAGGTGATATACGGCGCGGGCAAAACTCCCGAACAGATAACCGCTATAGCCGAAAATATGCTGAATAACGGCCAGAAGACCGTGCTCATAACCCGCATGAGCGGCGAGGCCGCAGAGCTGCTGTCCTCACGCTTAGGTGATAAATTCACCTACCACGAGATAGCGCGCGTGGGCATAGCCGGGGTCATGCCCGATCCTTGGGGCGACAGCACGGTCGTAGTCGCCACCGGCGGCACCAGCGATATGCCGGTGGCTGAGGAGGCGGCTCTGACGGCGGAGGCTCTTGGCTGCCGCGTGACAAGGTTATACGACGTGGGCGTATCCGGCATACACCGCCTTTTCGCCCACTCAGCCGACATCTTCGGCGCGAAGGTAATAGTCGCCGTGGCGGGCATGGAAGGCGCTCTTGCCAGCGTCATAGGCGGACTTGCCGACTGCCCGGTCATCGCCGTACCCACCAGCGTGGGCTATGGTGCATCATTTAACGGTCTGTCGGCCCTCCTTTCGATGCTTAACTCCTGCGCCAGCGGCGTCAGCGTTGTGAACATCGACAACGGCTTCGGTGCGGGCTATCTTGCAGGCATGATAAATCACATATGAAAGGACTAAGCTTATGAAAACTCTGTATTTCGAGTGCAATATGGGTGCTGCGGGCGATATGCTAATGTCGGCGCTGCTGGAGCTCCATCCCGACCCGGAGGGCTTTATCGCACGGCTGAACGCTTTGGGCATACCCGGCGTCAGCATTGAAAAGAAGTCCGTCACAAAGTGCGGCATTGTCGGCACCGGCGTCAGTGTGCTTGTTGGCGGCGTGGATGAGGAAGAAATCCACCACCATCACCACCATGAGCACGAGCACGAGCACACTCATGAACATCATCACGAGCATGAGCACCACCATGACCATGACCATGAACATGAACACGAGCACCATCATCATGAGCATCACCACACGAGCATGGAGGAAATACGGAGCCTTATAAGCGGCTTTGCCCTCCCTGACAAAGTCAAGGAGGACGCTATCGCCGTCTACACCCTGATAGCAGAGGCCGAAAGTGCGGCCCACGGCCGCCCCGTGACAGAAATACACTTCCACGAGGTTGGCACCATGGACGCCGTGACCGACATCGTCGGCGTGTGCTGGCTTATTCACGAGCTTGCGCCGGATAAGATCCTCGCCTCACCCGTTCACGTCGGCAGCGGTCACGTTCACTGCGCCCACGGTGTGCTCCCTGTTCCCGCCCCTGCCACGGCACACATCCTTCGCGGCGTGCCAACCTACGGCGGCGCTGTGGACGGAGAGCTGTGCACCCCGACAGGAGCGGCGCTGCTCAGGCATTTTGCCGAGGGCTTTGTGCGCGAGTGCGCCATGACTGTTGAAAACACCGGCTACGGCATGGGAAAGAAGCATTTCCACGCAATGGGCGGCACCGAGATACTTTCCGCCGTCCGTGCCTCTATTGGCGACTCCGAGGGCGGGGAAACCGGCATAACCGAGCTTTCCTGCAACCTCGACGATATGACCGGCGAGGAGCTGGGCTTTGCGGCTGAGCGTCTTTTGGAGAACGGCGCGCTTGACGTCTTTATTACCCCTGTATACATGAAAAAGAACCGCCCCGGCGAGCTGCTGACCGTGCTCTGCCCCGAGGCAGATAAAGAAAGGTTTGTGCGCCTGATCTTCCTTCACACCACCACCCTCGGTGTCCGTGAGCGCCCCTGTGCCCGTTACACGCTCCGACGTTCGCAGGAGAGTGTTGACACCAAATACGGCAGCGTTCGCATTAAGAAGGCAGAAGGCTACGGGGTTCGCCGCTCTAAGGCCGAATACGAGGATCTGGCCTCTGCCGCAAGAAAAAACGGAATATCACTCTCTGATGTAAAAAAAGAAATAAAATAGCCATAATAAAAGACTTCCTTTCCGGATATTTACTATCCGGTCGGAAGTCTTTTATTTGTTAAAATATACGGTTTAAACTAAAATCTAATCTTGAATCTCACAGAGCCGATTCGTATCTCGTCGCCGCTTCTGAGCCTGTTGGGGGCATAAAGCTGCATTCCTTCCAATTGGGTTCCGGCTCTGGAGTTCAGATCTTCGATATATACGTAGTTATTATTCAGATATACCCTCGTGTTTTGCGGCGAAACGCAGCCGTCCTTAAACACGATGCCACATCTGCGGTCACTTCCTATAAAGATCTCATCTGTCAGGTAAAGTCCGCTGTTTTTCTTAGCGTAAATACCCTGTATTACGTCCACCTTCATAAAGATGGCGCCCTTATGAGCAGCCGAGGCCTTTTTACTTCTCACTGCGAGAACTACAATTACCGCAATTATGGCTGCAAGAATTATCAGCAGAATCACAAGGAGAAAGTTCAGGACCTTTTCAATAGTTCCCGTATTTTTTACGGAGCGTTTATCATTGCCCTGAGTTTTGCCTATAACAATAGGCTCACTGCTTCTCCCGGCACTTTCGTTATCCTTATCTTCGCCACCGTTACCTGCTATTTCAACGTTGTCTACGATAAAGGATGAACGTTCATCAAGCACGTCCGTCAATGTTACCGTAAATGGTTCCGCGGGGAAGTTTACAACGCCATATTCAAGCACCTGCAGTCCGTTCACAAAGCCGGTAAGCTGCTTGGCCGCCTCAGACGCGGTGCGGTCCGGATCATTCAAATCAAAAGACAGTCCGTTTATATTGTAAAAAACATTTACATCCATATCCTCCGCATCCATTTTGTCCATAGAAACGGTATGGATCACTACCTGTCTTTCTTTTGATATCCTCGTCTGGATCGCTTTCATATCAACATTCTCGCTGTCAAAATCAGGAGTGCCTTCGTCAGTGTAAAGCACACCGTCAGTAATCAGGATCATATTGACCTGTTCGCCTTTGGCGGTTTTCTTTGCCTTGATATCGTCCAGCACCGTAGTAACTGCGTCGAACAGCTCCGTTCTTTGGTCACTGTATGTTTTTTTGCTCTTTACAATGCTGACGAGCTCGCCCGTGCTTACGGACTTCGGAAGCTGAAGATGGGCCTTTTCGCCGAACCGTGCAAGCTCAAACCTTGCGTTTTTGCCCGCACTCTTTACAAGCGCGTCTACAAAGGTCCCGGCCTTTTTTATGTGTTTTTTCATTCCTGCGGAACAGTCCAGAAGCACTACATATTTGATGGGAGCTCCCGCCTCGGCCATGCTCTTTGATACGGCCGGCGAGTTATTCGTCACCACATTTCTGCCGAGCTTCATTTCTATTGTGTCCCCGCCTGTATTCATAAAGGCGTAGAGACTGTCGTCCTGACCGAATACCGAAACCACTTCTGCGGCCGAGGTGCCGAAGGCCAATGATATGGCCATAATAACAGCGGCTGCAACTGTAAAAAATCTCTTCACTTCTTTTGCCTCCATCGCTCAAAGCTTGACAGCCAGGAGCGTTAAATTGTCACTGCCCTTGCGGATCCTTGCTATAATTCTCGTCAGCAGCAGCTCGACCCATTCCTTTGCGGTAGAGGACTTCAGAGAGTCAACAAGGATTTCGTCGCTTCTGAGGTATGTCCACGCCCCGTCGGAGCAAAGCAGAAAGCTGTCTCCCTGCTTTACTTCTGTGCGGCTTTCTATTATTTCCGGTGTGCAGCGCTCCGCATCACCAACACTCATCAATAGACTGGACTGATCCTCGTCTACGCTTATCCCATCGAAGGATATCTCTCCCGCCTGATACTTTTTGTAGGCCACAGAGTGATCTCTTGTCACATATCTGACTCTGCCATCCGATATATAGTACAGGCGCGAATCACCCGCATGCCCCCACACCGCCTTATTTTCATCCAGTGCAAGGGCCACTACGGTACTCTTCATCTTTGCATTTTGGGTCTTTTGCAGCTCCACAAGGCTTTCATTAGCCGCCAGAATCCGGGAGCGAAGCCATTCGGCCCGTCCGTCGTCGGGAAGTCCGTCCCGGTTCCAGTAGTCAATAAGTGAGTTTACAACGTGCTGCGAGGCAACCTCGCCTTTTTTTAGTCCGCCAAGGCCGTCTGCCAGTACAAAGAACGAATGATCCACATCGACAGAATAATCGGCATTATCCTCATTGTGGGACTTGCCTCCCTCGTTCGTATACAGATAGGCGTCCATTCGAGAATCACTCCGTTTCAACGCGCAGCATATTACCCATTTCACCGAGATAGAAGGAATCGCCGGATCTGAGTCTTACAGGAACATTCGGAGTGATACGGCTTCCGTTTGCAAGGAAGGTTCCGAAGCTCGAGCCGAGGTCAGTGAGCAGGTATTCACCGGAGGCAGCGTCGTAGCTCAGCAGGCAGTGACGCTTGCTCACGCCGGGAGTTTTGTTTTCAAAAACAATGTTGCAGGAGGAATCTCGACCTATGTATACAGCGCCGGATACCCTCACCTTCATCCCTCTGTGCTGAACCGCCAGAGACTGAACCACCGGAGTTGTCGGGCCAACGGAAACAGACTTTTTGCTCTTATTTTTTGTCAGAAGAAGTATAACTACTGCTGCTATTATGAGAATCACAAGCACTGCGGCCGCGATAATCACGATCAGCCACGGGAAAGATGATACCTCATCAAAGAGAACATTATTTCTCTTGAGAAGGATGATCAGATCATCAACGCTTACCGCATAGTTGATACCGCTCGCTATTGCGGTATTAACTCCCATAGTATTTATACCGATGGCATAGCCTTCTTCTGTTACCATAGGGCCGCCGGAATTACCTTCGTTAACGGCCGCATCGGTCTGGATCATACGACGTCCCTTGCCGGACTCGGTAGACAGACGGCTGACAGTGCCGCTGGTAACGGTTGCATCGTCTTTGCCATAGATAGATATCATGTTCACGATTTCGGCAGCATCCGGATATCCAATCGCATAGACAGGCTTACCGACAATTTTTTTAGTGGGCTTCATCAGCTTCAGCGGTATGCGCTTATCGGTAGGCTTATTAACTCTCAGCAGAGCCAGATCGGCATCCTTGTTGCCGTCAACAAAATAGGCTTCTTCGTATACGTCATTTTCATAAAAGACGTATATCATGCCCGAAAGCTCTGTGCCGTCCGCACGTGTTTTATCCTTATTATCAATATAGGAAGAAACAACATGGTAATTTGTTACAAGATATTCCGGGCTCTTTCCGGATTTTCCGATGAAGAAGCCTGTACCCTGACCGCCTTTTATATCACCGTTGGGCTGCTCGCCTATACAATACACAACTGCAACGCTGTTCAGCGTTTCGCTTTTAAAGCCGGCAGCAATGCCGACAGAGGCAAAGGCCAAAATCAGGGCCAAGGCCAAAATTATACAAGTTAATCTTTTCATAAAATATCTCTCCTTTTCGTTTAGTATCCGCAGCTTATTACAAGAGCGGTATAATTGTCCTGATGTAAAACATTTTTCTTTTTGATTTCCGCGCCAATCATGTCGCAGGCCTCCTGAGGGCTGTGACCATCCATACAAGCCATCAGCTCGGTCTCGCTGAGCACTCCGCCAACTCCGTCGGAACACAGCAAAAGCATATCGCCATCCAGAAGAGGCAGAGGCGCCAAAAGCATATCCACGCAGCTCACCTCGTTTTTACCGATAAACTCGGTCAACCGGTGGGCATTTGGGTCATCATCGGCATCTTCAGGCCATACAACGCCGTCGCGCACAGACTCAAGATACAGATCCCAGCGATAATTCTGATCGCGATTCAGTCGGCAGAGACTGTTTCCTCTCTTGAGGTAGAGATAGCTGTCTCCAACGCTGACAAAATACAGCTTCTCGTCGTATAGCACGCACGCGATCATGGTTGATCCGCTGCGCCCTTCAAAACCGGTGAATACGCTGTCACTCGCACTGAGCACGCTCTCTTTAAGCTGGGCGGCAATATCTCCGTCACGGTCAATTTTCTCAAAATCCGCGCTCACTGCGGCACATGCGGCCTCACTGGCCTCCTTGCCTCCTTCGAGCCCGCCCATTCCGTCGGCTAATAGGGCCATCAATCCCATGTCCCTTATTTTGACGACATCAAGGGCGTTCACAAATGCAAAGGAGTCCTCCTGCCGTTTACGCGAGCCTATACCCTGCATATTTCCGGTTCGGTACCCGAGCTTTCGCTCGTACCTTTTCACTTTGCCGCTCCGTGATGGCTTCTTAGTCTTGCCAAGAAGCTTATCGAGCAGTCCCATCAGTTGTTCGCCTCTTTAGCAGCTTCATCCCATCTGAATTTTTCACAGCAGAACGGCACAAAGAGGAGCTTCGTTTCGCCAAGCTCAATCTGATCATAGGCGTTTAGCTGCATCTGAGTATAAACCGCCTTACCGTTTACGTAGATGTTGTTTGTGCTTTCGCCGGGGATAAGATTAAAGCTGTTGCTTCTGTGGTCATAGGCGAGTCTCGCATGATTTTCTCTGGAAATTGCCCGGTCACCTTCAATGCGTACATCCATACTCGAGCTGCGGCCTATGGTATTGATCTTGTTATAAAGCCTGTAATCCTTGCCCTTATCCGTTCCGTTGACGCAGACAAGCCAGCCAACAACCGGGATGATATTCATTTTCAGCTGCGACAGGGCAACTGTCTTTCCCTTTTCGTTCTCTTCTTCCTTTTCTTTTTCGTGCATTGCCCATTCATAGCCAACCGGCGGCTTAGTAACATTGTCGCTTAAAACGCTGACACCGCCGTTATAGCCTTCCGGAGCCATTGTCATCTCACCGCCTGCTCCCGGACCTACTGTAACCCCTCCGTTAGCAGCCTGACCTGAACTTGATCCGTCCAGATTCACAAAGTTGTTCTTGTTGCAGTACGGGCAAGTCGGATAAATATCCGCATCATAGATGTGCCCGCGTCCGCATTCTGTCTCTCTCATAACTGTTCCTCCTGTTTTTTTGTTTTATTAAAATAATTTAATTAAACTCTATGTATTAGCGCCTTTCGCGGCGGTCTTATTCCTCTGACCGCACAGACCCGTCTTCATTGTAGTATGTGGAGCTGATCAGGTTTCCGCCAGCATCGTATGTATTTACAAAATCTAAGGTTCCCTTTGAAGTATATTTAACATATCCGGAGTATTGTTCATTGGAGTTATAATCATATATATAATCAATGGTTCCGTCGGAATTGTAGCTTATACTTCTGGTTCTCTTATCTGAAGCATTGTAGTAAGACACATATCTCGCTCCGGAAGAATTGAAGCTCACGTATACATGGCTTCCGTCGGGGTTGTAATCATTTACCGTAACCACTGTGCTCAAATCACGAAATCTCGTTCTTCTGACAAGATTGTCCGCGCTGTCATACTCACTTTTTACTGTATTGTCAGCATTCCACTCTACGCGCGCGGCCATCGGGTCACCATTTAGCCGGCCGTTTCCATCATACTCTTCAACGAAGGTTTCTTCACCGTCGGGATTTTTATAGGTCACTCTCGACTTTATTCCGCCGTATGCATATTCAGTCACGGCCCCTGGCTTTCCGTTTGCGTTGTAGACAGACACCTTATATCCGCCGTCTGCACCGTACTCGGTTACAGACTTTATCACGTCCTGACTGTAGAATGCGGTAGCTCTTACGAGATTGCCGCTTTCATCAAACTCGCTTTTTTCGCTGCGGTCCTCGTTCCATTTAACGCCGGGCTCAGTCTCGTCCGCCGGCTCTGTCGGTGTTTCTTCGGGCAGAGTTCCTTCAGACTGCACAGAATCCAACACCACATCACCGGGCAATGTCGTGTCGGCCACTGTCGTATTGGAATTAACAGAGCTGTCATCGCCAAGCTTAGGTATTACCAACAAAAGGGTCAGCCCCAGCGCAAGCGCGGGTACGCCAATACCGACGCCAAGCTTCACCCCTTTAGGGACGGCTGCAAGCCTGGCCACGAGATCCTTGACCCCGCCCCCGGCAGCGGCAGCAGGCTCTGAGTTTTTGGCCGGCGTTTCAGCAAGCGCCTTTTTTTCTTCAGGTTTTTCTTTTTTCTCTACTTTTTCTTTTCGCTCTTTTTTCTCTGCTTTTTCCGTTTCCTCAATGGCCGCTTTCACCGCGGCGCCAAACGCTTCCATAGTCTGATATCTGTCTGCCGCCTGCACCTCAAGGGCCTTATATATTGCGTTTTCCAGGTCGCGCGGCATATGTACGCCAAGACTGCTCACGGCCATCAGCCTGTCTTCGTCAATGCGTTCAATGGCCTCCGGCGGAATACTTCCCGTTACAGCAGCATAAAAGCAAGCCGCCATCGAGTACACGTCTGTATACGGGCCCTGTCTGGCTCTTTTTGCGTACTGCTCCATTGGCGCATAGCCTCGCTTCAGGATAACGTCAAGGGTCTGGGTCTGATTTCCGAGGCTGTATCGGGCCGCTCCGAAGTCCAAAAGCTTAACGCCTCCGTCGCCGGTAATATATATGTTGTCCGGCGCCACATCACGGTGGATAAGCCCCTCCTTGTGCACGGCGGCCAAAGCCTCCATCACCGGGAGTAATATTCTCGCCGCCTCCTGCCAAGGCATCCTGCCTCCGACCTCTCTGAGCCGTTCTTTAAGGCTTATTCCCTCAATGTACTCCATCGAAAAGTAGGCTGTGCCGTTTTCCTTAAAGCAGTTGTATATATCCACGATATTGGGAACCTTTTTCAGCGCCGCAAGCACCTTTGCCTCATTTATGAAGCCCTCAAGACCATACTCATAGTCCATCTGACGGTTACCGTTATATGCCGTTACCTTAAGCGTTCCGGCGGAGCGCCCCGCTGTACTGTCAGGGAAATACTCCTTTATAGCCACCTTGTTTTTAGAGCGCCTGTCCTGAGCGACGTAGGTTATACCAAAGCCTCCCTGGCCAAGAACGCGGCCGACTATATACTGACCTGCAAGTATGGTTCCTCCCGGCAGCGCCATCGGATATTTCCCGCGGTCAGCCTCCGGATTATAGCCGCATTGAGGGCAGACTTCATTACTGTCCGATATTTTATTGAAGCAATTATAGCATACGGACATCTGTTGCCCCTCCTTTTCTCACTTGAAAATTGTCACTTTATTCCTTATGTATCTTAATCGTATTCCTCGCTATTCTCGTCTGACAGCTCATCCTCAGTTTCCGGTTCCTCTTCTGTCTCCGGTTCGGCCCGCATTAAGGAGCCGGGGCCATTCTTCATAAGGTCAGTCAGCTTTACGCCTGAGTTCTCTTCAACGGGCCTCACTTCGTTGGTCTGGGCTTCGAACTGGTGCGTTTCATCATTCTGCGGTTCGTCATAAATGATCTGAATATCGTCTCCGCCAATGTCGATTCCGGGAACAGTCAGCCAAAGCGCAACCGTAAGCCCAAGCACCGGCACGAGTGCACATATTCCAACTCTCAGCCCTATGGGAACAGCTTTAAGCCAAGACGTCAGCTCCTTGGCCTTCCGCCCGATAATTGCATGGGTCCCCGGCCCTTCTATAGGATCGTCAACAGCTTTTTCCTCCATGGCCGCTCTTACCGCGGCGCCAAACTCCTCCATGGATTGGTATCGCTCTGCAGCCTGCACCTTAAGGCCCTTATATATGGCACACTCCAGCTCCCACGGAATATTTATGCCAAAGCTGCTTATGTTGACGAGCTTGTCGGCGTACATGCGCTCAATAGACTCGGGCGGAATAATGCCGGTCACCGCCGCATACAAACATGCCGCCATAGAATATACATCCGTATATGGGCCCTGGCGCACTCTGCTGGCATACTGTTCTATCGGCGCATAGCCCCGCTTAAGAATAACATCAAGGGTTTGGGTCTGGTTTCCGAGACTGTACCTTGCAGCTCCGAAGTCCAGAAGCTTAATATTTCCTTCATCGGTAATATATATGTTATCCGGCGCCACATCACGGTGGATCAGCCCCTCCCGGTGTACGGATGCAAGAGCTTCCATAACCGGCAGCAGAATCCCAACCGCCTCCTGCCACGGCAGCTTGCCACCGCATGCCCGAAGCCGTTCTTTGAGGCTCGTTCCCTCAACGTATTCCATGGCAAAGTAGGCTGTGCCGTTCTCTCTGAAGCATGTATATATATCCACAATATTGGGAACTCTTTTGAGCGCCGCAAGCACCTTTGCCTCGTTTATAAAGCCATCGAGACCATACTCATAATCTGCTCTGCGGGCGCCGTTGCTGACTATGACACCGAGCGCGCCTGCCTGGCGGCTGACCGCTCCATCCGGAAAGTATTCCTTTATAGCCACCCTTGTTTTCGTCACGCGATCTCTGGCAGCATACGTTATCCCGAAGCCACCCTGCCCAAGAACACGGCCAACTGTATAGCGGCCTGCAAGTATAGTTCCTGCCGGCAGCGCCTGCGGATATTTTCCCCTGTCAACTGCCGCATTATAACCACAGTAATGGCATGGGCCGAAAGTGTCAGGGAGATCATTAAAACAGCTATAGCAAATATTGTTCACGATTTTACCTCATTCGTAAAAGCTTTTGGGTCAATCAATAAACGTGCATATCATGTTTTTAAGGTATTTATGACAAAAAAACCTAAAAAACTTTTATTTAAATTATATCACATTCATTACTAACTGTCAACATTTTTTCATGCAGTATGTGCCATCTATTCTAAAAAAATTTTGATATAAAAAGCCAAAAAAGGGGGATCCGCCGGTGCGGCGGATCCCCCAAGTAAAGTCATTATTTTTGCCGTTGTCAACACACGGTTCGCCGCAAAGTAACCACTCATTAAACGGACTGCGCATTTTTTACAGCCTTCTGCGTAGTTAAATTATAACTTCTATAGTGCGGGTACTATCGTCCCATGACACATTACCGCCCAATGCTTCTGCAAGTGCTCTTAGCGGAACCATAACCCTCCAACCAACAAGTTCAGCCGGAGCGTCCAGTGACCGCTGTGTTCTGTTAAACTTGAACATACTGCTTCCGATTGTTATTTCAACACTGTCTCCGCCCAAAACGCACCTTGCCGTCAATGTAGGGCTATTCCAGGTTACATTTGCCCCCATTTCTTCAAACACCGCTCTTAACGGAACCAAAGTTCTTCCGTTTCTTACCACAGGGTCTGTATCGCACTCAACCTCTTTACCGTTAACTTTAATACGGATCCTTCCACTCGCATTCTGCGTTGATGCGGTTGCAATGCTTGGCGTAATCGTTACTCTTCCGAGCATCGTATCCTGCTCAATATAAACTCTGCTTACTCCGTTTTCATAGAACTTTGTAGCATCGCTCGACGAAGTCAGAGAAAAACCGCATGACTCAAGTTTCTTTATATATTTATCCATCGAGTCTCTCGTATATGTATACGTATACGCTATATCACCGGAGCTATCAACACTCATTTTGGAGCATTTGCTGCCTGTTTCATATCCATAATCAGGTACTTTAGACTCGCTATCGCCATACCACTGCCAATAGAACTCGTATTTTAAGGGGGAAACAACCAGTTTACCGCCGTCAACAGTCATATATATCGGCTCGTTGACGGGCGAAAATAAAAGTATTTTTGCACTCTCATGAATCGCTTCCCAATATCCCATATCAAGCAGCTCATAGTAGTAAGTCAGCGCCGTTATATCCAGAGCGTTCGGATCAGTCGATGGATATTCATATACATAAGCGCCGGATTCATTACGTTCAACATCCGTGTAGTTAACACCCGTAACATACTGGCAGGTTATGATCTCCGTTCCGTCATAGCGCATAGCATAGTCTTTTGCATCGGTTATCACGGTGATTCTGCCTGTGTTTGCATTCCACCTGATGTTTGCGCCGGTAGCTTCTGTAATGGCACTCAGCGGCACGAGCACATGACCGCCATAATATACGGGTGCCACCTGGATAGCGCGGGGGTTACTTAACGGAGCCTGTCTGTCGGCCTGCCATTCCGTATATGAAGCAAGATACATATATGCTTCATCCGCATAGAAAACCACAACCTTGTTGTCATCCGCGCTGTACGCAATTATTCTGTACTCTTCGCTTCCGTCATTCAATGTGTTAATATTGAATGTAACTGTATATCCCATACGATCAAGCATCTTCTGCACCGGCACCATTACGGTATCTTTACCGGCGATCATAGGCGTTGTTTCAAATGTCATGACCTGACCGTTAACGGCTGCCGTTATGTTGCTTGCCGGGGAAAGCGCGGTATTGTCGGCATACGATACCGTCGCCGACACCGACGCACAAAGCATAATGCAGAGCACAAGTGCGGCACCCCTTGTCAAAATACCTTTTCCTCTTTTTACTGTTGACCTTTTTTTCATTTTTACACCTCTTTATTACATCATTTAATACACTATAAAATTTTAATTACCGGGGCCGGCCTCAGCCTCAATATATCGCCCGGGATTTGTTTTGGGAGCTGCCCCCTCCTCAATATAATGGCCGCCGGACGAGCCGCCGCCCGATGCGCCGCCGGTAGAGCCGCCGCTTGACGCGCCGCCGGTAGAACCGCCGCTTGACGCGCCGCCGGACGAACCGCCGCTTGATGCGCCGCCGGTAGAACCGCCGCTTGATGCGCCGCCGGTAGAACCGCTGCCGATTATGCCGCCGGACGAACCGCCGCTCGATGCACCTCCGGACGAACCGCCGCTCGATGTGCCACCGCTTGATGCGCCGCCACCCGAAGAACCGGTGTATGTGCTTCCACCCGAAGAGCCGGCAGACGAGCCGCCGCCGGACGAGCTGCCGCCTGATGAACCGCCGCTCGATACGCCGCCAGACGAGCCGCCTGAATTAGTGCTGCCGGTTTTGGCCGGGGTTGTTCCTCCCGTTTTATTACCGTTAGTGGAACCGCCTGTATTTTTATTACCGGTATTTGTATTTACCTTAGTACTGTTCGTCGCTGCCGACGCCGCAGCTGCTTCCGCTGCAGCTCTTGCTTTATTCACCGAAGCTTCATATGCCACGGTCAGATTCTCGCCTCCGGGCAGAACAGCATACAGATAGTGCTCCGTCACCCGATATAGATCCGTCGATCGTCGGATTCCGTCTATCAGCTCCTTCATCGTATCAAGAGCCGCCTTATATTCCGCTTCCTCGCCGGAATAGTCGGCAGGGTCAGCCTCGTTTCCTTCCGTATGTACGTTTGTCAGAACAGCTCTGCTTTCATTCAGCTGAGCAATAAGAGTATCCCTGCCGCTTTTGATCTCTGCAATTTCCTCGTCGCTGAGCCCGGCCTCTGCCACTTCGCTGTACTCATTCTCGTTTCCCGTTACTTCTGCATCCAATCTATGCCCTGGCTCCGAAGGTCTGGTCAACGTAATGCCGGCTATTACAGCCGCCACTACAACCGCAACGACCGCGGCAATTATTATTATTTTCTTTTTTTCCATATTTTTCACCTGACTTTTTTATTAAACTCAGTGCTCATTTTCCACATAATATCAGCCGTCAGCAAGAAAAAAACCGGTCAACGGTCAAGTGTAAATTGTAAAATCATTCTCTGATTTATGGCATTATTTTCTCATATATAAATTATACTACGATTAAGAAACTTTGTCAACATATTTTTATTGATAAATCTTGTTCCCTCCCATTCACACAATATACCGTCGGTAAAAAAATACAAAAAAATCGCCGTGGACTTTATATAGTCCGCGGCGATTTGGAGCCGATTACGGGACTCGAACCTGCGACCTGCTCATTACGAATGAGCTGCTCTACCAACTGAGCTAAATCGGCAACATCGTTATTATACCGTATTATTTGGGCTTTGTCAAGACTCAATCAATAATTTTTTAGATTTTTTGGCACACCTCCCCTGCCCACAGCTTTTTCTTGACAAGCCATTTTCAATATAGTATACTGATAACAGATATCAGTAATGAAAAAATAAAAATTGATTTTCCGAATTTGTTGACAATCAGATAAGTTCATGATAAAATAATCTTAAATAATATCAATAAAAGGAGCGATTTATAATGGCAAACAAATACGCAGGCACACAGACCGAAAAAAACCTTGAGGCCGCCTTTGCCGGCGAATCTCAGGCAAGAAACAAGTACACATATTTTGCATCCGTAGCCAAGAAGGAAGGCTATGAGCAGATGTCGGCCCTCTTCCTTAAGACTGCCGACAACGAGAAAGAGCATGCTAAAATGTGGTTCAAGGAGCTGGCAGGCATAGGCAGCACAGCCGAGAATCTGGCCGCCGCCGCCGACGGCGAGAACTACGAGTGGACCGATATGTACGCCGAGTTCGCCGATACAGCCGAAAAAGAGGGCTTCCCCGAGCTGGCAGCCAAGTTCCGCATGGTTGGCGAGATCGAGAAGCACCATGAGGAGCGCTACCGCGCCCTGCTTAAGAACCTTGAGACCGCTCAGGTATTTGAAAAGAGCGAGGTCAAGGTTTGGGAGTGCCGCAACTGCGGTCATATCGTTGTGGGCACAAAGGCTCCCGAGATCTGCCCCGTATGTGCGCATCCTCAGAGCTACTTTGAGCTGAGCGCCGCAAATTATTAATTTACGCTTAGGGGCCGTAAAAAAAGTCGAGCAGAGCGCTTAGGCCGAATGGCCTGCGTTAAAGCTTTTATGCGCCCTCAAGTTCCCCGAAAATGGTTATAAAACGTAGAAATCCGCCCAAAAATGAAGTGAACCCCAAAGTTTAGACAAAATAAAATATTAAATTGCTTGTGAAT
>JAFLUQ010000046.1 GCA_022508735.1 Oscillospiraceae bacterium | reverse complement strand
TTGCCTCGCTGACGTTGAGGTAGCGGGCGGGAATGATAACGTCGGTATCGATGTTGTCGCCGTATTTAAAAACATTACCTTTTATATTCATGATAATCTTCCTTTCTTATTCAGCCTTGGCCGCAATATAGCCCTTGACCGCGCTGGCGGCTGCCACAGCCGGAGAAACCAGATATACCTCGCTGTCTACATGACCCATACGGCCAACGAAGTTGCGGTTGGTGGTGGAAGCGGCCTTCTCGCCGTCGGCCATGATGCCCATATGCCCTCCCAGGCAGGGGCCGCAGGTCGGGGGTGATACTATGCAGCCGGCATCCATGAATATCTTGAAATATCCGCGCTCCATGCACTCCGTCCAGATCTTGGGAGTGGCGGGGATAACAATGCAGCGCACATGGTCGGCAACCTTCTTGCCCTCAAGAACCTTGGCGGCGATCTCCATATCGCTGATGCGGCCGTTGGTGCAGCTGCCGATAACTACCTGATCAAGGCGAATCTTCATGGCCTCGGTCTCCTCTATGGTCTTGCCGTTTTCGGGCAGGTGCGGGAAGGCAACCATCTGGGGAACCTCGGCGAGGTCGATCTCCATTGTGGTCTCGTATTCAGCGTCGGGATCGGGCTCAACAAACGAGAACTCGGTGCAGCCAGCGGCCTTGAGGTATTCCTCGGTCTTTTCGTCGCCGGGGAAGATACCGTTCTTTGCGCCGGCCTCGATAGCCATATTTGCTATAGTAAAGCGCTCGTCCATTGTGAGCTCCTTGACACCCTCACCGGTAAACTCCATAGAGGCGTAAAGAGCGCCGTCCACGCCTATTTTAGATATGATATAAAGGATAAGATCCTTGCCACATACATCTCCCTTGAACTTACCGGTGAGATTGAAGCGGTGAGCGCGGGGAACCTTCATCCAGGCCTTGCCTGTAGCCATACCCACGGCCATATCCGTGGAGCCGACGCCGGTGCTGAAGGCGTTGAGCGCACCATAGGTGCAGGTATGGCTGTCTGCACCGATCACTGCATAGCCCGCCTGCACGATGCCTTTTTCGGGGAGGATGGCGTGCTCCACACCGGCGCAGCCGCCCTCAAAATATTTCTTTACGCCCCACTTTTTTGCAAACTCGCGCACCTGCTTGCACTGCTGGGCGCTCTTGATATCCTTGTTGGGAGTGAAGTGGTCAAGCACAAAGCAGACCTTGTCGGGGTACTTAACCGTAAAACCGGCCTTTTCAAACACGTTTACAGCCACAGGGCCGGTAACGTCGTTAGCCATAGCAAGGTCGAGATTGATCAGCACGAGCTGGTCAGCCTTCACCTCGCTCAGCCCCGCCTTTTTGGCGAGGATCTTCTGGGTCATTGTCATTGCCATATTTATCACCTTTCTTAATATGTTTTCGCTTAATATGTTTTTGATCTGTCTTTGATCAACTTATATTCTATAGAGTCCTCAAGGGCCTTTTTCGAAGCCATGATAACGTCGCTGCTGACTCCGATGGTCGTCCAGCTGTCTACCCCGTCGGTGGACTCCACGAGTACGCGAACCTTTGCGCCCGTTGCCGCCGCGCTGTTCAGCACGCGAACCTTATAGTCCACGAGCCTGAGCCGCCCGATAGAGGGATAAAATCTCTCAAGTGCACGCCGCAGGGCCATATCTATGGCGTTTACGGGGCCGTCGCCGCTCTCGGCTGCCGTTATCTCATGCTCGTCCCCCACCCGAACCTTGGTAAAGGCCGTGGAATAGCCGGTCATCGGGTCGGAGGCCACGGTGTCCTGCTCAAGCATTATGCGGAAGCGCTCGATGTCGAACAGCTGCCGGTCATAGCCAAGTATGCGGCGTATCTCCAGCTCAAGGCTGGCCTCGGCGGCCTCGAATTGATAACCGTCAAACTCCAGCTCCTTCATCCGAGCCAGAATTTCTTTTATCTTCGGAGAATTGCGGTCAATAGAGGGGTCTATCTTTCTTAGAAGAGGCATCAGCGCGCTCTTGCCTGCCACCTCGCTGACGAGAAGCATGCGCTCATTGCCAACAACAGCCGGATCGATGTGCTCAAAGGTCTGAGGCAGCTTCATAACGGCGTCGATGTGCATTCCGCCCTTGTGTGAGAAAGCGCCCTTGCTTATGTAGGGCATGCCGCCGATGCTTATGTTAGTTATTTCCGCCACCTCGCGGCATATGGGAGTCAGCCGCTCCATCTGCTCTGGCGCGATGATCTCATAGCCCCGCTTAAGCTGCAAATTGGCTATTATGGTACACAGATTTGCATTGCCACAGCGCTCGCCTATGCCGTTGAGCGTGCCCTGAACGTGCACCGCTCCGGCCGCAACGCTCATCACGGCTCCGCCTACGGCCATGCCGCTGTCGTTGTGAGTGTGAATACCCACCTCGCAGCCTACGGAAGCCACGGCAGCCTTGGTCATGTCAAAAATTTCGTCGGGGAAGGTGCCGCCGTTGGTGTCGCACAGGCAGACAACCTCGGCTCCGGCCTGATCGGCGGTACGTATTACCTCAATGGCATATTCGGGATTCCGCTTGTAGCCGTCAAAGAAATGCTCCGCGTCGAAGATAACCTTCTTGCCGCGGCTCACCGCATAGGAGATCGTGTCCCTTATCATGCTGAGATTTTCTTCGAGGGTGGTATGCAGCACCTCTGACACATGCAGATCCCAGGCCTTACCGAAGACTGAGATATAGTCCGTGCCGGCATTCAACAGCGCGGCCAGCGCCTCGTCGTCCTCAGCCTTAAGCCCAACACGGCGTGTACTGCCGAAGGCCACCAAAGAAGCGTTCTTAAGCTTCACCTCCGCTATCTCGCGGAAGAACTCGCGATCCTTAACGTTAGAAAACGGATTTCCCGCCTCGATGAGATCCACGCCCAGCTCGTCCAGCAGACGGACGATCTTGACCTTGTCAGATATGGAGAAGGAAACCGCCTTGGACTGTGCGCCGTCGCGAAGCGTTGTGTCCAGAACCTTGATCTTCATTTTATCGTTCCTTTTCTTCTAATATCATAATGTCACTGCTTACTATTATATTACTTATCCGCCCACATAGTCAACCCCGTTTTTTATCTCTGTTCGGCAGTTTTTTAAATTTTTTTTGATAAATCTAAAAAAAACTCTTGCAATTTGGAAAGAAATCTGCTACAATACATTATGCGTGAATTTAAAGAGTTCGATTAATCCGACAAAGGGAGGTAATAGCTATGGCAAAGTGCGATGTTTGCGGAAAGGGCGTAACCTTCGGAATCAAGGTTTCCCATTCCCACAGACGCTCCAACCGTGCATGGAAGCCCAACGTAAGAACCGTTAAGGCTCTCGTGAACGGCACACCTAAGACAATTCATGTTTGCTCTCGCTGCCTTCGCAGCAACAAGGTTGTCAGAGCTGTCTGAGCCTTATAAACTGAATCTGTTCGCAAACGGCGTCCTGCGGGGCGCCTTTTTGCGTTATACGGGATTTTTTTTGACTTTACGTCTTGCAAACAGGAAAACTTTATGATATAATACAAATTTGAAATAAGTTCACATATAGAAAGGGGATGGTCGCCATATTAAGCCGTATATTTACATTCACCGGGCCGCAGATAAGCGTTTCTACCGTGCTGGGACTGTGCATTATGGTCTTAGGCGCGATCGTCTGCTTCGGTGCAAGACCGATAATGAACAAGCTGACCGGGCGGGAGAACACCGAGGAAGAGTTTTTGCCTGCAAAAATTGTGGGCCTTATTATGGCCGCTGCCGGTCTTATCATAGTAATATATCTGAAAGGATGAAATAAATGAAGAATCTGGAAAAAACCTATAACCCCGCGGAAATTGAGGACCGCCTCTATTCCAAGTGGGTAGAAATGGGCTGCTTTCACGCTGAGCCTGACTCCAAGAAGGAGCCCTTCACTATCGTTATTCCGCCGCCCAACGTAACCGGGCAGCTCCACATGGGCCACGCTCTGGATGAGACCCTTCAGGACATCCTCATCCGCTATAAGCGTATGCAGGGTTATGCCGCCCTTTGGATCCCCGGCACAGACCACGCCGGAATCGCCACACAGATCAAGGTTGAGGAGCAGCTCCGCGTGGAAGAAGGCCTGACCCGCTATGATCTGGGCCGCGAAAAGTTCCTTGAGCGCGTTTGGGACTGGAAAAACAAGTTCGGCAGCCGCATTATAAACCAGCTCAAGAAGCTGGGCAGCTCCTGCGACTGGGAGCGCGAGCGCTTCACCATGGACGAGGGCTGCTCAAAGGCCGTGCGCGAAGTTTTTGTTAACCTCTATAACAAGGGCCTCATATACCGCGGCAACAAGATTATCAACTGGTGCCCTCACTGCATAACCGCCCTGTCTGACGCGGAGGTTGAGCACGAGGAGCAGGCCGGTCATTTCTGGCACATCCGCTACCCCATCAAGGGCAGCGACGACTATGTTATAATCGCCACCACCCGCCCCGAGACACTTCTGGGCGATACGGCCGTAGCCGTGAATCCCGAGGACGATAGATATAAGGACCTCATAGGCAAGATGCTCATTCTGCCCCTTGTTGGCCGCGAGATACCTGTTATCGCCGACGAGTACGTAGATAAGGAGTTCGGCACAGGTTGCGTAAAGATCACTCCCGCCCACGACCCCAACGACTTCGAGGTAGGCCAGCGTCATGACCTGCCCATCATAAACATCATGAACGACGACGCCACCATCAACAAAAACGGCGGAGCTTACGAGGGGCTTGACCGCTACGAGGCCAGAAAGCGCGTAGTTGCCGACCTTGAGGCTCAGGGCCTGCTTGTTAAGGTCGAGGAGCACAGCCACAACGTTGGCACCTGCTACCGCTGCGGCACTACCGTGGAGCCTCTCACCAGCGATCAGTGGTTCGTAAAGATGGCTCCTCTCGCCGAGGAGGCCATCCGCGTTGTGAAGGACGGCGAGCTTAAATTTGTGCCTGAGCGCTTTACCAAGACCTATCTTAACTGGATGGAGAACGTGCACGACTGGTGCATCTCCCGTCAGCTCTGGTGGGGTCACCGTATTCCTGCCTTCTACTGTGACGACTGCGGCGAAATGACCGTATCAAAAGAGGATATAACCACCTGCCCGAAGTGCGGCGGAAAGGTTCATCAGGAGGAAGATGTGCTTGACACCTGGTTCAGCTCGGCCCTCTGGCCCTTCTCGACCTTAGGCTGGCCCGAAAACACCGAGGACCTGAAGTACTTTTACCCCACCAGCACCCTCGTAACAGGCTATGACATAATTTTCTTCTGGGTAGCCAGAATGATATTCAGCGGCTGCGAGCACATGAAAGAGATCCCCTTCAAGACCGTGCTTATCCACGGCCTCGTGCGCGACAGTCAGGGCCGCAAGATGAGTAAGTCTCTGGGCAATGGCATCGACCCGCTGGAGATCATCGACAAGTACGGCGCCGACGCCCTGCGCTTCACCCTCGCCACCGGCAACGCTCCCGGCAACGATATGCGCTTCTACACCGAGCGCGTTGAGTCTGCCCGCAACTTTGCCAACAAGATGTGGAATGCGGCCCGCTTTGTGCTTATGAACCTCGAGATCGACAAGTGCGAGAAGCCCCACAATCCCGCTATTGAGGACAGATGGATACTTTCTCGCCTGAACAATGTTGTTAAGGTTGTTACCGAAAATCTTGACAGCTACGAGCTCGGCGTGGCCCTCAGTAACCTCTATGACTTTATCTGGGATGAGCTCTGCGACTGGTATATAGAGCTGGTTAAGCCCCGGCTTTACGGAGCGGACGAGGAGAGCAAGCTTGACGCTCAGCGCACTCTCGTTTACGTGCTGACAAATGTGATGAAGCTCATGCACCCGTTCATGCCTTTTATAACCGAAGAGATATTCTGCACACTTCCGACTGAGGAAGAGACAATAGTTACCTCCAAGTGGCCGGAGTACGACGAGGCGCTCTGTGACCCCGCTGCCGAGCGGACTATGGGAGTTATCTGCTCCGCAATTCGCAGCGTGCGCAACACCCGCGCCGACATGGACGTACCGCCGTCCCGCCGTGCCAGCGTGTACATCGTGACCGACAACTCCGACTACAGCGCCGGCGTGAGCTTCTTTGAGAAGCTGGCCGGAGCCAAGGACGTGACCATACTTCCAAGCGAGAGCGGCGTGCCCGAAGGCAGCGTCAGCGTAGTGGCCGAGGGAGCGAAGATATTCATTCCCATGGACGAGCTCATCGATGTGGAGAAGGAGCGCGAGCGCCTGACCAAGGAGAAGGAGCGGCTTGAAGGAGAGATCGCCCGTGTGGAGAAGATGCTGAACAACCCCGGCTTCACCTCTAAGGCACCTCAGAAGAAGATCGACGAGGAGCGCGCCAAGGGCGAAAAATACAAAGAGATGTATAACAACGTCGTTGACAGCCTGAACAAATTGAAATAAGAATCTACAAAGGCGAAGCTCTGCTTCGCCTTTATAGAGCCGAAAGGAGATACTTTATGAAAACCTATCCCCACCACCGCCTTGCGCCGACTCCGCCTATGGGCTGGAACAGCTGGAACTGCTACGGTGCATCGGTCACTGAAGCCGAGGTCAAGCAGAATGCCGACTACATGGCAAAGCACCTGAAGGACTACGGATGGCAGTATATAATCGTTGACATACAGTGGAGTGAGCCCAACGCCAAAAGCGACCAATACAACAAAGACGCCAAGCTGGTCATGGACGAATATTCCCGCCTTATGCCAGCTGTGAACCGCTTCCCCTGTGCTTCTGACGGCAGCGGCCTCAAGGGGCTCGGCGACTATGTTCACTCACTCGGGCTGAAATTCGGCATTCACGTTATGCGCGGAATACCCAAGCAGGCCGTACGCGCCAAATGCCCCATTATGTGCCCGGGCGTTACCGCCGACATGATCGCGAACACCGACTCGGTCTGTGAGTGGAACGGCGATATGTACGGCGTGGACGCCGACAAGACCGGTGCTCAGGAATACTACAACAGCATATTCGAGCTTTATGCCTCGTGGGGCGTTGATTACGTCAAGGTAGACGACATCGCCCGACCCTACCACTACCGTGAAGTGGAGCTGATCAAAAACGCCATTGACCGCACAGGCCGCGATATGGTGCTCTCCCTCTCCCCCGGCCGTGCCTCCCTCGCCGGAGCCGCCCACCTCATGGCTCACGCCAACCTCTGGCGCATGAGCGACGACTTCTGGGACACATGGCGTCAGCTCCGCGAGTGCTTTGACCTCTGCCGCGACTGGCAGAACCTGCGCACTCCCGGCGCATGGCCCGACTGCGACATGCTCACCGTGGGCAAAATAGGAATACGCTCCAACGGCGGCGCCCGCATGACTAACTTTACCTATGACGAGCAGAAAACCCATATCGCACTCTGGTGCATCTTCCGCTCCCCGATGTTTATCGGCTGCGAAATGACCGAGAACGATGATTTCACCTTCTCGCTATTGACAAACCGCGCCCTGCTTCGGATACTTAACAATTCCCACGACAACCGTGAGCTTTACCGCGACGAGCGCGGCGCCATAGTCTGGTCAGCTAAGGACGACGACGGCGCACGTCAGTACATAGCCCAGTTCAACACATCAGAAAAGGAATTGGAGATCTCGACTCCGTTAGATTTCCTCGGACTTTCCTCGGCTGAAATAACTGAGCTTTTTACAGGAGCAACCCGCACGGCCAACGCCGCGATCACCTCCATCGTTCCGCCTCATGGCGTTGCGATCTATGAAATAAGATAAATTCATAACAAAGAAACCGCCTCAGATCTCACGATCTGAGGCGGTTTCTTTTTATGCGCTGTTGTCCACACTTATCAGAAATCAAGAACAGTGTTCAGCGTGAATGAGGGAGATTCAACAGGCTTATTCTCAGGCACACTGAGCAGTTCAAATTCATCACCCAGAATCAGGTATCTGTGAAGCTCGTCGCTGTCATCATAGCCGCTCTTTGTAGCAATGGCGCGGAGCTCGCAGTCCTCCTTAATGGTGATATAAGAACCGTTTGTAAGACTCTTACCGTAAACCGCCGGGTCGCTGCCGTCAAGGGTATAGTATATCTTGGCGCCGCTGGTATCGGTCTTTATAGTTACACGGTCATAGCCGCTGTAGGACTTCTGTGTTATATAGGGCTTTTCTACCTGAGGCGTTGTCACTGTGACTGTGCCGCCTACGACCTGGCTGTTGGCATAGCCCTTCTGAACCGCCATAGCACGGATCTGGCAAGTTTCTGTTACTGTAATAGCTGAGGAGTATTTCTTGCTGCTCGTGGTGGGAGTTGTGCCGTTCAGCGTATAGTATATGGTAGCTCCGGAAGCCGCGCTTAAGGTTATTTTTCTGCCACTGGAAACAGTTTGAGCCGATATGGTCGGATTTGCGGTACGTGTAACTGTAACGGGAATGCTGGCGACCGCGCTGTCCTTATAGCCGCTCTTCACAGCGATAGCGTAGATATATGTAGTACCAACATCGGTGATGTTTATACCCGAGGTGGTGTATTTATCGCTGTCTGTCGTGGGAGTGCTGCCGTCAAGCGTGTAGTAGATAGTAGCACCGCTGGTGTCGCTCTTGAGCTTAACGTTCTTACCGCCGACGATAGCGGACTCTGTGCTCTTTTCAGGCTTGCTCGCAGAACCGGAAGATACTGTGCCGCCCTGAGGCTCACTGGCCGCATATCCCTTGCGCACGGCTATAGCGTAAACCTTTGAGCCTGCCGATGCAGAGAAGGGCGAGCTGTACTTCTTGCTCTTGACGGTCGGGGTCGTGCCGTTAGTGGTATAGTAATACTGTGCGCCGCTCACGCCGGAAATTGTTACCTTACCGTTTGTCAACGTGAGAGTAGGCTTAGCGGTCTGCTGAAGACTCTTGGTATATACGTATATATCACTGTCATCATAGCCGCTCTTAACCGCGATGGCGCGAACCTCGTTCAGGCCAACCTCTGCTATATCAATACCGCTCGATGTATATTTTGTGCTCTTGCTGGTGGGATCGCTGCCGTCGGTGGTATAGTATATAGTGGCTCCGCTTGTGTCGCTCTTAAGCTTGATCGTGTAACCGCCGTATACGGCATCCTCGCTGGAGAGCTCAGGCTCGGCAGCCTTAGACTTCGGAATCGTTCCGCCTGCGATGTCGCTGACAGCATAACCGCTTCGAGCCGCTACGGCGTAAACGACCGTGCCGGCGTTGGCCGTGAACGGAGAGGAGTACTTCTTGCTCTTTATTGTGGGAGCAGCACCGTTAGTGGTGTAATAAATCGTGTCAATCTTGTTCTTATTGGCCGCATATATAGTGACTTTGCCGTTTACAAGCGATACGGTAGGCTTGCTCGCTTGAGGAATATCCTTGCTTCCGACATATACCTTACTGTTCTCACAGCCGCTCTTCACGGCAATGGCACGGATATATGTAGTTCCGGGTTCAGTGAGGCTTATCCCGGAGGAGGTGTACTTAGTGCTGCTTGTTGTCGGAGTGGTGCCGTCAAGGGTATAATAGATCGTGGCACCGCTGGTGGCCGAGGTTAGTTTAACAGTGTAGCCGCCTACGATAGCAGTGGCCGTGGCGGTAGGAGTAGCTGCCGCGGGCGCGCTAATATCCTTCTCTGCAACATCACTGTTCGCATAGCCGTTCTTTACGGCAATAGCGCGGATCGTGCAAGCCTTGGATACGGTGAAGGCTTTGCTATACTTGGTGCTCTTAGTGGTAGGAGTAGAGCCGTTGGTAGTATAGTAAATAGTCGCACCGCTGGTAGAGGTGGTTATGGTTATCTGATCTCCCTTGGAAGAGGAGGTGATGTTGATCTTCGGAGTAGAAACGCTGCCTATCTCCACATAGCCTCCGGCCACGGCGCTGTTGGCCATGCCGGACTTGACCGCTATGGCTCTTACCGTGCAGGACTCGTCAACCGTTATGGGGCTGCTGTAGCGCTTGTCAGAGGTCGTGGGAGTACTGCCGTCAAGCGTGTAGTAGATAGTGGCACCGCTGGTGGTGCTCTTCATGGTTATCTGCTTGCCGCCGGCCACATCTTTTGAGGTGAGCGTCGGTTTCTGAACCCTTTCTTTGGTCACGGTAACAAGATAGTCGGCAACCTCACTGTACTCCTTAGTGTCGGGATCATAAGCAACGGCATAAACCCTTGCGGTATCCTTAAGGGTGACCTTACTGCTGTACTTAGTTGATGAGGTGGTTGGTGTGCTGCCGTTAGTAGTATAGTAAATACGAACACCCGCAGTATCACTCTTAAGAGTGAAGGTCGCCGTTCCCTTACTTGTGGTAACGGATATATTCGGCGCGCTTACGTCGTCGCTGGCAGCAAGAGCCGCAAAGGGAAAGGCCAGCGCGACAATAATCGCCAGGATAGTAAAAATTTTTCTCATGATTTGATCTCCTTTCATTTCACAAACAGCCCAATATATTGTATAATATTTAAGTATATAATAACATATCTTGGGGTAATTTGTAAATAGGAAATTTTAATTGTAACCTTAAATTAAAGATATATTTACAATTTTGTCATAATTTTATATTATTATAATTATATTACAGAGAGGTGATAAGGTGAAAAAACGAATATTAAGTCTCTTTTTAATTTTTATACTGTTTTGTGTGTCCGTACCCGTCCACGCACTTGATGCACCACCGTCCGTTACAAGCAAAGCGGCAATAATCGTTGACTATGACACAGGCTTTATGATATACGGCAAAAATCCTGACGCACGCCGTGCTCCGGCCAGTATGACTAAGATGATGAGTCTCTACAGCTTCTTCAGCCGTATGAATGGGGCCGGCATAACCCTCGACACGCCGGTCACTATCTCAAAATCCATAGCCGCGCTATCAGTGAAGCCCGGGCTTAGCAACGTGCCGCTCGGAGAGGGCGAGGTTCATTCGGTGGACACGCTGATCCGCGCAGCCTGCATAGTTTCGGCCAACGCTGCCATTGTTGCTCTCGGCTCGCTTGTTGCCGGCAGCGAGGAGGCCTTTGTGCAGGCCATGAACGCTGACGCGGCGGCTCTTGGGCTCGACGCCGGATTCCGTGATCCTGCCGGGCTGAACGATAACAACTTCATTACTCCCCGAAGCATGGCTGAGCTATGCCGCATAATTATCAGAGAGTACCCACAGATTCTGACATACACCTCCCTCAAGACCTTTACATTTAAGGGCAGAACATACGCCTCTACAAACCAGCTTCTTGACGGCCTGTCAGGAAGCTATCCCGGCACCGATGGGCTTAAAACAGGGTATATAGGCGTGGCGGGCTACTGTCTCTGCGCCACCTCCAAGCGCGAGGGACGAAGGGTCATAGCTGTAACCATGGGCTCTTCGGGAACAAACACCCGCACCAGTGACGGCTATGCCCTGCTCAGATACGGCTTCCGCAATATTGAGGAGATTGTGGAGCCGATTTATGGCATAAGAGCTGATTTTTCAACAGAGAACGGCGTCACCATGGCGACACTCAAAAATGTTCCAGCCTCATTTAATGCCAGTGTACGCTGGTTCAGCAACGGAGAAACCATTGCCCGACATGACTCTGTACATATAGAAAACGGCACCAAGATGCCTGCCTACGCTCCGCAGGACGGTTTGGAGCTTGTCATATCAGTTGGGCCGTATAATGTGCTTGTGCGGCCGTAAAGCTCATAAAAAAGCAAAAATAAAACCACTTCCCAATGAATATGAGAGGTGGTTTTGCCATGTATTCGCCGCAAAAAAAGAGCCGCAATTGCGGCTCTTTTTTGTAGGCTTAGATCCAGCCTTCGCCCGCGCCCTTCCATATCTCTGAAAGAGTAGCGGTATCGGCAAAGCCATTCTTGCCATATCCAATGCCGTCATTCTTTGTTGCCAGAGCGGAGGCTACCATTATATCCTCGCTCGGGCAAAGCTCATAGGAATTGACGGTCGGAGTTTCAAATATCTTTTTCATAGCTTTAATCTCCTTATATTTCTTCGATAAATTCGAGCTCACCGTAGATTTCGTTATCAACGACGGTCTCAACCATGTCGTCAAGAACAAACTCAACATCCTCGAGATAGATCACGTACTCGCTGAGAGTGCCCATTGCGCTGAGGCCCTCAATTTTTACAGTCTTTCCGTCTTCACTTACAGCTGTGCTATCAGCTTCATCACCGACAGCGTACTTTGTGCTTTCAAAACGGATACCGGCATTATAAACATTTTCCTTAAGCGTGATAGTCTCAGCCTCGGCATCAAGCGTCATGAGCTTGTTTCCTTCTTCGGTGAGATCCAGTGTGCCGTCCGCGTTCTTAATGATGTAGATGCCGCCGGCATTGATAACGTTAACAGCGACTTTAAGCTGCTCGGCGTTGATCTCTCCGTCATACTTAAAGCTTGCAATTGCGTCAGCCACCAGAGAATAAATGCTCACGGGTGCGCCGGACTCGCCGTAAACTCCGTTATCTACGGCCTTAGCCTGATAAAGAGCATTGGTGTCGGTTGTGCTGAGAGCGGCACCGGTCTCACCCTCCTCAAGCTCTGCAATGAAGGAAGGAGCGGCTGCATCAGTGTTGCCGTTCTTATACACATATATAGCGTTACCGGAGGCCACACTGAAGTCAATGGTAAAGCTTTCGCCATTCCAGCCAAGGGCCGCTGTGGGGGCCTCAAGAGAGGCGGCGAGAGGATAGAGCATAAAGTTGTCATAAACGCCATTGGAGTCGTTGAGCCAATGGGCGTCAAAGGTCAGCTTGGTCTGATTTTCCTTGGTGTGGAAGAAGAAAACCTTCTGAACGTACTGGTTCTTCACCAGCCCGTTTATCTGACCGCCTGTGCCGCTGCTGTCTGCATAGTCGTAAATATACTCCTCCGCGCCGTCGTCACCGGTCAGGGCAAACCATGCGAACTGATTTGTCTTGTTTCTGCTCATGATGTCAAAGGCAAGTATGTAATCAGTATCAGGCTCTACAGCCCACTCGTTAACGAGCCAGGGGTAACCATTGTTGCTGTTGGAGTTAGCCTCAAGAGCCTGCTTGCCCTCGGAAACCAACGATTCGTTAACTGTCAGCTTGATGTAATTGTCGCTCTCGGGCTTGTTTTCAAGAGCGACCGGCTCACTGTCCTTGCTGAAGGTGCCGTACCAACCGGCAAAGCCCTCCTCAAAGCTTGGGTTGCTGATGGCGTTTTTGCCTGCAACTGCTTTAAAGCGTGTCAGCGGAACCTCGATCACCTGATCCTCCATGGTGATTTCAACGGCCTCAGCCGGCTCCATTGTATAGAGGAAATTGGCTTCGGGGTCAACATAATAGTTGTGGGTCTTAGGGGTTACGGTCTCACCGATGTATCTGGTGACCTCGTAGCTGTCAACGACCTTGTTATCGGCAGTGTCAACATACTTAACTGTCGCAGTGGTGCTGTTGGTTATATCGCCCTCATAAATTCTTATGAAATTCAGCGAGCTGGCCTGCTCCCAGTCTTTGCCTGTGTGGCGAACCTTGAAGTCAATTGAGCCGAGACCATTGAAGGTGCCCTCATAGGTGGCGGTGTAAACATTAGCCCAGCTGCCGTTTGTCCAGTTGTTCTGATACGTGCCGGTATAGGTATTTTTGCTGGGCTCTCTCTTGTTTCCGTCATCGGCAATATAGTAGAGAACGGAATGTGTATCGTCGTCATTATTTACAAAGATTATTCTCACGCCAGTGTGATAGCCTGTGGCAAGAATGGTGGACTCCGTTTTATCGTCTGCGGGAACGGGAGCCTCGCCGGCGAATACGCTGTCTGTATCGCCGGAATAGATACCGTTATCCTTACGGGTGGTATAGTTTTCGATAAACTTTCCGTCGAGGTCGACGAATCTCATGTCGTGAGCAAAGCTTATGTTGTTGTCGCCGGTAACTCTGCTTCCCCAGAACTCAAAGATAACGAAATCCTTGCCTTCGCCGTAGCCAGGCAAAGTGAGGGTATCGCTTGAGCCGGTGGGTCCGTAGACCTGGATACCGTCGCTCTTTGCGTTGATGTTTACGATTCCGTCAGGATCGTCCATATTGAGCTCCTTTTCCCAAGAGGCGGACCAACCCTCATATACATCAGCTACAGGAGTAATGCTGCTCGGAGCCGTGGGTGCGGTAAATACCGGTGTGCCGGCCATAGAGCCCCAGTCAGAGAGCTGCATAGACTCAACCTTTTCCCGGCTCGGAGCATAGGCGCTCGCCGTCAGCCCGAAGGCGGGAATGACCGCCGCGATCATAGCAAGGGCAACTATCGCGGCAAAAATCTTTCTTGCTTTCATGTTCTTTCTTCTCCTTTTAAAAATTTTCCGACGCGGACAGATATTATCGGCCTGCTTCCAATATCTCATCCTTCGTTTGAGAGGTTCCCAAACTCGTCTATAGTAATACTAACACTTTTGTTCACATTTGTCAACATTTTTCCTTGATTTATGCCATGCTTTCGCTGTTCTTATCACTCCGGACCTTTGTTCAAACAATTTATTGGGCATACATCGCAAAATTAAACAATACCGGCACCGCAAAAATGCGGTGCCGGTTTATTGTTTGATTTACCCTTACAAATATTAGCCAACGAGACCGGACTGCTCCATGTTCTCAACAAGGCTTCTCTGTACACAGAAGTAAACAACAAGAAGCGGAACAAGGAAGATCAGAATTGCGGCCTGGCGAACTGCATCGAAGGCGAAGGAAGATGCCGCCGGAGCGTCAAACCATGTCTGAACTGCGGTAACAACCGTGTCGGACTGGGTCTGAGCAAAACGCTGGGACAGCTTAACCGCCACGAAGGGTCCCTCCGGGTAGAAATATCCGGTGTAGTAGGTATCGCCATAGTTCCAAACGAAGGAGAGGATGGCAACCGTTACGATTGTGGGAACCGCGTTGGGGAACGCGATCTTGAAGTATGTCTTATAGAAGCCACAGCCGTCGATCAGGGCAGCTTCCTCAAGCTCCTTGGGAAGACCGATGAAGAACTGACGGAACATGTAGATGAACATACTCTGCTTAAGACCAAAGC
>JAFLUQ010000045.1 GCA_022508735.1 Oscillospiraceae bacterium | reverse complement strand
ACCCAGACAAACAGAGTCAGAGTCTGTCGTGCTACCCTTACACAATTCGGCATCGGTTTTCTTTCAACAGTGATTATTATAATACATGAAAACCGATTTGTCAAGTGTTTTTTGAAAAAAATTTATACCCATTGCCACTTTTTTTCGTGCCCATATTTTCTGGTATTCAAATGCTTCGCATTTGAAGGGTAAAGTCAAGAGTTTTTTAGTTTTTTTTTATTTTTAGAAGGCGGCAATTACCTCTGCTCCTTCGCGTACGAAGGCAATAAATTCGTTAAGTTCGGCATGGCAGGCGACGTTTTTACCGCCCTCGTGGACGGACTTGTCGGAGGTCCTTATCCACTTCCCGGCGGGGAGATAAACGGTGCGTTCCGTTTCACCAAGGCGGTATATGGGGGCAAATAGAATGTCGGGACCGAACATGTACTGATCGGAAAGGTTATAGCAGGCTTCGTCGCTCGGAAAATCAAAGAACATGGGTCTCATGATGGGTGCACCGGTCTCAGAGGCCAGCTTCATATGCTTTAAAATATAGGGCTTAAGCCGCTCGCGGAGCAGAATAAGATCCTTTAAGATCGGATAATTGCGCTCGCCGAAGGACCATATCTCGTTGTCGCCGCCGCTGCGCTCCTTAACTCCGGGGTGGCGGTCAACCTGATTTTTCATGCGCTTTCTGGCGCCGTGAAGCCGCATAACGGGGCAGAACAGCCCAAACTGGAACCAGCGGACTATAAGCTCGCGGAAGTAGTCGCTCTCTATGTCGCCCTGATGGAAGCCGCCGATATCGCTGTTCCACCACGGTATTCCGCAGACTGACATAGACAGGCCGGAAATTATGCTTTCGTAAAGTGCTTCAAAGGTGGAGGGGATGTCGCCGTTCCAGACTATGGCACCGAATTTCTGGCTGCCGGGCCAGGCCGCTCTCGTCAGGGAAACGATCTCGGTTTCGCCCTCTGATTTGAGGCCGTCGTAAAATGTTTTTGCATAATAGTAGGGGTAGAGCATGGCCATTTCAGCGCCGTTGCCCAGATAGAAGCGCAGATTATTGAACTGCTGAGGGTGAACCTCAGGCTCAGCCTCGTCCAGCCAGAAGGTCTTTATGCCGTAGGAATAGTAGGTCTTCTTGATCTGCTCCCAAACGTAGTCCCGGGTGCGGGGATTTGTTGGGTCAATAAAGGTCTGCTGGCCGTAAAATTCAAATATGCCGTACTGCCCGTTTTCGGTGCGGACGAGCATGTTTTCTTCGTCCATAGCCGCATAATTTTTACTGGCTGGATTTATGGTTGGCCAAATGGACACCACCGGGCGTATACCCAGCTCTTTCAGTTCGGCGCACATGGCCTCGGGGTCGGGCCAAAGCTCGGGGTCAAATTCCCAATTGCCCTGCTCCGTCCAGTGGAAATAGTCGATAACGATGGCGTCAACGGGCACGCCGCGCCTTTTATACTCCCGTGCCACTTCAAGCAGATCGTCCTGACTCTCATAGCGCAGCTTGCACTGCCAGAAGCCGGCGGCCCAGTCGGGCATTTCCGGCGGAAAACCGGTGAGACGGCAATATTTATTCATGAGCTTATCCGGCGTCTCGCCGACGAATACTAAATAGTCCGCCTGGCGGGCGCACTCGGCAAGCCAAAGGGTGTGGTTATTCGTGAACTCGCAGCGGCCGGGAGAGGGGTTATTCCAGAAAAAGCCGTAGCCCAATGACGAAAGCACCACAGGCAGGGCGGATTTGGTATTATAGTGAACAAGCTCGCTTGAGCAGCCCTTGCGGTCAAAGAAGGGCTGCTGCTCCTGCCCGAGACCATAGATATGTTCGCCCTCGTTAGGCTCAAACAGGGCCTTTATTCGGTAATTGTCGCCGCCGACGTGCTCATAGCGGCGAACAGGGTCGCCCTCCTCGCGGGTGCGAAGAATCTCTTTGCCGTTGTTATAAAAAACTATTCTGTGCCCTCCCCAGACCTTGAAAAGCTCCACCTTTAGAGCACCATTGATAAGCTCTGCACGGTTCTCGTCACCGGAGATAGTTGAGGTGCAGCTCTCCGGCGGCAGCAAAGCCCAGCTTTCGTCAGAAACTTTGCCCCGACGCGTGGCACGCACACGCACGCAGTCCGCGCCGTACGGCTCAATAAGAACGGTTTCGTCCCGAGTCTGATAAAGTATGGTGTTGTGATTGATTGTAATCTTGCTCATAGTGCCCTCCGATCAAAACTCTATTATATGTGCGTTCATGCCCTGTTGCTCCAGCGGAACGACGCCCACATTCCAGCCCGGGCCGGTGGTTTCAAGATAAAAATACAGCTTGTCGTTATAGGGGTAACAGGTGCCGTAAAAGCCATAGTCGCCGCTTATGCCAACGGCCATGTGGCCTTCTCCGGTGGGACTGATGAAGGTCAGCAGCACTGCATCTATGCCCATTTCCCTTAGTATGGCGGCCAGCAGCATAGCAGTGTCCTCACAGTCGCCCTTTTTCTCGAACAAAGTCTCAATGGGGAAGTTAGGATATTCAGCCGCATTTTTTGCCACGATATCGTCCACATAAGTGAAGGACTGCACAAAGTCGATAGCCATGCCGAGCCGCTCCCGGTCGGTCAGGCCATGATCCTCAGCTGCTCGGGTGAAGCAGTCTGCCAATGCGGATATGTACAGATCATCGCCCGGGTCGGCGGCATAGGCGGCGTAATTGTTAATACCTATCTCATTGCGGTCAATGGCGCTGTATTTATCATAGAGAGAGACAGGTATCATGAGAGCATAGTCCCAGAGATACCTATCAGTGCCCCAGTAGCAGCTGTAATGCAGCGAGGCAACGGCGGTAGAGCGATCCTCAACTTGGCTGTACTCGGTGGTTTTCATGCCGGGGATGTTTAAAAAAGCCGAGCGCAGACCGTCGTCAAAGCTTATCTCGCCATAGGGGGCAAGCTCGGAAAAGTATATGGCCGTCAGGCCGTCAACGTTGAAGCTTTCGATTTTAACTCCGTCGAGGTAAACCTCAATGTCAGTATAAAGCACATCGGCGATCGGTTGGCCGTATGTCTTCATATCCCGCCAGAACCGTATGGGGGTAACGTCGCCTCCGGCGAATTTCAACTCGGCCCGTCGAAGGTAGTTGTTATAGTTATAGGTAAAGCCATAGCCATCAAGATCCGAGGCCAGCACAGCAGTGCGGCCGTTGATGTTATAAGAAGGCAGCGGGTAATTATTTATATAGGAAACTATGTCAGTACCAACGGCCGTGCCTATGACGTCGCCAACGTTTTCCGCCATGGCTGGGCATACAAAAATAATTGTTATAACAAAGGAGGTCAGAAAAAGCTTAATCCCATTCCACATAACCGTACCTCCATGAGAGCAGGCCGCCAAAGTCATACACATTTTCGTAGCCCTTTCCGTCCAGATATTCCGCCGCGATGGCGCTGCTCTTACCGCTGCGGCAGCAAATGAGTATAGTGGCCGATCTGTCAGGCAGCTCATCGAGCCTCGAGGGCAGGTCGTCAACGGGAATGCAAATCGAGTTTTCCAAATGCCCAAGCACAAACTCATCTTCGGTGCGAACGTCAAGAATGGTGCAGTCAGTGCTGTCTATTATTTCCTTCGCCCTTTCGGGGGTTATTTTTTTGTGCATTTTTTGGTCTCCCTTTTTCTTTATGTATGATAAAAGTATAGCATGAATTCGCTAAAATGTCAATAATATTAGGGGATAGGCAAATGATTAATATTTATTAACATTTCCTTTGGGAAAACTGTTGCAAAAGAGAGAAAACGGTGGTATAATAACCCTACAAATCGAAGGCTTGCATAGCTGCGATATAATGGTTGCTGAGAAAGTAAACATTATATCGCAGTGCAATTCGTCTTTTAGAAACGGGGAATAACATTGAAAACAACAGTCGCGCTGGGCTTCTTTGACGGAGTGCATCTGGCGCACCAAAAAATTATACGCACGGCAGTGGAGCAGGCGGTGGGTATGCGCGCCCTTGCCCTTACCTTTGACCGTGCTCCGGCAGAGGTGCTGTTTAATGCTCCGGTGGCTTATATGACGAGCAAGAATGAAAGAGAACGGCTCATAGCCTCAATGGGAGCCGAGTGCGTGAGCCTGAGTGCATCGCCGGAGCTGCTTAAAATGAGCGGTGAGGCCTTTGTAAAAGAAATTCTTATAGAAAAGCTGCAGGCCGCGGCCCTCGTATGCGGCTATAACTACAGCTTTGGCAGCGACCTTTTAGGAGCCGGAGACCTTAAGACTATAGGCGATAGCTTCGGTCTTTCCGTTACAGTGCTCCCGGAGGAGAGCTGCGGCGGTGAATCAATAAGCAGCAGCAGGATACGCACTTTGCTGGAAAAAGGCGAGACACAGGCCGCAGCGGAGCTGTTGGGCAGGCCGTATTCCATAACCAAAGTAGTTGAACAGGGGAAGCACTTGGGCCGGACTATGGGCTTTCCTACGATAAATCTCTATCCCGAGCCGTGGCGGGTGCAGCTGCCGCGCGGGGTTTATGCCACATGGGTGGAATTTGGCGGCAAAAGGCTCAAAGGGGTTACAAATATAGGTATAAATCCCACCGTTGGTGACAAAAATATGCGCGTGGAAACTCATATCCCACACTTCAGCGGCAACCTTTACGGAGAAGAGGTTACAGTTTATTTCGTGCGCTTTCTGCGCCCGGAGCAAAAATTCTCTTCTGTAGATGAGCTGTTTTCTCAGATCGCAGCTGACACTGCCGAGGCACAGCGGGTTTTGTGTTAATTGTTTCAGTTTTGTAAATTTTGATAATATATGTTGACTTTACCTGATCATTATGGTATACTTTTTTATGAATAAACTCAGGAAATTCGATAAAATTCAACATAGAGAGAGGGCTTAATAGTGACCTTCAGACGATATCTTACTGTGCTGTTGGTGATAATTTTGTTCTTTGCAGCGGCTGCCGCGGGAATTTTCACCGCACAGTTTCTTACTGCGAGCTTTGAGACCACGCCAAACAGTGCGAATACAGTGATCGACGAAAGAGAAACCGGCTTGTTTGCGCCTAAAACACCTTATAACGTGCTGCTCATGGGCACGGATGCCGAGGGCGGCCTGACCGACGTTATGATGGTTTATCATGTTGACCCGCAGCTCGGCAAGGTCAAGCTGCTCAGCATTCCCCGTGATACCCACATCATTTATAATGGCCGTACAGAGAAGATAAACGCGGCCCATTCCTACGGCCGTATGCAGAAAACTGAGGGCGGCGGAGACCGCGGCGACGAATACGCTATTCGGGCTGTCAAAGAGCTCACGGGAATGCCTATCCATCACTATGTGTGCATCAATTTCGCGGCCTTCCGTCAGGTCATTGACGCCATCGGGGGCTTTGATTACGACGTTCCGCAGAGAATGAAGTATGACGACCCGTGGCAGGATCTGCACATAGATCTTCAGAAGGGCTTCCAGCATCTGGACGGCGACAAGGCCGAGCAGCTTGTGCGTTTCCGGCGCTATCCCAACGGTGATATAGACCGTGTGGCCGTGCAGCAGGATGTGCTTAAGGCGCTGATAAAGCAGAAGGCAAATCCCACAACCCTGTCTAAGGTGGGCGAGATATACCGCATTGTTCAGGAAAATATAGACACTGATATGTCAATTTCACAAGCTATCGGAATTGCAAAAAATATTTATGACGCTACTAATAACGGCAACGAAGAAGACGAAGACAGCAGCGGCGTTGAGACCTTTACGGTGCCCGGCGGTTTCCGCGATATAAGCGGTCTTTCATATTGGGAGCCTAATCTCGCTGAAACCAAGAAGCTTGTGGCGGATGAGTTTGGCTACGGCGATACGCTCAACAGCAGCAATGCCAAGGTCAGCACGAATAAGTAAAATTAAAAGGACGGCTTGGGCCGTCCTTTTGCAAAAGAAAGGTAGGAAATAAATATGATTCACAAGGGCTTTAAAATGAAGCTGTACGATGGTATGGCGGAGGAATACGAGAAGCGTCACAATGAACTGTGGCCGGAAATGCGCGACATGATCCACGAGCACGGAGGAAGGAATTATTCGATATTTCTCGATAAGGAGACTATGGTGCTCTATGGGTACATAGAGATCGAGGATGAAGAGCTTTGGGCCAAAGGAGCAGATACGCCTATCAACAGAAAGTGGTGGGATTTTATGGCCGACATTATGGACACAAACCCCGACAACAGCCCTGTTTCAACAGATTTGGATCTGGTGTTCCATTTGGACTGAGTTAAGATAGGTAACCGTTGTGCGTCTACCTGATAAAACTGTTGAAGGTGGTATATTCATGGAAAGAAAGTTTTTTAAATTTAATGAACAAGATATTTTAGAAATAGTTACTTGGTATATAGCGGATCAAAATATTTCTGAGAAGTTCTTGTCAAGATGCGAGCTGGTAAACGATAATGGAGATGTGTTTTACGTTGGTGTATTTGGTGATACAGAGGATGAGGAAATAAAGAATATTGATCTTAGAAAAACATATGACGAGATCGAATATAATGGACTGCAGTTCTAATTACTGTAGGCTGGTTCCGTAGCTGAGGACCATCTTTTGAACTATTTGGGAATGTGAGACAGGCGGAGACATTGAATCGTCTTCTGCCTGTCAGAGACCCATTCTGCTGTGTTCGGCAGAATGGGTCTTTCGTACTTATATCATAAATCTGCTACTACGGCTATACCCAATTTTACTTTTTATTTATTTTTCACATTGTGGCTATACAAACCTACGGTTTGTAGGGTCCTTATATTCACAAATTTTATCATTGACGTTTGAAAGAAATTGTGTTATAATTACATATAAGATGTTGAATTGTGCGCAATTTTGAGATAAGGTGATTAAATGCTGAGAATAGGAGTTGACGTCGGCAGCACAACGCTTAAGTGTGTGGTGCTGGACGAGAACAATAAAATAGTGTATAAAGAGTACAACCGGCACTACAGCATGATCGTCGAAAAGACCGCCGAACTGCTTCAGCGTGTGTCCGATCTGTTCCCTAACGACTGTGAAATGCTGCTTTCCGTAAGCGGCAGCGCCGGTATGGGTATGGCCGAAAATGCCGGGCTTTCCTTTGTGCAGGAGGTATATGCCACCAGAACCGCTGTTAAGCGTTTTATTCCCTCGGCAGACGTGGTTATCGAGCTGGGCGGAGAGGATGCGAAGATACTGTTTCTGGACGGAGGCATGGAGGTGCGCATGAACGGAAGCTGTGCCGGCGGCACAGGGGCCTTTATCGACCAGATGTCTACCCTTTTGGCCATCAGTCCCGACGAAATGAACGAGATAGCCAAGAGCTATGAGAAAATATACACAATAGCCTCACGCTGCGGAGTCTTTGCAAAGAGCGACATCCAGCCGCTGCTCAATCAGGGAGCAAATAAGGCTGATATTTCAGCCAGCATATTTGCGGCCGTGGTCAATCAAACTATAGCAGGCCTTGCTCAGGGGCGCGAGATCGAGGGTACGGTCGTATACTTAGGCGGCCCGCTGACCTTCTTAAGCGAGCTGCGCGCAGCCTTCGACCGTCAGCTCGGCCAGGCGGGAGTGTGCCCCGATAATTCCCTTTACTTCGTGGCGATGGGTGCGGCCCTGTCGCCGACTGCCAAGGCTGTGCGCCTCAGTGATGCCATAGAATCTGTAGGCCGTTACGCCGCAGGCGAGACCTATAAAAGCTGCCCGCGTCTGTTTGAAGACGAGGCAGACTACGAAAAATTCAAAGCGCGCCACGCGGCGGCGGGAATACCAATAGTGAACAACCCCGCGCCTAAGGAGGCGTATCTGGGTGTGGACGCCGGAAGCACCACCCTTAAGGCCGTAGTGCTGGACGAAAACGGCGACATATTCCATGCGGACTATATGCCAAACAGCGGCAATCCCATTCCGCTGCTTCGTGACTTCCTGCTCAAATTTTACGAAAAATATCCGAATCTGAAAATAAACGCCTCGGCCTCCACCGGCTACGGCGAGGAAATTACCCGTAACGCCTTCGGCCTAGATATGGGTCTTGTTGAGACAATGGCTCACTTCACCGCGGCGCGGAAATTCAACCCTGATGTGGATTTCATCATCGACATCGGCGGTCAGGACATCAAGTGCTTCAAGATACGCGGCGGAGCCATTGACAACATATTCCTGAACGAGGCTTGTTCCTCGGGCTGCGGCTCCTTCCTTCAGACCTTTGCCGGAGCGTTGGGCTACAGCATAAGCGAGTTTGCCCAGAAGGGCATCTTAGCCGACAAGCCTGTAGACCTCGGCTCACGCTGCACGGTGTTTATGAATTCCTCTGTAAAGCAGGCCCAGAAGGACGGCGCGTCAATTGAAAATATCTCCGCCGGGCTGAGCCTGAGCGTGGTAAAGAACGCTATATATAAGGTTATCCGCGCGGTCAGCGCTGACAGCCTCGGCAAAAACATAGTGGTGCAGGGCGGCACCTTCCTTAATGACGCAGTGCTCCGTGCCTTTGAAACGGAGCTTGGCCGCGATGTTATACGCCCGAACATAGCAGGTCTTATGGGGGCTTACGGAGCCGCGCTTTACGCTAAGGCCAACGCGCCCGAAGAGTCCTTGACCATAAGTGAAGAAAACCTTAAGAGCTTTACTCATGAGACCAAGCAGGTCACCTGTAACGGCTGCACGAATCACTGCCGCCTGACGGTGAACAGCTTTGGCGGCGGCCGCCGCTTCATAGCCGGAAACCGCTGTGAAAAACCGCTTAAAACAAAAGAGTCAACGGAGAGATACGACCTTTACGAATACAACCGGGAGCTGCTGGCCGCATATAAGCCCGCTGAGGGGAGACGAGGCACGATTGGTATTCCCATGGGGCTCAATATGTGCGAGCTGTACCCCTTCTGGCACACGTTCTTCACAAAGCTGGGCTTTAAGGTGATAGCCTCGCCCGAGAGCGACCGTGACCTGTATTTAAAGGGGCAGCACACTATTCCTTCGGACACCGTTTGTTACCCGGCAAAGCTCCTTCACGGCCACATCGAGTCGCTCATAGACAAGTGCGATGCCATATTCTACCCATGCATGTCATATAATTTGGATGAGGGCTTGTCGAGCAATCACTATAATTGCCCGGTAGTGGCCTACTATCCTGAGGTCATAAATGCCAATGTGACGAATATGGGCACCACGAAATTTATATACGACTACATCGGCCTGCACCGCCCGGCGGATTTCGTGAAGACCGCTCATGCGCTGCTAAGGCGTGAGTTTGGGGAATTCACCCGCGGTGAGGTAAAAAAAGCCTCCGACGCGGCCTACGGCGAGTATCGGGCGCACATGAAGCGCATTGCCGATAAGGGCGCTGAATTCCTGAAAATTGCAAAGGAAAAGGGGCTGCCTGTAATTGTGCTCTGCGGCCGCCCGTATCACATTGACGCCGAGATAAACCACGGAATAGACAAGCTCATCTGCGACATGGGCGCAGCCCTGGTAACTGAAGACAGCATCAGTCCCCATGTTTCTCCTTTTGAGACTCAGGTCTTAAATCAGTGGACATACCATGCAAGGCTGTACGCCGCGGCAAAGTGGGTCAGCGAGCAGGGGCCGGAGGTCAATCTGGTGCAGCTTGTTTCCTTCGGCTGCGGTGTGGACGCTATCACCACCGACGAGGTGCGCCGCATAATCGAGGAAAAGGGCAAGATATACACCCAGATAAAAATCGACGAGATAACCAATATGGGTACGGTGAAAATACGGTTAAGGAGTTTATTTGCTGCGTTAAAAGGAGTTAAATAAATAATGGAAAAGGTATTGTTTACCAAAGAGATGCGCGACGCCGGGTACACTATCCTGGTGCCCGATATGAATCATATTCATTTCAAAATAATAAAGGGAATACTCCAGAACCACGGATATAATGTGGATATTCTCTATAACACCGGGCGGAGCGTGGTGGACGAAGGGCTTAAGCACGTACATAACGATACCTGCTATCCCGCGCTGCTGGTCATCGGCCAGATGATAGACGCGCTCAAAAGCGGTAAGTACGATATTCACAAGGTTGCCCTGCTGCTGCCTCAGACCGGCGGCGGCTGCCGTGCCTCAAACTATATATCCCTGCTCCGCAAGGCGCTTAACGCTATGGGCTGGGGCTTTATTCCGATAATTTCGATAAATGTCAGCGGTCTTGAGAAGTCACCGGGCTTCAAGCTTACACCGGGTCTCGTGCGCCAGATGCTGACAGCGGTAGTTTACGGTGACCTTCTGATGCTGCTCGACAATCAGGTAAAGCCCTATGAGGTCAACAAGGGCGACAGCGCGGCCTGCGTGGATATGTGGATAAACGCCCTGCTCAAGGGATTTTTGAGCGGGAGGGGACTCAGCAAAGGCGAGCGCAGAGAGAACCTCAAGGCCATAGTTCAAAGCTTTGCCAGAATCCCGCGCACAGATGAGAAAAAAATCAAGGTCGGAATTGTGGGAGAAATTTACGTTAAATATGCCGCTCTGGGGAATAATAGTCTGGAGCAGTTCCTTTATGAGCAGGGCTGTGAGGTCATGCTGGGAGGCCTGCTGGATTTTGCGCTTTACTGCGTTGATACCCCGATAGACACTATTGATATATACGGTGGGAGCAAGCTCACCCGCGAGACCTATAAGCTGGTGGAGAGCTATCTCTGTTCTCTTAAGGACGAAATGATAGCCGCAGTGCGTGAAAACAGTGATTTTGTTGCACCTTCGTCCTTCAGGCACCTTAAAAGCAAGGCCGACGGCGTTATCAGCACAGGCTGCAAGATGGGGGAGGGCTGGCTTCTCACTGCTGAGATCATGGAGCTGGTGGAGCTTGGATATTGCAATGTTATCTGTGCCCAGCCCTTCGGCTGTCTGCCTAACCATATCGTAGGCAAGGGCATGATAAGAAAAATACGTAATCTTGAGCCTCGGGCCAATATCGTTCCCATAGATTACGACCCCGGAGCAACAAGAGTCAATCAGGAGAACCGCATCAAGCTCATGCTGGCCGTGGCGGCAGAGGATGGCGACACAGCCGCAGCCGAAAGCGAAGTGCATGATACTGAAATTAAGGAGACTGTAAACGTATAAATATACAGATAAAAGGAGGAAGTGAAATGGAAAAAACTATTCTCGTCGTTGACGACGAGACCCCGATCGTGGATATGCTGAAATTCAACCTGCAAAAGGCGGGCTATAAAGTGATCGCCGCTTATGACGGCATGGCCGCTCTTGAGCTGGCACAGACAAAAAAGCCTGATCTTATTCTTCTTGACGTTATGCTGCCCAGAATGGACGGCTTCGAGGCCTGCCGTAAGATACGCGAGACCAGCGATGTGCCTATACTCATGCTAACTGCCCGCGAGGAGGAGATAGATAAGGTGTTCGGCCTTGAATCAGGTGCCGACGACTATATTACCAAGCCGTTTTCCGTTCGTGAGCTCATGGCAAGAATAAAGGCTAATCTCCGCCGCGGCAGCGGAGAAGGCGGTGACGACAGTGTTATCACTATCGACACCATCGAGATCAACAGCAGCCTTTACGAGGTAAAGAAGGACGGCGTAAATATTGAGCTTACGCTCCGCGAGTTTGAGCTTCTGAAGTTCCTTGCCACTCAGCCCGGCCACACCTTCACCCGCGAACAGCTTCTTCAGAAGGTTTGGGGCTACGATTATTTCGGCGACGTCCGCACGGTTGACGTTACCGTTCGCCGCCTGCGCGAAAAAATAGAGGACAATCCCGCCGCGCCTGAGCGGATTATGACCCGCCGCGGAGTGGGATATTACTACAGTAAGTGATAAAGATAGGTGAAAGGCCTTGTTTAAGAGTATACAGTGGAAAATAATCGTGATTTTCGTGCTGCTTACCATATCGGTCATGGTGGTGGTAGGTACTTTTCTGCTGCAGAATATTTCTTCATATTACCTCAACGATTTCCGTGACTCCATGAGCGAGCAGGTCTTTAACCGGGAATTCCTGAACGAGCTGACAGAGGCCGCTGAGGGTGAACAGCCGGTTGAAGAGATGGAGGAGCTTTTGGGAGTATATTCAGTGTGGATGGGCATTGACTCCTTCCGCAACTACTATATACTCGACGGAGCCACCTGCCGCGTTTTGGCCGGAAGCAGCCGCGATGAGGCCTTTTTCACAACGCCTAATATCGTCACGGCTATGGCCGGCATGACCGGAAGCAATATTGACCGAAGTGCCCGGTATATGGACTATGCCGTTCCGATCTCTGACAAAAACGGCATAGTGCGCTATATAATAAGCGTGCGCGATACAAAAGAAGAGGTTTATGATATAACCCGCAACATCTTTGTGAACATACTCTGGGCGATACTGTTCGGCATACTGTTCAGTCTTATTTTGGGATTTGTGCTCTCCGGCACGATCATAGCACCCCTTTCTACTTTGCAGTACAGGGCCGAGACCATGGCTGAGGGAGATTTCAAGCACAAGATAGAGGTGCAGTCCCGTGATGAGATAGGCCGTCTTACTATGGCCTTTAACACCATGGCCGCCCAGATCGACGAAAGTCTTGCCGACATTGCGGCCGAGAAAAACAAGATCGAGACGGTTCTCCTTCACATGACCGATGCAATTATAGCCTTTGAGAGCAGCACAGGCCGCGTCATTCACGAAAATCCCGCCTGTGCGGGTGTGCTTGGAGACGTGAGCAAGCTGACCTTTGATGAGATATTCGGCGGCAGGCTGGGCCTTGACGTCAATATGAGCCGTGTGCTTTACTTAGACGAGGGGCAGACGCTTGAGTTTGATGTGGAGCGCGAGGGAAAGAACTATAAGGCTGCATTTGTGCCCTTTAATGCCGAAAACGTGTTTTCTTCGGGAGTTATAGTGGTGTTCCGCGACATAACCAAGCAGCTCAAGCTGGAAAATTCCCGCCGTGAATTTGTGGCGAATGTGTCCCACGAGCTGCGCACGCCGCTGACTACTATCAAGGGTTATGCGGAGACCATAATCGACATCGAGAGTGACGAGGGCCGTGACGACGGGCCCACAGCGGGTTTCGCCCGTGTTATCGACACTGAGACTGACCGCATGACCCGCCTTGTTAAGGATCTTCTCACTCTGTCTCAGCTGGATAATAATAAGCAGCGCCTCAACTGCACTTCCTTTGACCTCATGGAACTGAGTCAGAGTGTTACTGAGAAGATGAGCATAAATGCCAAGTCACACAGCCATGAGCTGAATTTCATACCGAGAAGTGAACCCTTCAGCTTCTTTGGTGATAAGGATAGAATAGAGCAGGTGCTCATAAACATAATTTCCAACGCCATAAAGTATACCCTTGACGGCGGAAAGATAGATGTGGAATGTGGAAGCGACGGGCAGAACGCTCTGCTCCGCGTTACTGACAACGGCATCGGTATCCCACGGGAGGATATACCTCATATTTTTGAGCGTTTCTACCGGGTAGATAAGGCCAGAAGCCGCCAAAGCGGCGGAACAGGCCTTGGCCTCGCCATTGCCCGCGAGATCGTTCAGCGCCATGGCGGAGACATTGAGATCGAGAGCCATATGCCCAATGGAACCTCTGTGTCTATCATCCTTCCTCTGTTCCGTGAAAACCCGGAAGGGGAAGTGGAAGATATTGTCTGAAGTGGACTATATTGACATGGGTTTGTAAACAACAATTAACCTTGTTGTAATTGTTTTGTAATATATATAGTGTATAATGTAATTGAAATGATATAGTCGTATACTAAAAGACGGCATATAAATACACAAAGGGAAGCGATGAAATAAAGTTTCGGATAAATGACCGGCGCAGTGGGTCCACGGGCAGCGTCGATTGAGGTCAGGCAGTTTTGTGGGCAGAAAGGCTTGGAATTTGGTATGAAGTGGGTTAGCGCAGTAATGGCCGCTATACTTATAATGCTTTCCGGCCTCTGTGCATTTGCGGAGCATCCCGCAACACTCGGAAGCAGCGAAAGCAGTACCGCTTCGGATCTTGTGGTTGTAAAAAAACCGGAAACCAAGAATTCCGCGACGACAAAAACTACATACGGCATAACCGGAACAGGTAAGACCGGCGTCAGCGTAGCCTACTATGTAGCCGACGGAGATAATTACACGCTTCTTTTAAACAGCGAAGGGCAGGCGGTAAAAACTCAGATCGGCGCCGCCAAGGTCTTTTACAAACAGGTGAGCCTGTCCGAGGGTCACAATAAATTTGCCGTCCGGGCGGAGTATAACGGGCAGTATCAGATTACATATTTTGACATTAACCTTATTAAGCAAGAGGTTATAGACAACATGAACAGCTTTGCAAATGATGTTCAGGCTATTTTTAACGGTTGGCTGTAACAAGGGGCCGTAAAAAAATTGCGCAGACCGTTCAAGGGCTTAGGGACTTGATTTACATCAAGTTGTATAGTTGCAAAAACAATGCTTAAATGAAAGAAATCCGCCTCGGCGGATTTCTTTTTTTGCCCTTGAACTACGAACGAAAATCACCTCTCGGCGTACCTATGTACGCCGTCGGGAGGGTTCACGGCGTCGGCAATGCCGCCACCATGAACTGATTTTCGTCCGTTCTGCACAATTTTTTTGAACGGCCCAAGTAGCGCCTTCGCTTCAAAGGGTTTTTTACTCAGGCTTGAAGCTGCTCTTGAGCGGCGCTGTGCGGTTGAACACACCGTCATTCTTGCTGTCGCGGGTGAAGTAGCCCATTCTCACGAACTGGAAGGCCTCGCCGGGAGCGGAGCCGGATATGGAGGGCTCAAGCTTTGCGTCGGGGTACACGATAAGCGAGTCGGGATTTATGAACTCGTCAAAGTTGTCGTCCTCAAGGAGGGTGGCAACATTTTCTTTGTTGAAGATATTGTCATAGTAGCGCACCTCGGCATTATCGCAGTAGGCCTGACTCAGCCAGTGGATATTACCCTTGACCTTGCGGCCGTCGGCGGGCTTATTGCAGCCGGTTTCGAGGTCCACTGTGCAGCGCAGCTCGGCTACGGAGCCGTCCTCAGCGTGAATGACCTCATTGCACTTCATAATGTAGGAGCCCATGAGGCGCACCTCTCCGTCCGGGCGGAGGCGCTTGAAGCCGGGGATGGGATTTTCCATAAAATCACTTTGCTCTATCCACAGTTCACGGGTGAAGGGCAGCTTGCGCATGCCCAGCTCAGGTTTTAACGGATGGTTGGGTAGCTCAAAATATTCTGTCTTGTCCTCAGGATAGTTGGTTATCGTCACCTTAAGAGGCTCAATGACTGCCACACGGCGCAGAGCGTTATTGTTAAGCTCCTCGCAGATACAGTACTCTAACAGCCGTATGTCTGACATACTGTTGGCTTTGGCCACGCCGCTGCGCTCAATAAAGTCGAATATGGCCGTGGGAGTATAACCCCTGCGGCGAAGTCCCTGAAGGGTTGGCATACGGGGGTCATCCCAGCCGTCAACATAGCCCATTTCCACAAGCTTACGGAGATAGCGCTTGCTCATGACGGTGTAGGTCATGTTGAGCCGCGCAAACTCCCACTGATGGGGGTCATGCGGGAAGCCTACGTTCTCAACCACCCAGTTGTAAAGCGGGCGGTGATTTTCAAACTCAATGGAGCA
>JAFLUQ010000044.1 GCA_022508735.1 Oscillospiraceae bacterium | reverse complement strand
GACTATCTATGAAACTAAAAGGAATGAGTCCGGTACAGTACCGAACTCATTCACAGGCAATTTAATATTTAATTTTGTCTAAACTTTGGGGTTCACTTCAAGATGCTCTCCGATTTTTTGTATGTTGATAAAGGTAAATTATAGTTTAAAATGGTTTACTCCTCCACATTTACGCTTCCGGCGCTCGTAATGCGAACCTCAGTCACGCCGCCGGCGCAGGTATTTGCGCTTTGCACGGCAAATTTAACAGTGATCTCTTCCTTACCCGAGGTATACTCTTCAGGGATCTCATAGAACACGTCATAGGGCTCGCCGGGCTTATCATTATTCAGCGTCTGTGATGCGAGCTTTTCGCCGTCTATCAAAATATCGAAGCTGCGGGTATATTGCTTTCCGCCGCTTGAGAAGGGAACATCACTGCCCCAGTAGCGCACATAAAGGTAGTTGGGTGCGCTGCCATTCACGGCCATTTTATAACTGAAGTACGCATCGTTGCTGCCGAAGGCGTCGCGGTAACGATATGTGGTGCTGCCGCCCTGGAAGCTGCCATGATTACTGTCCTTGTGCTCCAGACCGTGGCCCAGCTCATCCTGCTGACCGTCAGGCTCCACAGAGTCAACGGTTATCTCATTAAGAGCACGTTCAAACTTAACCCTTGGGTCGGCCTCGCTGTTTATGTACCAGTAAACATTGTGGAACTGGTGATGTATGCCATAGAAGGGCTCAAGGGTGAGGCTGCGACCGTCAGAGGTAAATTTTCCGTCAATACTGAAGGTAAGCGTGGAAACATCGCTGACACTGATTATATCTGTGGGATCGTCACTCTCTGTTATAAGATTAGGCACCGACACGGTGTTGGCCGGGAGGCCGAGCTCGCTCACGCGGGTATCCTCTTTGGTAATATCAAAACCGGGAAGCTCAGTGCCGAGAGGAGCGGCAAGCACGACAGGGCCGTACTTAAAGGCCACCTTATTATCATTATCGCGGGCGGTGTATACAGAGAGTGCCATCGGAAGTGTGAGCTCCACAACGTCGCCCTCGTTCCATGTGCGCTCAACAGTCACATAACCGTCGATTGTTTCCGCCGCTATTTCCTCACCGTTTACTCTCACGGTCATATCTCCCGCCAGCCAAGAGGGAGCACGGAAGTTCACCGCCGCGTCGCCGCTGCCCTTGGCCACAGTGAAGCTTACCTCATCAGAGTAGGGGAAGGCGGTCTCCATGCGGAAGGTGAGGCCTGTCTCGCGCCAGATGACCTGCGAGGGGATATAGAGGTTCACAAACATCCTATCCCTGTCTTTATAGTATATTACCTTCGAGTAGCGGCCGGGGTTTTCCATGCCGCTGCCCGTGCAGCACCACCATGAGTTTTCGGGCGTGCCGTAAATACGGAAGTGACCCTGAAGCATGGACGTAAAGTACATTTTGTTGCCTGTGTCAGGGTCCTGCGAGCCGAGAATGTCGTTATAGAGCGCGGTTTCAACATAGTCCATGTATTCGCTCTTGTGCTCCCAGCTGTAGAGATGCTCGGTGAGCTTGATCATGTTAAAGGCGTTGCAGGTCTCGGCATCCTTAATGTGCAGTGTTTCGGCACCCTCTGTCTCAAAATGCTCTGAAACGCTGTTGCCGCCGATAACAAAGGAGCGGTGGTTCACAACTCTGTCCCAGAAATATTCCGAGGCGGCGCGGTAGTCTTCACGGCTGTTATCCTGCTCATATACTGCCGCCGCGCCTACGATTTTTGGTATCTGTGTATTGGCGTGCTTGCCTGTCAGCTCGTCGCGGCCCGCGGCGAGGGGGCCAAGAATAGAATTATGGGTGAAGCGTACTGCGGCGGTGAGATAACGCTCGTTTCCGGTTATGGCATAGAGCTGAGCGAACACATCATTCATGCCGCCGTGTTCCACATTCAGCATACGCTGCATTTGCTCGTCGGTCATTCTTTCGGTGCCATCCACGGCCCAGTCGGCAAACTTTTTCACGACCTCGAGGGCCTGTGTGTTTCCGGCAATACTGTAGGCGTCAATGAGGCCCTGATATATCTTATGCACGCTGTACCACGGCACCCAGGCTCCGTTCAGGTTAAAGCCGTCGGGGGTGTTTACCGTGCCGGAAAAGGCCTGCTCAAACGGACGAATGCTGAGACCGCCTATATATCCGCTGCCGGTTTCTTCCTGAATACGCGCCAGTTCGCTGACGGCGTAATCGAGATTAGCTTTAAGCTCCTCGCCGTGCTTCTCGGACTCCACGCTTGCACTGCTTACGGCGCTGAGCCAGTGGCCGAGGGAATGGCCGCTTATGCCCATGTCCGCTGGCCAGTTCGCATGCCCCTGCGCCTCCCAGCCGCCGTAGCGCGCAGCCTTGGCGCTCAGGCCTGAAGACTCCATTGACGGAGCCAGCAGGCGGTCGGGCTCAATATTTATAAGATATTCTTCATTAAGATCTCTTGCGGTCTTAAACATACCGTCAAGCAGGGTAACGTCAGAGAGAGACATGAACTGTCCTCCTTCCTTTGTAATAGCGCTTACGGCCTTGGCCGTAGCCAGCGGAGCGGCGTTTTCCCTGCTCCAAACAAAGGCCTTTGCCGTATACCCTTCATACACCGGCGCGGGCAGCGACAGGCTGAATTCCCCGGCGGCGTCGGTCGCGACTGAAAGGCCGGCGATGTTCCCTCCCTCGTCGTAAAGGGCCAGAGCCGCAAAGAGTTTTTTATCGGTCAGGTCTGTATATATGCCGAAATCCGCGACAATTTCGCCGTTTCTTTCGGTTATTGTCTTGGCTATGGTGTAATCAGCATTGATGCTGTCGCTGTAGACAGTAACGTCGGCACAGACCGGATATTCCTTGCCGCCGACAGACACAGTGCCGGCGACTTCATATTCTCCGTCGCGGGTGGTGTCAATACCGTCCCACACTACCGGAACAAGAGACTGTGCTCCGCCCTCAAAGGTCACCTTAAGGCGGGAGGGGAGAGCTGGGCTTTCACCCGCATACACCCGCACGGAGGGGCGCTCGATCTCTTCCGGCACGGCGGGAATTACCTCCTGAAGAGTAAAGCCGTTTATGCAGACAAAGTTTATAGCCTGCAGCCAATAAAGATTAAAGAAAAAGAAATCTGCATTATCGCCGGAGGTTATAACGGCCTCGTGCTTTTCCCACGGAACATTGCGTATAACGTTGTCGCCGTCATACTGGTCAACATTGATACCGCCGCTGCCGCTCCATGTTATTTTGCCGTTTGCGGCGTCCACGCAGTAGTCAGCGGAATCTATAGCGCCGTAACGCACTGAGGAATTCAAAGTAGAGCCCCCGGCGTTGGTAAAGCACCAATATGAAAAATAATATTGTTTATTCGGCTCTATGGGTACATAGCCGAGCAGCGATCTTGTGCCGTTCCAATAGGAGCCGTTCGCATCGGTGATATATTCACAGAGGAAATTATCGTTCCCTGTGGCGGCCGCGCCGCCGCTGGAATAATAGAAGGCCTGTTTACCGTTAGCCTCGTCAGCATTCTTACGAACAACATCCTCCAGCGGAGTCAGGTTAGCGCCGGATTTCGGATCGGGAACGCTGCCATTCCAATTAGTGCCGGTGTTGTTGCCGACATACCACTGGGGTGCCTCGCGCACGCCGCTCTCGCTTACAAAGTTCGGACTTTTGAACAGGTTTTCCCCAACAACAACGTAGGGAACGCCGTCAAAATCAACCACCTCGCCGGCCTCCATAGCGGTAACGGCAGGAACAGCCGCCGAAAGAAGCGCCAGAGCGAGAAACAAGCAGATAAGTTTTTTTACTTTTTTCATTTTACTATCTCCTTTCTATCGTATAAATACATTATACTATTTTTCTAGCAGGCACACAATTCGCAAAATGCGCTGAAAAATATGCAAAATCCGAGATAGTCATACCTCAAGTTTGTTACTATGGCTTTTTGTATTGTCATATAGTATTAATAACACTAAACCTATAGTGCCTGCGATAGTTGGTGGGAGTGGTGCCGCAGTGCTTTTTGAAGAGCTTGAGAAACTGGCTGTAATCCTCATAGCCGCAGATGAAGGATATTTGTTTAGCACTCAGGTCACTTGAGAGCAGTAGCTCCATAGCTCTGTCCATGCGAAGGTGAGTAATATAGTTTTTCACGGAATAGCCCGTGAGCTCCCGAAGCGCGGCTGATATGTAATCCTGGCTGTAGCCAAAGCGGTCGGCGATTTTTTTCGCGGTCAGCTTTTTTGTGGGGTCAGCTTCAATATAGGCCCGTATCTCCTCGGCTATTTTGCCGGAATGCGAGGATGCCGACTGGGCGTCGCGGGCTTCTGCCACCAACAGCGTGGCGGCGCAGTCTAAAGCCTCCTGTGAGAAGCGGCTGTAACGGAAGAGCCTGTTATAGAGCTGAACTATATAGGCGGACTCACCGGGAGTGAAATGAGCCTTCAGACGGTTATCGCCCTCGTTTTCTGAGGTGTAGTGAAACCAGAAAAACGCCACAGGGCCGCTGCTCGCCTTAAATCCACGATGCTCGCGCCCGGCCTTCAGGAAAAGCATATCTCCGCTCTTAACGGTGTAAAAATCCTCATCGTCCTCGCAGATGTACATTTCTCCTTCGATCATATATATCAGTTCGTTAAGATTCATGCACCGCCGCATATGGCAAAAGCCGTCATCAAGCATGAATTTTCCGCACAGCTCTGTTTTGACCATATCTGACCCTCCCTTTATATATTTATATTATATATTACTAACTGTGGTTTTGCAAGCCCGTCCGTAAATTTTCCCTTCGTCATATGTAGGTTTACAATAGCTGTGTTACACATAGACTCGATAAACATGTCTGAAACGAGTTCTGAAATGTTTATCAAGCGAAAAAACAGCGGATAGGAAACATACACAAAAAAAATTCTGTAAATTGATGAAAAAGGTTGATTTTTTCACAGATTTATGATAAAATAATATGCGATATATTTCTAAGACACGAGTGGGAGGTCATCTTGTGGAAGAAAACTTCGAAATTGACGTGATGAAGCTGCTCTTAACACTTAAAAAGCGTCTGCCGTTAGTGATCGCTGCAGCGATCTTAGGCGCGCTGATAATGTTCATTGCGACACGATTCTTTTCTGTGCCCATGTACCGCTCTGAAGCGTTGATATATATAAGCAATAAGGTGGCTTATGATACCAATATACAGTCGGTCAATATTGTGGATGTAAACACGTCTATCCAGCTTGTTCCTGTCTTCAGTCAGCTGCTGAATACCAATGCTGTGCTTGACAAGGTGGCGGCGGCAAGTAATCTGCCGTACAGCGCCGGGCAGATATCACGGATCATCCGCACTGAGCAGGTTGCGGATACCGCCGTGCTTAAAGTGATCGCTTCGGGAACTGATCCGCAGGATATTGCTGTATTGGCTAATACCGTGGCTACTACAGGTATATTAGAGATAACAAAGGTTGCTCCGGGCAGCTCAGCTTATCTTATAGATGAAGCCGAAGCCCCGCTGGCGCCGTATGCGCCCTCCATGCCGAAACGGCTTGTTATTGGCTTCTTTTTCGGAGCAGTAATCGCAGCGGCGTTGATCGTTCTTCGTGAGCTTCTTGACACAAAGGTGCATTCCGAAGACGATCTTGCGCAGATAATCGGAGCGCCTGTGCTCGGCGTTGTCGGCCGACAGAACCTTCAGAGTGCAAAATAATATGTTGTGGAATATGGGGTTGTCGGTCCGGCAACCCCATACTTATGATAATGAAACGTAAAAAGGAGAATGTTAAATGATAATTAAAACAGGTAATATGTTCTTCCTTCAGGGGAGGGGCACAAGCTATGTAATAAGAATAAGCGAGGAGGGCTATGTTCTTCACGACTATTTCGGAGCCGAGATCGCCCCGGAGCCGTACGCCGAGGATAAGCGAGGCTGGTGGTGCATGCAGGCCACAGGGGCGGACGGAGCCTGTCTCGATGAGATCAGGCAGGAATACCCCTGCTATGGCCACACTGACCTGAGACGGCCGGCTGTAAACGCGAACAGGGGCACGGTGCTGAAATATAAAGACTACGAGATCATAGATGGAAAACCTGACCTGAAGCGGCTGCCTTCAGCTCTTGGCGGCGGCTCCGAAAGTCTCATAATAACCTTGGCCGACGAGCTCAGCGGCGCTGAGGTAAAACTAAACTACACCGTATTCGAGGGCAGCGGTATAGTTTGCCGCAGCGCGGTCATCACCAACACAGGTGACGAGCCGCTCGTGATAGACAGGGCTTTTTCAGCGTCGATAGAGTTTCCCTGCAGCGACTTCGTGGAAATGCACTTTTCCGGCTCATGGGGAAGGGAGAGACATGTTGTAAAAAACGAGCTTGTACACGGCATATACGAGATAGAAAACGCCCGCGGCGGCAGCGGCAATCAAATAAATCCCTTCGTGATCCTTAAGGATAAAGCTGCCGACGAAGACGGGGGAGACTGCTACGGCTTCATGCTGGTCTACAGCGGCGATCACTGCACAGAGATCGAGGTCGACCAGCGCGGCCGCACCCGTGTAAACGCCGGAATTAATCCTTTTATGTTTGAAAAGACCCTTGTAAAGGGAGAAAGCTTTACAACACCCGAATGTATTCTCGGCTACGGAAACGGGCTCGGTGAGTTGTCAAGGGAGTATCACGATTTTATTCGCAAGCGGATCTGCCGCGGAAGCTGGAGCCGCAAGGAGAGACCCGTGCTCATAAACAACTGGGAAGCCACATATATGGACTTCGACGAGGATAAGCTCATAAGCATTGCGACACTGGCGGCCGAGCTGGGAATAGAGCTGTTCGTGCTTGACGACGGTTGGTTCGGTAAGCGCGACAACGACCGCTGCTCTCTGGGCGACTGGACAGTGAATACTGATAAAATACCTTCAGGCCTGAGCGGTTTGGCAAAAAAAATAAACGGCCTCGGCCTTAAATTCGGCCTTTGGTTCGAGCCCGAAATGGTCAGCCCGGACAGTGAGCTCTATAGGGCGCATCCCGACTGGGTGATAAGAAGCGGAAGAGAGCCTGCCCTTATACGTTCCCAGCTGGTGCTTGACCTGACTAAGCCTGAGGTGCGTGAATACATAATAAACGCGGTAAACGCTGTGCTAAATAGCGCCAATATAGAGTATGTAAAGTGGGACATGAACCGCTATATAACCGATATGCCGCGAAAGGGCTTCAACTATGAGTACACCCTCGGCTTTTATGAGATAATGGACGGCATAGTTAATTCTCACCCCGACATTCTTTTCGAGGGCTGCAGCAGCGGCGGCGCCCGCTTTGACGCCGGTGTGCTCTGCTATATGCCCCAGATCTGGACCAGTGACGACACCGACCCCATCGAGCGGGTCTACATACAGTACGGGACCTCGTTTGGATATCCGCCCTCCACAATGGGCAGCCATGTGACAGAGAGCCCCAACCAGCACACCCGCCGTCATCTTTCCATGAAGACCCGCGGCGATGTGTCGCTCAGCGGCAATTTCGGCTATGAGCTTGACATCACAAAGCTGAATGAGGCCGACCTTGAGGCCATAAAGGAGCAGACGGCTCTCTGCCGCGAACTGCGCGGCCTTGTGGAGTACGGTGATTTCTACCGCCTGTTTGACCCCTTTGACGGCAATCTTGGCGGCTGGATGAGCGTAAGCGGCGATAAATCCCGCGCTTATGTGTGTATAGCAAGAGTGCTGTTTAAGCCCAACTCATACTATACACGGCTTAAGCTCAAGGGACTCGATAAAAACTCACGTTACCGTGATCTTGATACCGGCAAAGAATACATGGGAGATATGCTGATGAACCGCGGTCTGCTCATTGAGTTCCCCTTCGGTGACTTCACTACAGTAACCATGAGGCTCGAAAGAATTGAGGGAAGCACGTCGGGTGAATAAAAAGCGCATATTTGACCGATGACGCGGAGCCTGCGCGCGGCTTATCATAGCGCCGCTATGTTTCTTCTCTGCGGCGGCTCGATGGAGGTAAAAATGAAAAGGCTGTTATCAATAATAATTCTGCTGGCGGTTCTTATGACTGCGTGTTACTTTATGCCGCCGGAAAGCAAATTGCCGGCCGAGCTTACGGGCTACGGGACCGGGCTGGAGGTTCACTTTATAGATGTTGGTCAGGCCGACTGCGCCCTCGTCATCTGTGAGGGAAGGGCTATGCTTATTGACGGCGGGAATTACACCGACTCGTCGCTTATATATTCCTATCTCCGTGATATGGGCATCAGATATCTCGACTGTGTTATAGCCACCCATCCCCATGAAGATCACATCGGCGGCATAAGCGGCGCGCTCTGCTTCGCCGACGCCGGGGAGTGCTTTTCGCCTATGGCAGAAACGGACAACAGCTTTTTTGATAAGCTCACCCGAAAGCTCGACGAAAAAGGAATACCTCTGACCGTGCCCTCACCGGGCGACGGCTTCAGCCTCGGCGGCGCAAGCGTGACCTTCTTGGGACCTATGGAGATCACCAACGATGATAACGACAATTCGCTGGTTCTGCGTCTGGTGTATCATGATGTGTCGTTTCTGTTTACCGGCGATGCCGGGGAGAAAGCCGAAAAAAGGATACTTGACAGCGGACGAAGCATTGAATCCACCGTTCTCAAGGTCGGCCACCACGGCAGCCGCGATTCCAGCTCATATCAATTTTTGCGCGCCGTAAACCCGGCCTATGCGGTTATCTCTGTTGAGGATAATTCCCGCCACGGTCATCCCCACGAGGAAACGCTCTCTCGGCTTTATGACAGCGGAGCCGCAGTTTACAGAACCGACAAAAACGGCACTGTTGTTTTCCGGTCAGACGGCTATGCCCTAATTGTGAATGCCGAGAAGGGCGACGCCACAGAAGCAGCGGCCGACAGTGCTGAAACCGACCCGGCGGAGACTGCTGAACCGATGTACATAGGCAATATATCCAGTCAGGTATATCATCGCCCCAATTGCCATTCTCTGCCGTCTGAACAGAATCGCGTCTATCTATACAGCCTGGAGGAGGCTGTAAATTCCGGCTTCCATCCCTGTGGCTACTGCAAGCCGTAAATAGTGATTGACAAAAAGTTCACATCATGGTAGAATAGTATAGAGGGATATCCTTATGGAGGTGCGTAAAATGAAAAAAGCAATAGCTCTGATATTTGTGCTGCTCATAGTGCTTGCGGCCACGGCTGTGGCACTTGTCACCTGTGAAGCCAGAAGCCGCACAGTTAAAATGGCTGAAAGCGCCATGGTGAGCGGCGATTACGAGCGGGCACGCAGACTATATAATTTTGCCATCGAACGCGGCGAGGCCAGCGTAGATGACGAGCGGGTATTTGATATACTCACCGCTTATCTTGACGCGGCCGACTGCTTCAAGTCTGAGGAGTTTGCCGAGGGGCTCAATATCCTCGATTCATGCAGATATGATTACAGCAGTCTTGCTATAGTTGATGATATGGATAAGCTATACAGCAGTCTTTCTGACGGAAAGTACGCTGACGAAAGAATACGTGCCCTTTCCGGCATAATAAACGCTCAGGATTACGAGAGGGCAAAAAGCATAGCCGGAGAGATCGAAAAGCTTTCTCTGACCGATTCCCAGCGTGACCGGCTATTTGCTCTTACACGAATTATCACCGACGAGACCACTTCCCGGAATGAGGGCATAGTGTATTATGTAAATCGCGGCCGCGGCGAAAATATACCCATGTATTTTGAAGCTGACAGCGAGAGCGACGAGATATGCCGCATCCACGGCGGTGAGGCTGTAGAGGTCAGAAATTTTGCAGAAAATGGCTTTATTGAAATATATTATGACGGAAATGTTGGCTTTGTCCGCGGTTCGGCTTTGACGGCCGAGAAACCGGAGCCCCCTTCCGACAGCGAAGATGATAACGACGGGGACGATGAGGACGACGAGGACGATAAAGCCAATGATGAAAAAATGAAGAATGTTCCCGTCGAGGCTGTAAGCGAAGGTGATACGCTATTCGTGCTCACCGGGGTGAATCTGCGGCCTGAGCCGAACACCGACTGCGATGTTATCGATGTTGTTCCCGGCGGAATCGAGGTAACATATCTCGGCGAGATGGAAAACGGCTACTATTTAGTGGATTATAACGGCAAGATCGGCTATGTATACAGCGACTATGTTCAAAAATGATAATGTATAAAACCGGAAAAACCGGAAAATATAAAAGAGGAAGGGAAAATTATGAGAAGAACGAAAATCATCTGTACGCTTGGTCCTGCTACCGACGATCCTGAGGTTCTCAAAAAATTGATGCTTAATGGCATGAACGTAGCAAGACTGAACTTCTCCCACGGGGTTCATGCAGACCATCTGGTGCGTATGAACGCGGTAAAAAAGATCCGTGATGAGCTTGATCTGCCTATCGCTATCATGCTTGATACCCGCGGGCCTGAGATCCGCATCAAAACCTTTAAAAATGACATGGTTGAGGTTGAGACCGGCGGCAAATACACTCTCACTACCGAAGATATCGAGGGCGATGAAAAGCGCGTCAGCGTCACATATCCGGGCCTGCCCGACGAGCTTAAGTCCGGCAGCCGCATACTTATCGACGACGGCCTTATCGAGCTTGAGGTCGAGTCAATAAACAAGCCCGACATCAACTGCCGCGTTATAAACGGAGGCGTGCTTCGCAATCGCAAGAGCATCAACCTTCCCGATACCCACATTGAAATGCCTTATATGAACGAGGGCGACAAGGCCGACATAATTTTCGGTGCGCAGCAGGATGTGGACTATATTGCGGCTTCATTTGTCAGAAACGCTTATGATGTGCTTGAGGTAAAGAAAATTCTTGAAGACTGCGGCTGTGCGGATATACGTATAATTGCAAAAATAGAGAACCGTGAGGGCGTGAACAATATCGACGAGATCCTCGCCGTTGCCGACGGCATTATGGTTGCCCGCGGAGACATGGGCGTTGAGATCGCAATGGAGGAGCTGCCACGGATTCAGAAGATGCTCATAAAGAAGTGCTATGCGGCAGGAAAAACAGCCATAACCGCCACACAGATGCTTGAGTCCATGATAAACAATCCCAGGCCCACCAGAGCTGAGGTCACCGACATAGCTAACGCGATATATGACGGCACAAGCGCGATAATGCTCTCCGGCGAGACGGCCGCAGGCAAGCACCCGGTTGAAGCGGCCAGGACTATGGCAAAGATAGCTGAGACAACAGAGCAGGCCATAGACTATAAGGCCAGGTTTGCCGAAAACTCTATCGGAAATGATATTTCTATAACAAACGCCATCAGCCACGCTACCTGCACCACGGCCATAGACCTCGGCGCGGCGGCCATCATAACCGTTACACAGTCGGGCTATACGGCCAGAATGATAAGCAAGTTCCGCCCCGACTGCCCGATAATCGTTCCGACCATAAGCGAGAAAAACTACCGTCAGCTCGCCCTTGCCTGGGGTGTTGTGCCTGCCAGAAGCAAGTTCGTTGACTCTACCGATGAGCTGTTTGACTTAGCCGTTGATATAGCCAAGTCCACGGGCCTTGTTTCCGACGGCGACGTTGTTGTTATAACCGGCGGCGCTCCAGTTGGAGTCAGCGGCACCACAAACATTCTCAAGGTTCACCTTGTGGGCGACGTGCTTGTTCAGGGCAGCAGCATAAATAAGCTGAACGCCAGCGGCGAGCTGCTCGTGTCGCAGAACTTTGAAGAAGATATGAAGCGGTTCCACGACGGCATGATAATCTGTGTGCCAAAGACGGCAAACTACATGCTGCCCATGATAAAGCGCTGCGCCGGAATAATCTGCGAGGAAGAGGGCGTTGGCTGCCATGCCAGCGTTGTTGGCTTGGCACTTGATATCCCTGTTATCGTGGGTGCAAAGAACGCCACAAAGCTCCTCAAGACCGGAACCGTCGTTACTATTGACGGCGAGCAGGGCATGGTATACGGCGGAACTGCAAAAATGCTGTAGTATTTTTGTAAATAATAGGTAATTTCAACATGTAAATTTGTGCATTTTTATCATTGACGGCCTTTCAGTCATAATGTATAATTTATATTATCTTATTGTGCATAGGAGGAATTTTCCAAATGACATTTGAGAAGATTTACGAAACAGTAAAAAAAGGCCTTGCCAAGGCCAAGGCTGACGTCGTAAACGGCGATGTTGCTTTTGAGTGCGTCATTGTCGGTGAGGGCGAAGGCAAGTTTTACATTCAGGTGAAGGATGGCAGCGTGAACGTTGAGCCCTATGATTACTGGGATAACGATGCCCGTCTTATTGCTGATGCCGAGACCTTTACTCAGATCGCCGGCGGCAAGCTCAGTCCTGTTGCTGCTTATACTAACGGTCAGCTCCACATTCAGGGCGACGTTGGCAGAGCTCTTGAGCTGAAGGCTCTTATTGAGAGTGTTCCCGCACCTAAGAAGAAGAGAACAAAAGAAGAGATCGAAGCTGAGAAGGCCGCGAAGGAAGCTGCCAAGGCTCAGAAGGAAGCAGAGAAGGCTGCTAAGGCCGCTGAGAAGGAAGCCGCCAAGAAGGCTGCCGCTGAAAAGAAGGCCGCTGCGAAGAAGGAAGCTCCCAAGAAGGCTCCTGTTAAGAAGGCTGCTCCCAAAAAGGCTGAGAAGTAAATAGAGGCAAATCAAAAACGGAACCGCATGGTTCCGTTTTTTTGTGTGTCTTATAAGTCTTATAATACAAAGGTAAAAAATACATCGGCAAAGAATATCACAGCCACAATGGTGCTCACCGCGCTTAGTGCCCGGCGGCTCATGCGGCCGACCGTGCGCTCAAAGAGCGGCTGGAATATGTATAAAAAAACCATTCCGCCCACTCCGAAGCGAAGGCTGGTGTTGAGGGCTATCCGCCCCTGGAAGTTAAACGCAAAGCGTGTATAGTCCCACATCCAGCCGCCGGTGGCGGCCTCCATTATATAGCTGCCTATAAGCTCAACTGTGGTGGAGATCACCACTATACCGATAAACACCAGCACCGGAGCTATCGGAACAGGGCCGAGCCTTATCCCGCTGTTTTTAAGCTTGGTCAGTGAAAATATCAGCAATAGCGCGCCAAAGCCATATATAACGCAGTATGGGCCATAGAGCACGCCACGATTAGAGAAGCCCCACCGGTAGACCACGACCTCGAGGAACACCTCGTATAGCCAGCCTATAATAGAGTACATAAGAAAATACAGAAAATACTGACGGAGAGTTTTAATTTTATTATCCACTACTCAGTCTCTTCCTCTGCTTCAAATTCAATAATATTTGCCGCTATGTTTACCATGTCCTTAACTATGCCTGTGTCCGCGTCGTACGCCGCTATGCGGATATCTTTTATCCTATCAAAGATTTCAGAGCAGTCTATAGACGTTTCAAGACTGTCGGATGATACCTTTCTTGTGGCAGAAAGAATTACTTCTCCGTTTTCGTCCATAAACTGAGCGGCTATCATGCAGAAGCGGCTTGTGTTTATTTTGAGCTTACCGTCTTTCCAGTTAAGGCGTGTGATATATCCCGGCTCAGTGGTCTCGGGAGCCATAGCGCGAATTTCTTCTTCAGTCATTACTCGCGGATAGATGGTAAACTCATAGATGTTACCGCGGTACAGCGGATCGTTAAATATGGACTTTGCCAGATAATTTTTTGTTGTATTGTGAAGATGCCACGGGCTTATGCCAAGGCTGCCCGCCGCCACGGGGATACCGTTTATGTACATGGTGGCGTCGGTCTCGCTGACTGTTATTACAAGCTCGGCACTTTCATTGATCCGAAGGCCGGGCACGCTGTTTATTTCCTTTTCGCCGCCTATGCCGCTGTTGGTGAGAGCAAGGGAAATTGCATTGCTGCCCGGGCGGGAGGTGTTGAGGAAGAAATACTCATTTTCAGAGCTGCCAAAGCAGAAGGTGAACTGATTGGAGTAGGCTATCTCAGGCCGGAGCCGCATATATACAGTAAATTTCTTTTGCCCGGCAAGAATGCCCTCGGGCATCTGAACATAGTCGTCGTTGCCGTCGAAGCGGCTGCCCTTCATGCCGCCGAAGATAACGCCATCGTTGCCGTTGCCGCTGTCGTCACGGATAATGCCCTCGGTCTCGTCGGTAAAGTTGTAGGATAGAACAACCTCGTTATTTACCATAGCCGGGGCCTTCAGCACGGTGAAGCTGAATTCACGCTCGATCCTTCCCAAGGCGGTGTCTTTAACTCCTGTAAGGGTAACCTCTTTATCCTCTGCGCCGCGAGTGATCTTTCCGTCGGGGGAAAGTACGCTCGGGTCGCTTGATGTCCACACGATGCCCTTCTCTGCGGCGCTCAGGTCTAAATCAGAAACGAGATATTCACCTCCGAATTCCAGAAATTTAAAGGTTGAGTCCTCCAATGTCACACTTTCTATTTCGCCGGAAATGGCATCGCCGCTCCAATAGGTGGCACCCATATACAGCTCGCCTTCGCCGCTGAGCACAGAGCCGGAGGAAACCAGCCGTCCGTCCACATAGAGCTGCCCGTAGCCGTTGTTCTCGGCATATTCAATGTCTATCCAGCGGTCAAGGCAGTTCCCGGCGGAGCTGCCGAGGCGGCTCCAGCCGTAGGTCTTGCCGTCGTGCCGCCATATGGTGGGCACGCCGCCCGCAAAAATAACGCCGGTCCACTTCTGATTTTTGTCGTCGCCCATGTTTTTGAAAAACAAGGTCTGAGTGTCGCCGGTTGAGGTGATCTTTACTCTTGCGGAAACCGTGAAAGTTTCTTCAACTCTGCCGAGATCGACGCCGTAGCTGCCGTCAAAAAGAAGGGCGGAACCGGTACTATCGATAAGAATAGAACCTTTCCCCGGCTTTAGTGTGTTGTCCACGGTATCGGGCCGCGGACCCAACATTACACTGCCTAAGTTAAATTTGTAGCTTCCATAGGCCTGGGCCGAAAGAGTCAGCGCAATAGTGGAAACGAGTACGGATAATATAAATATGAGCTTTTTCATTACAGGGCACCTCCTGTTGTGATTTTAGCGGTGAGCCCGGCCGCGTTTACGGTATATGCTCCGGGAGCGGGGGAGAAGGAGCACTCAAAGCTGCCGTTTTCATCGGCCTCGGCAAAGACTATTGCCGTTTCGTCCCCTGTGAGCACGACCGCGAGAGTCGCGCCCGGCCGGCTATGCCCGGTGACTCTGATGACTGCGCCGTCAGCGCTGACAGTGAGTGCGGGCTTCGCCAGCTCAGTGACCGCGAAATACGCCGGTTCGTCAGTGAGGACTATCTCGCCGTGACCGTTCACGTTAAGGTACTTACCGGGGGACGACAGGCTCTCATAGGCCGTACCCTCATCGGTCTCGCGCTTTATAAACGTGCGCTTTGTCTTACTGCCTTCGCTGCCCTCGCCGTCGTGGAGCAGCTTCACAAAGCCGTTATAGTCTGTTATGTAATAACCCATCTTGTTGACGGACTGGAGAGAAACGTGATTTTCCCCTCCGATAAGGCCCGGGATTATTTCCCATTGGGAATCGGTCTCGTAAAGCTCGCTTCCGCCGATAACAAGGTCAGTTCCCATAGGGTAGGCCGAGTCGGCAAGGCTGTTGTCGAAGTGGCGCTGAGAAAGCCTCTCGCCGCCCAATGTGAGGATAGAGGCCGTGCCGTCAAGGCCGATGCTGCTCTCCTCAAGCTGGGCTACCTCGCCGT
>JAFLUQ010000043.1 GCA_022508735.1 Oscillospiraceae bacterium | reverse complement strand
TAAACCTTAAAAAGGGCGTGTTCGGCTCGGAGCGCTGGGGCGACAAGATGCGTGAGACTATCGCCGAAAAGCTGGGAATAGAGCTATATGACATTTACGGCCTGACAGAGATCTATGGCCCCGGCATAGGCATAAATTGCCCCCACAATCACGGCATGCACTATTGGGACGATTATCTCTATCTTGAGATCATAGACCCGGTGACCGGGAAGAACGTTCCCGACGGAGAAGTGGGCGAGATCGTTATCACCACCCTCGTTAAGGAGGGCGCGCCGCTTATACGCTACAGGACCCACGACCTCTCGAGGATAGTGCCCGGCACCTGCGAGTGCGCCAGCAAATTCCCCCGCATAGACACCATCATCGGCAGATCTGACGATATGATGAAGATCAAGGGAGTTAACGTGTTCCCGGCGCAGATCGAGGAGGTGCTCAAGACCTTCCCCGAAATATCCAGCGAGTATCAGATACGTATTTCGCATCTTGACGGCAAGGACACCATGCGCATTTATGTGGAGACCAACGGCAGCGTTGATTTTGCCGACCTGAGCAGGCGTATCGCCGAAAAGATCAAGAGCAAGATAGGCTTCACTCCGCTTGTTAAGCCCGTGGAGATCGGCGTTCTGCCCAGAAGCGAGAAAAAGACAAAGCGCATCATAGACGAACGGTATGACTGATATCCATATTGACGGGTGACCGCAGCTAAAAAATACAGCCCGCAGATGCCGGTATTTACGGCATTTGCGGGCTATTTTCATGGGCGGAGCGTGAAGCGGCGCTTCCGGCCTTATGCGCCGGGGTTGATAAAGGCTTGACAAACACAGGTGAAAATTATATACTATAGAAAAGATATTTAATTAAAAAAGAAGGGAAGAAAGCGAAATGAAAAAATTATTACTGACGTTTTTGGCTCTGCTGATACTGGCGGTTCCCGCTATGGCCGACGGCCAGAACAGCCCTGTGGCGGTAAAGACCGACGAGGGCGTGTTCCTGTCGTGGCCTATGGAGGAAGCAGGCCGGGAATACACCGTCTACCGTGACGGCGAGGCCATAGCCACCACAAAACTTACCAACTACACCGACCTCGGCGCCGACGGCAGCGGTGAGTATAGCATAGACGGCAAAGCCGTCACCGTTTGGAGCGATCAGTACCTTGAGATTCCCGTTTCAGTGCCGGTGCCATATACAAAGGCGGAGCAGCAGCTCAGGCACGTCACAGTGAAGCCCCTGAGCGGCCCGGAAATGAACATCGGCTCAGACTGGACGCTGGTTCCGGGTGTGGACGTAAACTGGGCCGCCTTCCCGGACGAGGGCTACTGCTTCTTTGCCGCCCCCGACGGCAATGTAATAGACGTTGTCAATGCGCTTACCGAGCCCGGCACCGGTGTGGGCACCTATTCCCACAATAACGGCGACTGGCAGAAGTTCCGCTTTGAAGAGACCCCGGGCGGCTATTACATGAGAGACAAGCACAGCCAGCTCTATCTCTCGGTTGACGGTGAGGGCGCTATAACTCTTCAGGAGATAGCAAGGGCAACGGTCTTCAGCGTTGCCGACGACCCCGCGGCCCCCGCCGATGAGGTCACCGCCCTTGCCGACCGGATCGCCGCGCCACCCACCTACAGCCCGAACGACGCGAGCGTGGGCGACCTTGACGGCGACGGCGAATGGGAGATAGTTCTAAAGTGGGACCCCTCCAATGCTAAGGACGCCTCTAACTCGGGCGCTACGGGCCGCGTGTTTATTGACGCCTATAAGCTTAACGGCACTCAGCTCTGGCGCATAGACCTTGGCAAGAATATCCGTGCCGGCGCTCACGATACCCAGTTTGTGGTTTACGATTTTGACGGCGACGGAAGGGCCGAGGTGGCCCTGCGCATTTCCGACGGCACCATAGACGGCACCGGAGCCGTGATAGGCGACGGCGAGAAGGACTGGCGAGACGGCGGCGGCAGAAATCTCACCGGCCCCCTTTGGCTCGCAGTCTTTGACGGGCAGACCGGAGCGCTTTTAGACAAGGTGGATTATGACCCTCAGAACGTGGGCCTTGAAACATCATACTACTTCGGCGACAATTACGGCAACCGCAGCGAGCGCTATAACGCCTGCGTGGCGTACTTAGACGGCGAAAAGCCCTATATGGTGTTCCAGCGGGGCTACTACGGCGGCCGCGACAACGGCCCCGGCAGAACGGTGCTCGCCGCCTACAGCTTTGAAAACGGAAAAATAACACAGTACTGGCGCTTCGACACTATGGACGAGGGCAACGAAAAATACATAGGTCAGGGCAACCACAATATTTCCGTGGCCGACGGTGACAATGACGGCTGCGACGAGATCTACCTCGGCTCGCTGACTATCGACCACGACGGCAGTGTGCTCTGGTGCTCGGGAAGGGGCCACGGCGACGCCATGCATCTCGGCGATTTTGACCCGAGCCACGAGGGCCTTGAGTTTTTCACGGTCCACGAGTCCGGCCCCTACGGCTTCACGATCTTCGACGCGGCTACGGGCGAGGTGCTTCACGACATACCTGGCTCAAAGGACACAGGCCGCGGCATTATCGTGAATGCCGGTCCCTTCCGCGGCAGCTACATTGTAAATGTGGGCAGCGGTGCGCGGAGGATAAACTCCTTTGGCGAGGACGCTTCTGACGTGGGCGACTATGGCCAGAACTTCCGCATCTATTGGGACGGCGATCTTTATGACGAGCTCCTTGGCGGCACAGGCATTGCCGGTCACAGTGACAAGGGCGAGTATATTGCTCTTTTTGACGCTGCCGAATACGACTGTGCGTCCAACAACGGCACAAAGAGCAACCCCTGCCTGACGGCGGATATCTTCGGCGACTGGCGGGAAGAGGTAATATACAGAAAGGCCGACAACAGCGCCATTCGCATATTTACGACCACAGCGGCGAGTGACTTTGCCCTTCCCTCCCTGATGACTGACCACGTTTACCGCATGGGAGTAGTGTGGCAGAACTCCAGCTATAACCAGCCGCCGCACATCGGCTATTACCTTGGCGACATAGCCGAGCTGAGAGTCGGCTCTTCTACGGCGAGAGTGAACGGAATGCTCTACGGCCTTGACGCCGCACCCTTCGTGAGCGAAGACCGCACCCTTGTGCCCCTCAGATTTATAGGCGACGCTATGGGGGCCAAGGTGGACTATGAGGACGGCGTCGTAACGGCTGTGGCAGCCGACAAGACCGTTGTCATGACCATAGGCAGCACTGAGTACACAGTGAACGGCGAGGCGCGCACAATGGAGACCGCGCCCGTGATAGAAAGCGACAGAACTATGGTTCCTCTGCGCGCGCTCAGCGAGGCCCTTGGCCTGCTTGTAGACTGGGACGGCTCCACGGGAACGATAACCGTCACAAGAAGAAACACTCCTCTGTTCGTTTATGAGAGTGGGCTTCTGCCTTTGGATTGATATAACCAAAAGCCCCTGAGAAAGTGATGAAAAAAACTTGCATTGTAGTGTGGCGGCACGTGGCCGGCCGAAAAAAGGGGAGTATAAAATGGAAAAATTCGTTATCTATGGCGGCTCAAAAGCAGTGCCGATAATCCTTGACGAAGCGGCCCCGGCAGAGCTGCGCCGCGCGGCGGGGGATCTCAGGCAGGACATAGCTATGGTCACGGGGGCGCTAAGCTTCACGGATATTTCCCGCACCTTTATCGACAATTCCGAAATGCAGGCGGAGCGGCTAAGTAGGGCCGATAAAAACAAAACTCCGGGGCTTAAAAGCAGCGGCAGCGGAATTGTTGTGGGAACTATTGGCAGTGAAATAATTCGCTCATATATGAACAGCGGCAAGCTCAGCGAGGCCGAGGCCATTGAGGGCAGATGGGAGGCCTTTGTAATAAAGCAGGTCGGCGAGTCTCTTGTTATCGCAGGCAGCGACGTGAGAGGAACCATATACGGAATTTACGCCCTCAGTGAGGAGATAGGCGTTTCGCCCTGGTATTGGTTCAGCGACGTTGGCGTTAAGGTGAGGGAGAGAATAGCCGTTGACTATAGAACCGCCCTTACAGACAAAGGCCCCGACGTTAAATACCGCGGCATTTTCATTAACGACGAGGAGCGGCTCATCGACTGGGCGAAGGAAAAGTTCCCCACAGAGAACGGCACTCCCGACGTGAACCTCTATCGCCGCATTTTTGAGCTGCTCCTGCGCCTTCGGGCAAACACTCTCTGGCCGGCAATGCACGAGGGCACTACCGCCTTTAACGTGGCCAAGGACGAAAACGGAATTCCCGTAAACGCCAAGGAGGCGGCTAAGTACGGCATAATCATGGCCTCGTCTCACTGCGAAATGATGCTGCGCTGCAACGTGGGCGAGTGGGGCGACTTCTGCGAGCGTCACAAAAGCGACTACGACTGGAGGGACGGCTGCTCCTTTGACTATACGCAGAACAAAGAGGCCATCTTAGGCTACTGGAAGGAACGGCTTGAGACCAACAAGGGCTTTGAAAGCATTCTCGCTCTCGGCATAAGGGGAATTCACGACGGCGACGCCGAGACCAAAGACCTTAGCGCATACGGAGGCAGCAAGGTTAATATGATGGCAGACGTTATCCGTGAGCAGAGAAAGCTTATCCGTGAGGTTTACGGCAGCGAGACTGCCGCGGCGCAGGTGTTTATCCCATACAAGGGCATGGCGGATATATATAACGCCGGCCTTGCGGCGGAAATACCCGACGACGTTATACTCATGTGGGCCGAAGATAACTACGGCAATCTTCGCCAGACTCCCACCGAGGCCGAGCGGAAAAGAAGCGGCGGCTGCGGCATCTACTATCACTCCTCCTATTGGAGCTGGTTTAGCCCCAAAAGCTATCTGTGGCTCAATTCCACGCAGATCTTTTATATGAGCCACCAGCTCCGCCGGGCCATTGACTGCGGCATGAGAAGCTACTGGATATTGAACGTGGGCGACATAAAGCCCGGCGACATAGTGACAGAGCTGTTTCTTAAAACCGCGTGGGACGCCGCCAAATATGACTGCGACTACATAGAGGAATATCTAAAGGAGCACGCAAAGCGCGATTTTTATGCGGACGATATGGCCGCCGAAAAAATCGCCGGTCTTGCCGCGGAGTTCTATCATCTGGGCGGAATAAAAAAGGCCGAGTTCTTCGGCCACGAAAACCCTTCGGACGTGAACAACCCCTACTTCAGCGAGGAAATGCTCTTTCCCTTCAGCGTAAAAAGCGAGAATGACGAGGGCAGTCGGCTGGTGGAAAAGTGCAACGCTATGGTTTCCGCCGCAGGGGAGATATATGATAAGCTCGACGGCGAGGGCCGCGATGCCTTTTATCAGCAGCTGTATTACCACATAATAAGCTACCGCGACGTGGCCGAGGAATATGTTTATCTTTGGAAAAACAACCTTGCGGCAAGGCAGGGGAGGTATAACAGCGCAAAAAGGTATATGGAATTGTCCAAGGCCGCCCGTGACCGCATTCCTGCGGAGCAGAGGAGGTTCTGGAGCCTTAACGGCGACAAGTGGACCAAGGTCATAAATTACGACCACCCCGTTACCTACTACAATATGAACGAGGGCGTGCTGCTGGTTCACGATGACCGGTATAAGATACCGGAGCCGACAGGCGGCCTCGGCGTAGACAGCGCCGAGGTGCTGCGCTTTGATTCCAAGGCGGGGAATACCGAGTATATTGATGTGTTCGCCAAAGGCATAAAAAAAGAGAGCTGGCGCATAGCCGCTCCCGATTGGATAGTTCTCTCCAAAGCCGAGGGAGAGACAGACAGTGAGGAGAGGATTGCCGTCAGCGTGGATTGGAGCGGACTCACGGCCTCCGCGGAAGGGGAGATAACCGTTGGCACAGCCCGGATACCGGTGAAGGCCGCCGTAAACAATACGGAGTTTGACGGCCCGTCACATATCGAGGCGAACGGGGCCGTAGTTATAGCGGCTGAGCGTTTCAGCGAAAGCATAAGGGGCGAGGGCGACGAGTGGATACTCGTGAACAACGCAGGCCGCCGGGGAGGCGCCATGACGGCCGTGCCCTTTGACGCCAAACCCTCCGAGAATGTGGGGAGTAACGCAAGGCTCCGCTATCATGTGTACTTCAGCTCTGCCGGCAGCTTCAAGGGGGCGCTTTACCGCATTCCCACGCTTAACGAGGGCAAGAACGACGATGGAAGCCCCCGGTTTTGCCGCATGGCAATAGGGCTTGACGGCAAAAAGCCGCAGCTTTTGTGCGGCAACGCCGCTACCTCGGGCAGCTGGAAGACAAACATTATGCGCATGACCGAGCCGCTGGAATTTACTTTGAAGGTTGATTCGCCGGGGTGGCACGACATCTTTGTTTACAGGCTCGACCCCGGTATGATTTTCGACCGCATTGTGATCGAAACCGAAAGCGGAGCTATCCCCAAATCCTTGCTTGGGCCGGAGGAGAGCCCCAATAATATTGAGTAAAATAAGGGCCGCTGCAATAAAGCAACGGCCCATTATTTATAATGATAAACTATAATTCACCACGGCACCTCAGCCTTCATATTCAAAGCTGGGCATAAGCTGAAGCTTGAACAGATTTGCCTCATGCTTTTTGTCAATGATCTCTTTCTTTCTCTCGTCGGCGATCACGCCGGTGCGGATATATACATCAAGCTCGGCATAAGTGAAGCCGAGATTTTCTTCATCGGTTTTTCCGCAAAGGCCGTCGATGGGAGTTTTATCTACCAAAGCCTTCGGCAGCCCCAGTAAATAGCCTATTTCCTTCATTTCTGTCACCGTAATATGAGATACAGGCGAAAAATCGCCCGCGGCGTCGCCGTACCTTGTGGAATAGCCCACCCAGTCCTCCGACATATTGCAGGTATTGGCAACACGGCCGTTTACGGACTGGCTCACCGCGTAAAGCGTTGACATTCTGATACGCGCCGGAAGGTTCATTCTGGTCTGATCCGTTATGCTCAGTTCCTTCGGCATGTGGTTAAGCACAGCGTCTACCGCGTCTTTGATATTGACCTCGTAGTGCTTTATTCCGAGGTGGTCCACAAGCATATAGGCCATGTCGATATCGTGCTGTTCTCCCTGAGGCATCAAAACGCCTATGACCCTGTCCTTCCCCAGAGCCTCAACACACAGGGCGGCCACGATGGAGCTGTCTTTTCCGCCGGATATTCCGACCACCGCGTTGCAGGAGGGGCCGTTCTTCTCAAAGAATTCCCTGATCCATGCCACGCATTCATTTTTTACCTTAAGAGCATCAAACATTAAAATTCACCGCCATTCAAATTTTGTCTTATTTCATCAAGAGTGTAGTCCTTAATAAGCTTACCGTCCCTGAATACTACCTCAAGAAGATTGCCGTCGGGAATATTTTCTGAGGTGTATTCGTCCTTGTATTTTAATTCCCCGTTCTCCTCATAGACGTAGCAGAGGCCCTTCTGGCTCTTTTTAAAGCCGCCGTCCTTGGGATTTTTAAACACAGGGTAACACTTGCCGTCCACCTCGGCGTAGCAGGCCTTTATGCAGGAGCTGAAGGTGTCTCTTGTGAAGGGCTTTAAAATATCGTCCTCCTCAATGCAGTGCATCGAGAACGAGCCGACGCCGAGAGCCACGTTGGAGCAGGCAAAGCCGGCATTTTTCAAAATCTCATAGATCTCCTCGCACCTCTGAACGGTGATGCTGTCGCCGTAGATCGCCTTTACGTGCGGGTCGAGCACCTTATAGCCCTTGGAATTAATTGTGCCGCCAAACTGCTCCCAGAGCTTAAACACGGTTTTTGTGACGACCTCAACGCAGTCGCCGGAGTCGCCGCGCATCAGCATACAGCCGTTATGCGCCATGATCTCGTCGTGAAGCTGGGGAAGAATGTTGTCGATCACGTTCCAATAGTCATAGCTGTCAAGCACGCAGGAAAAGCTCGTGTTCGGGTAGAGCTCTGTGAGCATTTTACGAAGGAAGGTGATCTCGTCTCCGTCGACCGCGTAATTGGAGCACATCACAAAATGCTCGGTCGAAACTGAGCCGTAGGCCACAGGCTCCTTTGTGCAGTCACAGTTGAACATAGCCTCGAGGTACGGAATTGCCGGAACAGTGGCGGTGTTGAGGAACGACAGGCACCAGCCCGCGCCGGCCTTTAAGGCGGCGTCAACACACATATCGCCTCTGAAGTCGAAGGCGCCCAGCGCTTTTGCCCTCGGAACATCGTCGTCAACAGTTTCGCCGTAATACTTATTCACAATGTCTCTGTAGGTTTTGCCGACCGTCGCCGTGATCTGCGGGTACCACATTTCAGCCGATATAAGGCTTTCAAGGGCCTGCGGGAGCCATGCGAAGTCATCGTGTGTATTTGTGATGCCGAACATCGGTATGTGCACGGGCACCATAGTCCCCTCGGGAAGAGCGATTATTTCTATCGGCAGATAGCCCAGCCGGTGAAGCTTTTTGATTTTTTCAGTGCTGTAAACTCCCTTGCCGAGGGCGGCGTCAAGCACTCTTTGGTATTCCTCAAGCACCTCGGCCTCACTGAGACCGAAAAAGTTCTCGTTGAAATAGTCTATAAGCCAGGTTTTTAGAAACATCTGCAGCCCGAACATCACGACCTTATCCCATCTCTTCACGCGGCTCATTCTCGGCGTGTAGTACGACATGGACTTTGTCATCGCCGGGTTTATCATGTCGCTGTGCACCGTTTTATAGAAATCGCACAGCAGCATCGGGTTTATTGCTTTGCTCATTTTTATCAGCTCCTGTCTTTGATATATTCCTTCCAATTGCTTTCATTGATGTTTTTATATTTATCATAAAGGTGTCCGGATATCTTTATTGCGGTCTGACGCAGCTCCGCAAAGGAAACCGGATATCCGTCAAAATGCGTCGTATATGCTCCGCCCATCAGATGCACCATATGACTGTTAAGTATGAACGGCTGGCCGGTTTTAGCGTCAATATACATATCACTGGATTCCATGCGTTCCCTGTCTAAGCTTATACTGAATAATTCGACGCAGTTATTATTAATGTAGTCCCAATCACTGTAAACTGATGAGCTCAATTTTTTCATGCTCCTTTGTTAATATACTGTTCGTTGTGAAAACTCTTTTTATCAGGCCGCTCGTAAGCACCTCGCCCTCCATTATCGAGTTCTCGCAGTGGGTTATATACAGGTAAATATTCCCCGCACCCAACTCCTTCAGCCTCTTCGCCGAGAAATAGAAGGTGCCGCCCTTTGAGCAGATGTCGTCCACGATAAGGATATTCTTACCCGCGATGTTACCGGTGTCTCCGCTCACCTCGAGACCCTGTATCTGCCCGGTCTTCCAGTCTCTTTTCTTTATGCCGAAGGCATATGGCAGCGGGATCATTCCGCTGTAGCGCTTGCCCGCACCCTCGTCGGGATAGAACATTGAGGGCTGCTCCCCTTCGAGCTTTGTGATTCTATCAATAACGCTTTCAATAAGCCCTTGGGGCTTTTGGATCACAATATTGTCGATCAGCGCCTCGCTCACGCTTGAATGGGGGTCAAGCACAGTTACCGTCTTAAAGCCGAGGCCGTTTATCACGTTTGCAAAATATTTAAGGGTAAATACGTCCTCAGCCCCCTTTACTCTGTCCTGCCGGGCATTGGGGATATAGGGCATATAGAGATGGATATTGCCATGGCCGTGGGCCTTCATGTGATTTGCCAGATAGATAAGAGCTACCAGCTCCCTGTCATTCTCATAATACCATGAAATTTTAACCTCCTCCTCAGCCGGAGGGGCCTGCTTTATAAGCATTGTTCCGTCGGGGAAGCTGCCAAGCTCCGCTTTAATACCGTTAATACTGATCATAATAATCTCCATTCCGCCGCTTTACTGCGGCACAAATCGTAGTGTGGAAAAGAAGCGAGCAGATTGCCCTTTAGAGGAGCGCCGACGTACTTTGTGTACTTCAAGCTCCGATAAAGGGTGAGATGCGACGCTTATTTTTCACACTATTCTCCTATTATGTCGATCTGGCACATACTCATCGTCGTAAGCGCGGCGTTGTGGCTTTCAGGCGTCACGCCGGCGCAGCAGGTTTTATCGACCTTGACCTCAGCCTCGGGGAAGGCGGCCTTGATGATAAGCGCGTTGGAAACCACGCATATGTCTGTGCAGAGGCCGATGAGCTCAACCTCCTCAAGCGTTTCTTCCTTCCAGTTGGGCCAGCCGAAGTTGGGCTTATCGATGATTTTGCAGCCGTCAATATACAGGCCGTCCGCGATCTCCCAGCCCTTGGTGCCCTTTACGCAGTGAACAACGGGGAGCTTCTTTCCCTCGGGCGTTTCAAGGTAATTTTCAGCGTGAGTGTCACGGGTATAAATGATCTCGCCGCCGTTTTTCGCGTACTCCTCTATTTTCGCCTTCACCCTCGGCACAATAGCCACAGCCTCTTTTGTTCCGAGCGCCATGTCGATAAAGTCATTCTGCATGTCTACCACGATCAACGTCTTTTTCATAAAGCCTCAATCCTTTCTTTGATCTTTTCTTTTAAACAACCTTGCGGGCCTGTGCCCCGCGCCCTCTGTGTATTCATCGGTCTCTACCACATACTCCGCGATCTTTCTGCGGAAGTTTGCCGTAAGCAGTGAAATGCCGGTCAGTGTTTCCTGCACCTTCTGAAGAGCGGCCAGCGTAAATTTTTCGGGAAGGAAATCTAACGCCAGCTCTATTTTCCCCGCTTCTGTTCTCAAAGCCGACAGCGCCGTCGCGATAATTTCAGCGTGGTCAAAGGCGAGAGCGTCATTTTCTATGATCTCAAATTTCGACCTGCCGAATTTGTTTTTTTCTTCCCTCAGCGAAGCCGTCAGCACGGTTTCGTTATGCTTTAAAATAAGGTGATACAGATCGTCTTCACCTATTTCAAACCGAACGTCGAACCACTTGGCGTCGATCGCGTCGTCGCCGCCCATGATTTTCGCCTGAGTCTCGCTGATGACCGAGGTGTAGGCGTTTGAGATTATTCTGCCTCTGGGGTCGCGGCCCGGCTCGCTGAAAACTCCCACCGGCATAAGCGTGACCGGCGTCAGATTTGTTTCTTCGGTTATCTCACGGAGGGCGCAGTCTTCAATTGTTTCGTCCGGCCTGAGAAAGCCTCCCGGGAGCGCCCAGCAGTTCATATACGGGTGCTCGCCGCGCCTTATAAGCAAAACCGTCAGCCTTCGTTCGGCGTCTTTCCTGTATAGGTCATATTCCTCAGCCCGCACCGAGAAGGCCGCAATATCCGCGGCGACCGACGGCCGGTCGTAGTTTTCAATATCATAGGCTGAAAGGAACAGCTCCTCGTCTGATTTTTCTGACCTCTGCTTCCCCGCAAAAGCCGTTTCAAGCTCCCGCTTGGAGCGTTCAGAATAGAACAGCGGTATCACGCCGTTGATATAGTCCGCGCCTCTCTCGGTGAGATAGAGCCTTGAGCCCTTTATCTCCATCAGCTCATTTTCAAGAACGAACCGCATTTCATCGGCAAACCGTTCCTTAAAATCCAGGCCGAATCTGCGCTTAAAGGCTTCCATATCGATAAAGGCGAAATAAAACGCCACGGATACCATTTTTGCAATGGCTTCATCCTGCGGAAGCCTGTATATATCCTGAAACGGAAGCCTGCCCTCACCTATAGCCTCTCTGTAGCGATCAAGCTTTTTATCGGCCGCCCCTGAGTTATATGCCAGATAGCCCATGCCAAAGGATTGAGCTCCAAGCCCCATGCCTACATAGGGCGTACCGTTTATCACTCTTTTTGTGAGGTAATCGCTGGTGCCGTAATCACCTTCCACTTTGCTGAAGGTATTTTTGCCCACATTTGCCATATAGCCGTTTTCCGTCAGCACACGGTAGGCGATCCTGTATTGATACATCGCCTTGTATATGGAAACTCCGCCGGACTCATATTCCAGCTTAGTGCCCTTGTAGCGATTTCTGTAAAGCGTTATGTGCTCCGGCCCGAGGCCTATGGCGTAATGCAGCGTATTGTCGAAATCCGCCTCCGACTGATGCAGAAAGCCATACATAAGATCAATGTTGAAGCTGCTGAAGCCTGCAAGGCGAATATTCTCGACGGCTCTTTCATAAATGCTTTTTGAGCCGTCTCGTCCGAGCTCAGAGAGCAGCTTTTCAGACACGGTCTGCACTCCCATACTGATCCGTCTGTAGCCCATATCATAGACCGCCTTGATCTTTTCAGGCTCATTTGCCGCGATAAGCGGTGTTGTTTCTATGCTGAAAACCACTCCGTCCGCCACGTCGAACATTGAGTGAAGGGCATCGGTTATTCTTTTCAGATTACGGGTCGAAAGCTTTGTGGGAGTGCCTCCGCCGAGATCATACCCCACGATCTTCTTACCCTTCAGAATTTCCGAATACATTTTCATCTCACCGAGCAGCAGCTCAACATATTCGTTCTCTGTGTTTTCGTCTGTTCCCTCAAGCACTGTGTATTCACAGAATTTGCATCTGGTTTTGCAAAAGGGAATGTGGATGTAAAGAGAAAGTTCATCAGTTTTTTTCCATTCCTCTTTCACGAGGCTTATTATCTCAGCCTCGTCTGTCAGCTTATACTGCTTAAAAGACCCGGGAGTCAGGGGATATGCAGTATTCGCATAATGGTGGTATAACAGCCCTGTTTCATAAACCTTTGAACAGTCCATAGCGTGCCTCCTTTCTTATTTTCAATTTGATTATATCACAATGATAATAAGATGTCAAGCACTTTTTGGAAAAAAGTTGTAACTGATTTTAAAATATTTTACTGTTTTTAAAACCCGAAAAATTCCGCCGCGTTACCGTGGCAAACGCCGCGCACGATTTTACGAAGGGCCCTTTCGTCGCAGGGATATTCGCCGCCCTCGGCCAGACCGGCGAGGAAATTACAGAATATCCTTCTGAAATATTCGTGCCGTGTGTAGGAGAGGAAGCTGCGTGAGTCGGTGAGCATGCCGGTGAAGCTGCCGAGAAGCCCCTGATTGGCGGCGGAGGTGAGCTGATTGAGGATGCCGGCCTTATTGTCGTTAAACCACCAGGCCGCACCGTGACGCACGCCGGAAAAACAGCCCGAGATGCTGTCAATGGCGGTGTTCTCAGAAGGGTCAAGGCTGTAAACTATGGTTTTGGGGAGGCTATCGCCAAAGCCGTCAAGGAGCCTTGCGAGATAAGCTGAGGGTGAGGCGGGGTTTATGCAGTCAAGGCCCGTGTCGGGGCCGAGCTCCTTAAACATTTTTGTGTTCACATTCCTGTCGCAGCCGTAGTGCAGCTGCATCACCCAGCCGCGCTTTTTATACTCGCCGCCTAAGAATATGAGAAGGGCGGTTTTGTGTTTTTCCGCATCGGACAAATTGATTTTTTCGCCCCTGAGGGCGGCGGCAAAAACGCGCTCCGCCTCCGCTTCTTCGCAGGGGGAGTAGATAGCCTTCGTCAGGCCGTGGTCCGCTGTGCGGCAGCCCAGAGCGTCAAAATATTCTATGCGTTTTATGAGTGCGGTTTTTAAATCCGCAAAGCTGTTTATCTCAGTTTCCGCCGCACGGGAAAGAGCGGAGATATAGCCGGCAAAGCCGTCAAGCTCAATATTGAGCGGTTTGTCCGGCCGGAAGGAGGGGAGGACCCTGACCTTAAAGCCCGCGTCGGCGGCTATGACCTTGTGCCACCTTAAATCGTCGGCCGGGTCGTCGGTCGTGCATATGAGCTCCACATTTGACATTTCAATAAATTTGCGCGCCGAAAGGCCCTTCAGCTTTTCGCCGCACAGCTCCCAGACCTCGCCGGCGGCCATGCCGTTTAGTATGCCGTCGTAGCCGAAGTATCGCCTGAGCTCCAGATGGCTCCATACATATATGGGATTCCCTGCGGCCTTCTCCAGTGTTTCCGCCCACTTTTGAAATTTGTCGCGATCGGGAGCGGAGCCGGTAATGTATTTCTCATCCACACTGTTTTGCCGCATGAGCCGCCATTTGTAGTGGTCGCCGCCCAGCCAGAGCTCGGTTATATTTTTAAAATGGCGATCCTCAGCTATCTCTTTGGGGCTGATGTGGCAGTGATAGTCGATGATGGGAAAGTCTTTCGCATAGTTATAAAGTGTCTTTGCTGTTTCATTTTCAAGCAAAAAATCATTGTCAATAAAGTTTTTCATGAAGCGTCCTCCGTACCGATCCCACGCCCTGACTGAGCTTGGAATAATAATCCAGTATTTTTTCCGCAAGGCCTATCTCATAAAGGTCAACGGCGAAGATGTCTTTCATCTTCAGAATTTCTTCGGGAGTTTTACCCGTAAGCTCCGATAAAAGCGGGTCGGGGCTAAGGTCAAATTTATTGCCGCTGTCGTCGATCCCATTTAAGTATCTGAGCCAACCGGCGATGGCGAGGGGAATGAAGGTGAGCCCTGCGGCCTTTTCGCCGTAATATTTCAGAGTTCCGCCGAAGCGCACGGGGATCTTCTGTGAAGTGTCTGTAGCTATCCGCCGCGGTGAATCCGGAATGTGAGGGCTCAGGAGCCGCCTGGTCAGAACGTCGGCAATGAATTTTTCGGGACTCAGGACCCCGGGGTTTTCCACAGCGGGAAGGCCCTCGGCTCCAACGCCCTCCGCAAGACGGCGGAGATCCTCGTCGGCCATTTCGCCCGCGATTTTATCAAAGCCCAGCAGACAGCCGAAGACAGCCAGCGCCGTGTGGAGCGGATTAAGACATGCGCCCACCTTCATTTTTTCGCAGCGGATGACCGTTTGGCGGTCGGTGAAAATAATGCCGCCTTTCTCAAGGCAGGGTCTGCCATTTGGGAAATCGTCCTCAATAACAAGATATTCGCACTCCTCGGCATTCACGAAGGGGGCGATGTATGTGCTCTTTTCTGTCACTATTGGCCGCATATCTTCCCAGCCTTCATTTGTGAGCGCTTCCGCGATAGCCGCGTCGGGCCGGGGGGTTATTTTGTCTATCATGGTGAGCGGGAACGACAGGCCTTCGATATATGAAACAAAGCCGCTGTCGCCGTATTTTTCGGCGGCTTTAGAAACGGCGGCCTTCAAAACATCGCCGTTATTTGAGCAGTTGTCCATGCTTATCATGGCGACAGGGCCGCCGCCGGACTTAAAGCGGGCGTGGAGCAGAGCCGTTATTTGCTCCATATATTTTTCAGAGGAGTAGCCCTTTTCGGTTATGGTGAAGCTCACCATAGCGAGGGAGGGGGCCGCGAATATCTGTTTCAGCCGCTCGCCGTCGTTAAAGGTCAGCGATTCGGCCACGCTGCCGATAACAGTTTCTTCGCTGCTGCCATTTGCTTTCAGCGTGACCAGCAGACTGATGTTATTGTTTGGGCGGTATATTTTTTCGACTATCTCTTCATCGTAACCCTCAACGGCAATAATTCCGGTTTTAGTGAGCCCCTGCTCAAGAAGCGTCTCGGCGCAGCGGGCGGGCAGGGCGCGAAAGATGTTTCCGCAGCCAAAGTGTACCCACGACGGGCTCCCCTTGGTTTCGGTGAGCATTTTTTCACGGTCGTAGCTGAATTTGTGATCTTTAAGCTTCATTTTAATCTCCATTCTACCTCTGACATGGGTGTGTGTAGAGGTTGTAAAAAATCACTTTGTAGTGTGGAGGCACAGGGGGCCGGCCGAAAAAATCGTGCAGAACGGACGAAAATCAGCTTGTGACGGCGGTTTGTCCGCCGGAGCAAGCCCACCCGACGGCGTACGTGGGTACGCCGAGTGGTGATTTTCGTTCGTAGCTTAGGGGC
>JAFLUQ010000042.1 GCA_022508735.1 Oscillospiraceae bacterium | reverse complement strand
GCGGAGCCTATCAGATGATAAATAAGCTCTTCTGCGAGAATGAGTGGAGGGACTACCCCTTCATCAACCGCGAGGAGGACATGGGCATCGAGGGCCTGAGACGGGCAAAGGAAAGCTATCACCCCATATTTTTGGTGAAAAAGTATACTGTGATTGAGATTTGAGAAAGGAAGATTACTATGGTATATTTGTTTTTAGCTGACGGATTTGAAATTGTTGAGGCTATGGCCCCGCTGGACATTCTGCGCCGCGGCGGCGTGGACGTGAAGACAGTAGGCGTTATGGGCAAGACCGTCACCTGCTCAAAGGGCGTGGAGCTCAAGGCCGACATAACCATTGACGAGGTGGATATGGATGGCTGCGAGATGATAGTGCTGCCCGGAGGTCTGCCCGGAGCCACTAACCTCCGCGACAGCGAGGAGGTAGGCGAGATCATAGATCAGGCCGAGGCCAACGGCATTTATATGGCAGCGATCTGCGCGGCTCCCATGGTGCTGGGCCTTCGCGGCGTTGTGCGCGGCAAAAAGGCCACCTGCTTCCCGGGCTATGAGGAGGACCTGCTCGGGGCTGAGTGCACCGGAGAGGGCGTTGTCACTGACGGGCGCGTCATAACCGGCAAGGGTGCGGGCCGCTCCCTTGAGTTTGGGCTGGCGCTGCTGACCGCCCTTAAGGGTAAGGCAGCGGCCGAAGAAGTGTCTGCGAAAATGCAGTGTAAATAATGAACGAGCTAAGAAAACAAATTCTTGCCAAAAGGCGGGAGTTTGCTAAGACAGATAAATACACCGATGCGTGCGGAAAAATTTGCCAGTATTTGAAAGATTTACCTGAGTTTAAGGCGGCAAAGCACGTCATGTTTTATCTTCCGCTTTTCGGCGAGGCAGACGTGACCGGGCTATATACCGCCGAAAAGAATTTCTATATTCCGATCACTCATGGCGTTGTGATCACTCCCGCGCGGTATTTCCCGGATATGCCGATGAGAACAGGGGAATACGGCGTGATCGAACCGGAAAGCCCGATTTTTGCGGATAAGGATATATTGGATTTTATTGTGGCCCCGGCGGTGGCCGCCGACAGAAACGGTAACCGTATGGGCTTTGGCAAGGGCTGCTATGACAGATTTTTAGAGGGACTCAGCTGCCCGAGAGCGGCGGCGATATTTGAGCTTCAGCTTGCAGAGCTGACACCAAAGGCTCACGACAAGCCAATGGACTATATAATAACCGAAGGCGGCTGTGTGTATGGAAAGCATTGAAAACGAAAAGGAATATCTGGCCTCGCTTCTGCCGCGGCGGAGCGAGTTTCTGGAGGAGCTGAGGCAAAAATCAGCCATGACCGAGAGCTATGCTCCGATAGTTTCCCGCGACACCGAACAGCTTATCGTGACTCTTCTATCACTTACTAAGCCGAAGCGGGTGCTGGAGGTTGGCACGGCTGTGGGCTACAGCAGCATACTTATGGCAGATAATCTCCCTGACGACAGCCAAATAGTCACTATCGAGCGCTATAAAAAGCACGCCGATATAGCCGTGGACAATGTGTTCAAGGTGGGCTATGAAAACAAGATCAAGGTCATTGAGGGCGAGGCTGCCGAGGTGCTATCATGGCTCGACAGCGGCTTTGACTTTGTATTTCTCGATGCCGCCAAGGGGCAGTATATCGAGTTTTTGCCTGAAATCATGAGGCTATTAAACAGCGGCGGAATACTGCTTTCCGATAATATCCTGTTCCACGGCATGACCGGCGACGACAATAATGTGATCCGCCGCAAGATCACGATAGTAAAGCGGCTCAGGCAGTATCTCGAGGCCATAACGCATGATCCGCAGCTAACCACGACATTGCTGCCTGTGGGCGACGGTGTGGCGCTGTCGGTGAAGAAATAGATTTTAAGAGCTATATAGAAAGCAAGGTGCAGTTATGAAAAAACTGCTTGTAACCTTTATTTTCATATTGATTCTGTTCGCTGCAGGCAGTGCCGTAGCGGAGGGAGAGGCGGCCTACAAGGCTGTTATTTCGGATATTGACACGGCCTCTCGCACGGTCACGCTGAGCGCCCATGACGGAAACGTCATAGGTGTGTTTGGCATTGGCTGCGGAGACGCGGTGATATATTTCGGTCAGAGCTGTGAAGTGACAGTCGGCAGTGACGAAAGCGGCCACAGCGTGGTTCTGAGCGCTGTTCCCGAGGAGGGACGAAATATCACAGAGGTGCGTTCACCGGAGTACGGGCCAAATAACATGGCGAAAGACGCAAAGGTTTATGTTAACCTTGACCGCGGCCGGCTAAGCCCCGGTTCCAAGGCGGCGGACTATGCCGCGGTTTTCGGCGGCAGAGACGGCCGTATCAAGCTTGTTGACAATAACGGCGACGGCCTGAATGAATACGCCCTTGTGTTCATCTATTCCTCTGAATCGGTGTTAGAATCTATGACTGACGAAAACGGCACGTGGAAGTTTAATGTAATTTTCGGTGCTGAAGTCGCGGATTACGCCCCGTCGGACTATGTTTTCTTTGATTATGACGGCGCTCCCGCAAAGCTTGAAGAGATTTCCGGCAATAGTTATCTTGCCACTCTCACTACAACGGTGTGCGAGGGCGGCCTTGTGCTGCATAATATTTCCACATCTTTTGCTGAGATGAGCAATATTGTTTTTGATGTTGCGGCTAATACGGTTTCCTCTTATTTTGAGAGCAGGGTTTCGCGCCTTAACGGTTTGAGCGTAAAATCACTTATGGACAGCGGCGTAGATGCGGGTGCGGTCGTTGCGATAAACTGCGACGGCATGATAGCCTATGCGGAGGCTTACAGACCGGACCGTTACGGAATGATAATAGGCTTTCGGGAAGATATCGACTGGGATTACGGAGATAGGAATACATTTGAAATTCTTGACGCATACGGATATGTTAACCAATGTCGCACGGCCGATGTGGTTCGTATATATGACGATGAAAATGACGGCACAAGGCTGAACGCCGACGAGGCGACGGAGTATATCCGGCGGCTTTTGGCGGAGGGCGGAGGAAAACGTATCATAAAGTACGACAGCAGGACTAAAAGTAATATCTTTGATAGAGAGATTGTCGGTATTGTCGCGGACGGATACAATAACTTTCATATGGAAAGAGTTGAAAACGCCAAAGCGTCATTTACCGATGGAGTACTCAGCCTTGACGGGCGGGAAATAAACGGGGACGCGTTCGTTTTTGCCCGCAGACTTGGGGTGAAAGACGGAGTCCCGAATGATGTGCTTGCCGGCCCTGTAAGCCAATTCTTTACGGAGCAGCAGTCGTACAGCGCATATATATCCGGTGATAACGATTGTATATTGCTGGAAAATGTCCTCCTTGATTATAAGGGAGAGGCTTTGCATTCCTCCAAACCCGTGTATCTGATAAGCGTGGAGGAGAGGGATGACATATACGGTCACAGTGCGGTGATCAAGGTCATCGACGTATACGGCGATATCCGTGAGTGTTATCTTGCTGACACTGTGGATATTTACGGGGGTGACCCGGAGCCAAAAAAAATGACGGCCTCAGAGGCTGCGGGATATATTTCCGAGCTGATAAACATGGGGACGGAATACCGGGTCGTTAAAATATCGCAGAAAGACAAGTGGTATCGGGTATATTCCGTTGTCACCTGTGAAAGTGAAGGCTTCCGGCTCAGCGCAGCTTCTCAGCCTGAGAGATATGCCAGCGTATTTGCCGTAGAAAAGGGCGGCGATCCGTCTGACCCTGATGACATCGTGGCCGGGTGGACGGAGATGTTTTTCCCGGAAAACAACGGCAAAAACATTTGGTATTACGGAGACAATGACGGATATTCCGATGTGGTGCTTCTTACCGAGGCTACCACTGAAGAATACATGCCCTCAATGTACGAATCCATAGACGGATATGATGATGGATATATTTTTATTGTTGATACGGCGGAAATGTCGGATCTCGGCAAGCCTGAATATGGCGTAATTTTTGTAGGTAAGAGTGAATATCGTAGTGGATATCATGCCATTGGCATCCTCACAGACGATATGCAGCTGGACACAGATGAAGGGCGGCAGACCCTCAGCCGTGAAGCGGCCTATGAAAAAGTGAACGGGATGCTGAAAAGCCCCGAGACCCGCGTTTTAAAGCTCGAAAAATATTATCGGAAAATGTATGGTGATATCGTATCCGGATACTGGTATCTAAATAGACTTTCCACTGAGGATATGCCGGTGCGGCCCATAGAGGATGCGGTCTTTAATGCAAGGGCACAGACGATAGGCATAGGCGCCCTTTCGCCGAAGGCTGTGATCATGGCGGTGTGTCAAAGCAAGGATGATCCGAATTACGGCAATTATGAAAATATAAAGGCTACAGATGTAGAAGTTCTCACTTTTGATGACCTCTATGACGGAGCTGCGTACACCGGCTTTGTTTACGGCAAGGGCGAGTGTGTGCTGCTGCTCAATCCTACAGAAGAAATTGTGTGGGACGAGGAGGAATTTGTCGTCAGCCGCGCGGCGATCACCTTTGTAGACGGCAAGACCGCCATATATCTGGAGGGCAGCCGCGGCGGACAGGATGTGGAAACCGTGATATTATATGATGAAGACGACAGCTCCGCTGCCGGGCAGTATTACGATGAAAACACCGGAGCCTGCACCATTGCACCGGGCACGGTTATCCGCACAGGTGAAAACCGGCGCGGCATGGTAAAGGTAATAGAAATAATCAGATAAGGGACAAAAAGCATGAAAAAGATCGAGCTTCTCGCCCCGGCGGGAAATTTATACAAATTAAAAATTGCGCTGAAATACGGCGCGGACGCGGTATACATCGGCGGTGAGGCCTACAGCCTCCGCACCGCGGCGGATAACTTCACGCCCGACGAAATGCGTGAGGGAATAGAGTTTGCCCACAAAATGGGTAAGAAGGTATATGTCACGGCAAACATAATTCCCCACAACCGTGATTTAGAGGACATGGAGCGGTATTTCCGTGAAATATATGAGCTGGGGGCCGACGCGGTGCTGATCTCCGACCCGGGGGCCTTTGAGCTGTGCCGAAAGGCAGCGCCAAAGCTCCCCATCCATATCAGCACTCAGGCCAATAACACCAACTGGGCAACGGTGAATTTCTGGAAGGATCACGGAGCTGAAAGGGTGGTGCTGGCAAGGGAAATGACCCTCGCTGAGGTCAGGGAAATAGCCGACAAAACCGACTGCGAGCTGGAGGTTTTCGTTCACGGGGCCATGTGCGTATCCTACTCGGGGCGGTGCCTGCTCAGTAACTACATGACCTGCCGCGACAGCAATCAGGGGGCCTGTTCGCACCCTTGCCGCTGGAACTACACTCTTATGGAGGAAAAGCGGCCCGGAGAATACTTCCCTATCTATGAGACCGAGAGGGGCAGCTTCATCTTTAATTCCAAAGATCTCTGCATGATAGAGCATATCCCCGAGCTTATAGAAAGCGGCGCCGTATCGCTGAAGATCGAGGGCCGCGTAAAGAGCGAATACTATGTAGCTACAATAATTCAGGCCTATAGGAACGCCATAGATGCTTATATGGCCGGAGAATGGGGCAGAGAGCTTGCGAATTCCCTGTATGAGGAGGTATGCAAGGTCAGCCACCGTGAATACTACACGGGCTTCTTCTTCGGCATCCCTATGGCCGGAGCTCAGATCTACGGCAGCAGCTCATATATCCGTGAATGTGATATAATAGGCATCGTAGAGGACTATGATTGTGAGACCCATGTTGCAAAGGTCTCGCAGCGAAATCGCTTCTTTAAGGGCGACGAGATAGAGGTCATCCAGCCCGGACAGCCGTATTTCACTCAGAAGGTCGAATACATGACTGACGAGCTTGGCGAGGAGATCGACGTGGCACGCCACGCTGCCATGACGCTTTATATTAGAGTGGACAAGCCAGTAGTTAAAGATGCAATGCTTAGGAAAAAGAAATAGGGAGGGAGCCCCATGGCTCTGAGAAAGACAAAAATCAAACAAACAAAAATTGAAAACAGAAAAATAAAACGACTTGTGGTATTTCTTGTCGTTATGCTTCTGCTGTTGGCTGTTGTCGGCGCAGCGGCGCTGGCGACAGCGGCGGAGGCAGGGTCAGACAAAATAATACGTAACGTATATGTTGACGGAGTGCGCATAGGCGGTATGAAGACTGCCGAGGCCGTGGCCGCGCTGGAGCAGGAATTCTCAAATCGCAGGATCACAGTTGATCTCGGCGAAAACTCCCGCACCTTCACCCTTGATGAGCTGGGGATCAGATATAAGACCGACGCTCTTGTAGGTGAGGCTTATGAACTTGGCAAAAGCGGAGATTTTGCGGAAAAGGTGCTGGCTATATGCCGCTCTTTCGTTTTGCCGCAGAGGTTTTCCTCATCTGAAGCTTTGGTGAGCGCCGAAATCAGTGCGGAGGTAAGGGAATATCTTGAGAGCTTCTCTACGCTCCCTACTGAATCTACATATAGCATTGAGGATGATAAGGTCGTAGTAACTAACGGTGAAAATGGCTGCGAGGCCGACATCGGGCGGCTCCTTGAGCTTATCGGTGAAATAACCGATTTTGACTCTCCCATTGAGGTGCCGGTGAATATTATTCCCTTTGAACAGCCAAATGTGGACGATATATACCTGCGAACCGCCGTAAATCCTCACGCGCCATATGGCAGAAACTCTGACGGCAGCGTGACAGCCACTGTAAAGAATTTTAATCTTGATGCGGCCAGAGAGATACAGAAGAATAACACCGGTGAGGGTGCGGTATATGAATTTCTGATAGACACCGAGAGCGTTGCTCCTCTGCCGGACGAAGCGCTTTACCCCGATGTTTTGGGTGAACGCACTACAGAGTTTGACACCGGATATGTGACCCGATCCAAAAATATAAAAATAGCGGCAGATCTCCTTAATGGAGCAGAACTGCTGCCCGGTGAAACCTTCTCATTCAATGACCACAATGGCGACATAACCGCTGAAAAGGGCTATCAGGTTGCCAGGGGCTATTCCAATGGAACTGTGGTGGACACAGTGGGCGCCGGAGTGTGTCAGGTGTCAAGCACATTGTATAATGCGGCACTTTATTCAAATATGGAAATCGTTCGCCGCTCGAATCACTCCCTGCCTGTTGCATATCTCCCCTTGGGGCAGGATGCGGCCATAAGCTATCCTACGCAGGATTTTAAATTTAAAAACAGCAGCTCGGCTCCTATAAAGATTTTTGCCTCAGTAGACGGCGGAAAGCTTACGGTGCAGATTCGCGGCCAGAATGACGACAGCTTCTCTGAGATCAAAATTGAAAATAATACTCTTTCTGTCATAGAGCCGACCACTAAAGAGGTAACTGACGACTCCCTTTCTCCCGGAAAACGCGTTGTGAAACAGCGCGGGACCAGAGGCTATGTAGTGGAGAGCTTTCGCGTGGTATATAAAGACGGCGCGGTAATAAAGCGTGAAAACCTCGGAAAGAGTACATATAAAGCCCAGAATACCGTTGTGAATGTGGGCCCGATAAAGGAGGAACCAGCAGATGAACAGGATAACCAGCTTTAGTGTAGATCATGATTTTATTGAACCGGGGATATACATTTCCCGCGTTGACGGTGATATCACCACCTTTGATATGCGCACAAGAAAGCCTAATGCCGGCGACTATATGGATAATATAACCATGCACACGGTGGAGCATATGTTCGCAACATATGTCCGTAATTCCGATATTGGTGACAGCGTCATATATTTTGGCCCAATGGGCTGCCGCACGGGCTTTTACCTTTTGACCCGCGGCGTGGAGCCCGATACCGTTCGCCGGGTGGTATTTGAAACTCTTGAAAAGATCATAGCCCATGAGGGGGAGGTCTTCGGCGCCAGCCGCAAAGAGTGCGGCAACTACCTTGAACTTGACCTCGAAAGTGCTAAAATCGAGTGCCGCAAGTATCTTGGCGCACTTAAAAGCTATGGGGAAATAGACTTTAAATATCCGGGGGAGAGAAGCGAATGATTGGAATTATCGGAGCAATGGATATTGAGGTGGATGCACTTAAGGCGCTTATGAAGGACACGAAAAGTGAGACTGTGAGCGGCATTGAATTTACCACCGGAACCTTGCAGGGAAAAAGTGTAGTAGCGGCGGTGTGCGGCATAGGCAAGGTGTTTGCCGCAGTGTGTGCCCAGACTATGATACTGCGCTACGGCGCTCGCTCTGTAATAAACACCGGCGTGGCAGGCTCGCTGACGGCGGAGCTTGAGATAGGCGACATAGCCGTGGCTGACGCCGCAGTGCAGCACGATATGGATACCTCGCCGCTGGGCGACCCGGTGGGGCTGATAAGCGGAATAAACCTTGTTCGCCTGCCTGCTGATAAAACACTGGGAGAAGAGATATGCGCCGCAGCCGGGAGGCTGGGTATAAGGAGCCTCGTTGGAACCATAGTTTCCGGCGACCAGTTTGTGGCGTCTGCCGAAAAAAAAGCGGAGCTTGCCGCCGCGTTTAACGCCATAGCCTGCGAGATGGAGGGTGCGGCCATAGGGCAGGTCTGCCACATAAATAATGTGCCCTTCGCCATAATCCGCTCCATATCCGACAGCTACAGCGGCAAGGGTGAGATGGACTATGAGCAGTTCAGGCATGTGGCAGCGGAAAATTCCCGCGCTGTTGTGCTGGAGCTGTTAAGCTAAGGAGCGGTGCATTATGTCACTTAAAAAGCTTCTGTTCGGAGACTATGTGATAGGTGTAGACTTAGCAGCGACTCGTGAATACTACGGTGCGCAGCCGAATTACCTTGTGAAGTGCGCCTGCGTGGGCTGTCAGAATTTTTTCAAAAGCGCCGCGGCATATAAAAATGAGCTGGATGAGGTTTTTGGCTCTCTCGGGGCGGACTGGAAAAAGCCCGAGACCATTGAGGTGATTTATGCCGCAAAGACCCGAGTGGTGTATGAGGCGGCATATAAGCTTTGCGGAAAGCGGATCAAAGCGCCCAAGCTTTATAAGGTACATAAAAACGAGCTTGGGAGCATATATGTGCAAAATCCGGGAGCCCTGTGGGAGATGAACGACTGCATGAGTCTTATGTTCCAAAAGGGCGGCCGGGGAGAAACAGAGGTGCGCCTTCGCGCGGAGCTGCCCTGGGTAATGGAGACCCTCGGCTGCGTGTACGAAGCTGACGCGCGCATAGAAAGACCAAAGAAGGGCCGTATTACACGAATTGTAGACGCGGCAAAAAAGATCGGAGGAAAAGCACATGGAAATTAACAGGCCACTGCTCAGAAAAAAAGCATGGAATGCCCTAAAGGGAATATACTGGTTTATGTTCATAATTTGTCTCGTGGCAATGCTCATAGGAGTGTCAGGCGGGGGCATAAGCTTCAACTCAGATATGGCGACGGATGTTGTTGAAGGGAATTACACTGCCGAGGATATTTCCGATTATATTCGCAGCGTAACTCACTTCCCCGAGGCCATAGAAATGATTGCCGGTGAGATAGGCTTTAGCCGCGCGGATCTGTTTGTTTTTGCAATGGCAATGCTGGGCTTGATGCTGGCAATGTGGATCTTTGACATAATTTTGAGAATTTTTGTCATTGGCCCGTTAATGGTCGGCTTTGCAAAGCTAAAGATAGCGGCAGTGGTGGAACGTGAGAAAAATTTCGGTCACGCTGTTTTCGGCTTCAAAAACAGCTATCTCAGCAACGTGAAAACGATGTTTTTAAGAGGGTTATATGTCTTTTTATGGCAGCTGCCAATGTTGGTTTTGCTGTACGTTATATTCGCCTTTACGATCATTGTGTTTTATAGGTCAGATGCCGGGGTGCCCGATGCGGCGGTCGGCCTTGCGGGACTGATGCTTCTGGTCATGATCGGCCTCACCGTTGTCAGTCTTTGGAAGGAGTATCAATATTTGCTTGTGCCGTATATCGTGGCAGAAAATCCCGGCATGAGGGCAAGAGAGGCCATTCGCCTCAGCGGCGAGATGATGCAGGGCTTTAAATGGCAGGCCTTTGTGCTCTGGCTTTCGTTCATTGGCTGGTATTTTCTCGGTGCGCTGTGCTGCGGAATAGGCGTGCTGTTTGTTTTACCCTATTATCACGCAACCGAAACGCTGCTCTACGAGGAGCTTAAGGCTCACTATAGAGGCAACGTTATAGAAACAGCTGTAGTGCCTGAAGCAAACGAATAAAAAATTGACAACCTTTGTCGAAATCACCCTTTCGACAAAGGTTGTTTTTTTTCTGCAAAGGAAATTATTTACATATATTGTATATATGGGTGAGGTGAAGGACATGCTTAAAGAATTTATCGAGTGCCCCGGTGCGCTCGTTGCAGTGCTGAGCGGTGAGATAGACCAATACGGCGCGGCATATCTCAGGAGTAAGATCGACATTGAAACCGAGCTGAGCGGCAAAAAAAATCTGGTTTTGGATCTGTCAGAGGTCAGCTTTATGGATTCGGCCGGGATAGGCCTGATAATCGGCCGGGCTAAAAATTTGTCTCCTATAGGCGGGCGAGTGGCCCTGGCCGGGGCGGAAAAAAAGCTCAAAAGAATACTGGAGCTGGGCGGTGTAACACAGCTTTGTCGGCTCTACCCGAACTACAGAAAAGCAGTGGAGGACATGATAAAATGAATGCAATGAACAAAATGAACAGTATTAATAACTATCTTAAAGCGGAGTTTGACTCAATAAGCATAAACGAGAGTTTGGCGAGGGGAATAGCGGCATTTTTCATTTTGCCGCTGAATCCGAAGGTTGACGCTGTAGCTGACGTTAAGACAGCGGTCAGTGAAGCCGTTACCAACGCCATAATTCACGGCTATCGCTATGAGGACGGGCCGGTAATAATGGAGCTGAGGTTAGATGGACGGCTATTAACGGTGACCGTCAGAGACAGCGGCATCGGTATTGAGGATGTCGAAAGAGCAAGGCAGCCTCTATTCACGACCCAACCCGAGGCGGAGCGCAGCGGCATGGGCTTCACTGTAATGGAAAGCTTCATGGATAGCCTTGACGTTGAGAGCGCGCCCGGAAAGGGAACGGTTGTGACGATGAGAAAACGGCTGTAGGTGATTACATATGCTGCAGGAAATAAAAGAGCTTATAGTTAAGGCTCAAAAGGGTGACCGCGAGGCCATGGGGGAGCTTGTGGCCAAAAATCGGGGCCTCATTCACAGTGCGGTGCTCCGCTTTAAGGGCCGAGGCGAGACGGACGATTTGTTTCAGATCGGGGCAATGGGTTTGATGAAAGCGGTTCGCCGCTTCGACATGAGCTATGATGTGGAGTTCTCTACCTATGCTGTGCCGATGATAATAGGTGAAATAAAACGGTTTTTGCGTGACGACGGTATCATAAAGGTAAGCCGGAGCTATAAAGAACTGGCCCGCCGGGCCTATTCCATCATGGAACGCAGGGGAGAGTTGGGAATGAGCGAGTTGGCCGCGGAGCTAAGCGTTAGCCCGGAGGAGCTGATACAGGCTATGGAGGCCGTACGCCCACCGGACTCCATAGACCGCCCGATGGCCGGAACCGACGGGCGCCTTTCCGTCGTGCTCGACGCTCTTCCGAGCGAAGACAGAGAGGATGACCTGATCATGCGAATATGCCTGAAACAGGCCATAAACAGCCTGCCAAGCCGTGAACGCAGTATAATTGTGCTCCGTTATTTCAAGGATAAGACCCAGTCCGAGGTGGCCGGTATTCTTGGGCTAAGCCAGGTGCAGATATCCCGCCTTGAGAAGAAGGTGCTGGCGAGAATGAGAGAGGAAATAGGATAAAACAAAATGGGCAGTCAGATAAACTATAATTTAACTTTATCGATACGCAAAAATGGACCGCCTTTGGCAGTCCATTTTTGCGTTATTACTTGCCGAGTATCTTTACCTCATAGAGCTGAGGAGGATAGTTGTTTTCATTGGGATGGCTTCTGGGCTTAGCGTCGATAACTGTGAGCCGCACATATCGGCCTGCGGCGTTAAGCCGGTCAACGGTGAAGCCGTAGTCGGTGAAGCCTTCGGTATTGTCAAGGGCGGTGGTGAAGTGCTCGCCGTCGCCGCTGACCTCTATCTTATAGCTGTAATAAGGCTCGGAGCCGTTCCATATAAGCCACGAGATCTGTATCTCATTGAGCTCGCGGTTTTCGCCAAGGTCTACGGTCCAGCTGTAGGGCCAACCCAGCGGCTTGGTTTTCTCGGTAGTTTCTCCGGTGTTCGGATCTGTTATGATCTCTACTTCGGGTTCAAGCCCCTCTAAATCGGCATCCCAGCGGCTCTGGTAGTTACCGTCGTTGGCAAAGGAGCCGTCGGTGGTTCTGCCTGCGGAAACGCCCACAGAGGGCATATCCTGAGAAAGGATGCGTCCGTTCTGAACGGGGATCAGGTAGTCGTTATCCCAATTGTAGAGAAGCTCATCGTAGAAATCATAGAAGGCGAAGCCGTTTGAAACGGAGATGGGATAGCGGCGGTTGTTTGTGCGTTTTACGACCGCGGCATCCCAGAAGTACATCCAGCGATAGGTGTTCATCATGAAGTTCTCGCTGCCGGGCTTAAGCCTGCTCACAGTGCCGGACTGAGACGAGAAGGTGGTCGTGTTGCCCACAACGCGCAGCTCAGACCAAGGCCCTTCGATGCTGGTGGCGGTGTTGTACATACCCTGAGTCGGGAACCAGCCCGCCGTGCCGGAGGTGAACAGATAGTATCTGCCGTCAACCTTCAGCATACCGGGAAGCTCTCTGTGGCTGTTGCGGTTAACGAAGCACACAAAGCCTTCAAAACCGCTCCAGTCCTCGTTCAGCTTGTAGAGGGCCAGATCGGCGTTCATGTTTATGGCCGCTATTACATAGGCCGAATAGTCATCATCCACATATACGTTAAGGTCGCGGGTGTCGCCACCGTCGGGACGGTATGCGCCGTAGAAGGTGAAGCGCTCGCCGGGAGTTGCCGTGGCGATAGAGGTTCTGGCTGTGCCGTAGCCGCCATCGGCCTCAAAGTGGGCGATAAAGGCGAACTTGTTTTTGACGGGGTTATATACGAAGTTCTGGCTCTCAAAACGTGCGCTCTGGAATCCCTGGCAGGTCTCGTGTGCCAGAATTTCTGCGGCGTTAAGCACCTCAACAGGTTCGCTGTAGGTTATGTCATCGGTAGAAGTGGTCATCATGAGCCGCCACTCCTGGCCGCCGCCCCACTCTGAGAATCTGTAATACACGCCGTCAACATACAGAGTGTTGGGGCGATCAAAGCCGGATTCCGCAAGGTTTGTGCTGCTCTTGAGGTCGGCAGGCAGGTCATAGGGGATCACTGCCTTTGTCTCAACATAGTCGATAAGTCCTGTGTCGCTGAGGGCATAGATCGCATAGCTGTAGCTCTTGCCGACCTCAAGATCGTAATCGTCGATGGTGTTGCCGCTGAGCGAGGTCACGAATTCGTAAGCATAGTCATCTGTTCTGCGGTATACGTCGTAGTGGTCAACTCCGCCGACGGAGTTCCACTGAAGCTTAACGTTGTTTACCTTATCCTCGCCTTTGAGTGCGAACAAAGTGGGAGCTGCTCCAATCAGCGTGAGGTCGCTCTCGCCGTCCTCGGTGAGGGTGAAGTACTGATCGTTGCTTCTGCCGCGCTTACGCTGAACAATATATCCGTCCTCAATGGTGAGGTATTGTTCGGAGTTTTTATTCTTGAACATTACCGTGCCGCCCGCGCCGTCAACTACCTCAAATATTTGGTTTGCGCCGTTGTTGGTGGTGTACTGGGTTATCCACGCGCCCTCCTCCACACTGGCTGAGGGAACGTCGAAGGAGCGGCCGCTGGCGCGGTTTGTTATTGTATACATGTTGTTGCCCTGAGGGATGAACGCCCAGGATTGGAATTCACTGGCGGAAGCGGCAGCGGTCACTATCCTTGCGCCGTTATTTTCAGACTCATCCGCCACAGATACAGCCTGATCAGACCCGGCAACTGAAATGCGGTAGTATTTGCCGCCAAAGCTGTCTTTAGTGTAGATTTCGGGGGCCATAAGAGGGGCGGTGACAGCAAAGACCGTTCCGTCAAGGCCGTCAACGGCGGCTCCGTTCTCTGTAATGCGGAGTATTGCCTCGTCACCCGTCTTTTTGTTTGTGATCTTATACACACCGGTACCCTGAAGAATAAGCTTCCAGACGTTTTCATCTTTTGCCTCAGCTTCAGTCAGTGCGAGCATTCCATTCTCCACTGTAAGTACGCTGATGTCTTCGGTGACAAGAGAGGCGAAGGTGCCGTTCAGCGGATCGGGCTCCGCCACTGCCGCGGATGTATCGCTGACTACCGGCGGGTCGGCCTTGAACTCTATAAAAGTGAACTTCTGGCTGGCGTCGCCTATGTATTCCTGCTGGGCCACAAAGTTACCGGGCATAACCGTCAGGTAAAGATTGTCGCCGTGCATGCACTGCATAAGGTACGTGCCGTCGTCCTGACGCACGGGCTTAACCCATTGGTTGGTGCCATCGGTCACGCCGTACTGAATGAGCTCCAGACCCAGGTCAAGGCGGCCGTTGGGCATGTCAAAGGAGCGGCGGGTCTTTTTATTAACGAACAGATAAGAGCCGTCTCTCCTTGCAGAAAGGCTCCATAGCTGTATGTCCACGGCGTCCTGATTCACAAAACGGACTCTCCAGCCGTCATTGCCGGAGTTACCGTCGATCGACAGAGCCTTGCCCGTTGCGGTGTGAACGATCTTGAAATATCTGCCGTCCATCATATCGGCGGTTATGGCGACGCTGTTTCCGTTCTGCTCAACTCCCATGCCCATGGCAGTAAGAGCACTGAGCGGCACGTAAATATAGCCGTAGCCATTGAATATTTCGCCGTCAATGGATTTGGGAACACCGTTTTTATGAACTACCGACTCTCCGACAACAAGGCGTAGCTCGTTTACGCCTGCTGTGGCCGTTAAGGTGGCGGTCTCACCGTCCCAGCTGACGGCGTAGTTCATAGCTGTGAAAAGAGTGTTCACAGGAAAAAACACTGTTTCGTTACGGACGATAAGCTCCACGCCCGTATCCAAGGGCTGACCGTTGAGAGTGACGCTCAGGTCGTCGGCAAAAACTATGCCGGGAACTGACGCCAGCATGGTCAGCGCAAGAATAACGCATAAAAGTCTCTTCATTTTTCCATCTCCTATTTTATATATTTGTAATAATTATAACATAAACTATACATTTTGGCAAGGCTTTTTGTGCACTTTTATCGTTTTTTGTACACATATTTTGTTCCGAGACAAACTAAAAGACCGATGTTCGCTTTCACGAAGGTCGGTCTTTTATAGTTGTTATTATTTTAATGCCGCCCACTTTTCGGCCTTGAAGCCCAGCAGCACGGTTTTGCCGGATATGGCTATTGGCCGCTTTACGAGCATGCCGTCGGTGGCGAGCAGGCGGAGCTGCTCCTCATCGGTCATAGAGTCAAGCTTGTCCTTAAGCTCCATAGAGCGGTACAAGAGGCCGCTGGTGTTGAAAAACTTTTTCAGAGGAGTGCCGCTCATTTCGTGCCACTCTTTTAACTCCTCAAATGTGGGATTATCGACCTTAATATCCCGAGCCTCGTATTCTATGTTGTTTTCGTCTAAGAATTTCTGCGCCTTCTGGCAGGTAGAGCACTTAGGGTAGCCTATAAATTTGATCATTTTAATGCACCTCTTTTAATTTATTTTTTTCTTTAATTGAGTAAGTTTTTTAGTGAAGAGTGAAAAGTGAATAAGTAAAATCGACATCCTCCGTTCGAAGGATGTCGATTTTTGGTGGGAGTTATAGGGCTCGAACCTATGACCCTCTGCTTGTAAGGCAGATGCT
>JAFLUQ010000041.1 GCA_022508735.1 Oscillospiraceae bacterium | reverse complement strand
AGAACGTTATTTACATAATCGGCGAGGGCATGGGCGAAAACCTTATCCAGTATACTCAGTGGAAGTATATGAGCGCATACGAAGAGCTCAATATGCAGAAGATGGGTGTCACCGGCCTTGTTTCCACCTATTCTGCCGACAACGGAACAAGTGACGACGCGTCGGCGGGTACCCAGCTTGCCACCGGCTCCGGTACGGATAACGGAGTATTAGGCCTTGGCGCGGAGCTGGACGGTTACCGCGGGTATGAAACCTTGACAGAAGCGGCGGCCAGAAGCGGAAAACGCACAGGTATCATTTCAGATGCCGAGATCTCGGAGACTGTCGCAAGTGCGTTCGTGGCCCACAGCGCCGATGCCGGCGATATAAAATCCATAAAAAATCAGGTTGACGGCGCAGAGCTGGACGTTAAAATTTCCTCCAGCAGCTCCCTTGCCGACGATACTAACTATGCGTTAAGTCGGCTCAGCGATAGCGGTGACGGCTTTGTGCTTGTTATAGACAGCGCCAAAATCGAGGATTATGCCGAGAAAAACGACTCCTTAAAGGCGATGGAGGCTGTTAAAGCTCTGGATGACGCCATCGGTGCGGCGCTGGACTTTGCCGCCCGGGACGGCGAGACCCTTGTTATAGTGACCGCGGAGCATGAAACAGGCTCTGTGGTGGAAACCGGGCTTTCAAGCAGATCGAGCGGCAGTGACAGCATTGAATGGCTCGGGGCCGGGCCGTCGAACACTAACGTTATGCTTTTTGCCGAGGGCAGAGGAGCCGAGCATTTCAACGGATATTATCACAGTACCGAGATTTGCCGAAAGATCGCGCATATAACCGGAATAACGGGCTGGGATTTCTACGATGTAAAAACCATATTTGAAGAGCCGGAGGAGGATACCTCAGAGTCGGAGGAAACTGTTATACTGTATTATGACTTTGAGGAAAAGCTCAGCGGCGGCGTGAAGGACACAGTCGGTAATAACGACGGTCTTTTCCGGGGCAGTGCGTCTATAGTCTTTGACGAAGAGCTGGGCAGCAATGTGCTCAGGCTCGATAACACCTCCGGTAACGGAAGCTATCTTAAGCTCCCGAACGGAGTCTGCGACGATATGCTGTATCTCACTATAGAGATGGACATAAAGAGCAGCCAGACCTATTCGAGCAACAGCAGCACCTTCCAGATAGCAGATAAAAACGAGCCGACGAAGTATTTCTATTTCAAGTACGAGCCGAAGGGGCAGGGACTAAGGTACTCTCTTAACCCCGGCAGCGAATGGAAGAGCTCCGGCACCAAGGCCATGTCGAATATAGGCGGCGATGAGTGGGTCAAGCTGAAGTATGTCATAGAGCCCACGAAGCACACCGTATATATCAACGGCGAAGAATTCCTTACATATGAAACAAAGGGCAGCCTGCCCATGCTCGGCAGCGGGCTGAACACATATATAGGACATTCCATGTTCTCGATCGACAAGGACTACACCGGCAGCATTGACAATGTAAAGATATCGGGAATAAAACAAGAGGGCGCAGACGAGGACGAAAACAGGGTCAAAAAGGACGTAAGCGTTACGCCGGCGGAGCCGATAACGGACGAAAACGACCTGCCTGAGAGCCCTGAGAGCGACAGCGCCAAAAATGTGATCCTTCTTATCGGCGACGGAACCGGCCAGAACATAATGCAGCTTTCCCAGTGGCACTATAACGGCGCCGACAAGCCCTACAGCGTGCAGACTATGCCCTATATAGGGCTTTCAAAGACCTACTCCAGAAGTGACGGCGTGACAGACAGCGCAGCCGGAGGAACGGCTCTGGCCACGGGTCTCAAAACCATTAACTACTACGTTGGTCTCGGCGGAGCGGGAGCCAGATTCAAGAACCTTATGGAGTACGCCCGGGAGAACGGCATGGCAACGGGCGTGCTTACGACAACCGATATCACAGACGCCACACCGGCGGCTTTCTCCGCCCACGCAATGGATAGGATATACCATGACGAGATAGCCTCGCAGCAGGCGGTGAGCGGCACCGACATACTTATGGGCGGCGGCGGTGAGTATTTCACCGATCTTCTGAGCGGAATGAAGAGCGACGGCTATAAGCATGTCACAACGGCCGACCAGATGAATGCGCTTGCAGGCGGTGATAAGGTGATAGGTCTTTTTGGTGAAAGCGGCGACCTTGACCAGCCCTTGGACGGCGACACTACCGAGCCGCTCTTAGATGAGATGGTGAAGAAATCTATCGGGATGCTTGACGGAAGAAGCGAAAATGGCTTCGTACTCATGGCTGAGGGCGCGTTGATCGACCATTACGCCCACAGTAACGACGCCCTTGGCGCTATCGAGCAGGCGAAGATATTTGACAACGCGATAGCGGAGGCCCTTGACTTTGCGAAAAAGGACAAGAACACGCTCGTTATAGTTACAGCCGACCACGAAACAGGCGGTATCGGTCTGCTTGGCAGCAGCAATACCGGCGCGGGTGCGTCGATATACGGGAAGTATAAGTGGACGACAGGCAACCATACGAGCGCCTATGTTCCCATTTACGCCTATGGCCCCGGCGCGGAAAGGCTTACCGGCGTTCACGAAAACACAGAGGTGTTTGACGTTATGATGAGCGTGCTGGGCATTGAGAAAGACGAGCCTCCGGCAAGAGACCGTGACGACTCTCTCATTCTTGAGCTTAGCTTCGACAACTCCGATCTGAGCACCGACTACGGCATGGCGGCAGAAAACGGCAGCCTTAGCTATGAAAGAGGTTACAAGGGTAAAGCTGTGAGGTTTAGCGGCAGCGCGGATAATTACATAGAGCTGTTCGGTGATAACGGCCAAAGCCTCTTGGCCGGGGAAGACAGCTTTACCGTGACCTATTGGTCCAAAACAGACAGCGCCAGCAATGTAAACTGGATGTTCTATGCGGCTCCCGGCTCCGAGCCTCAGAAATACGGCTCAGAGCTGTATATAGGTATCCTTGACGAAGGCAAATCCATGAAGGCCGAGCGTTATAATTATGGCCGTTCGGCTTACCCCGAGGCGACCTTTGCAGGCGACGAATGGAAGCATGTGGCCGTTACGGTAGATAAGGATAAAACGTCGCTTTATATCAACGGTGAGCTTGTATCGGCTGCCGACTCCTCAGCTGCGGTGGTGGATATACTCGGAAGTGACCCTGCCGCGTATATCGGCAGAGCAAACTGGGGCAGCGGCGAGGGAGCAAGAGGCCTTGTAGACGAATACAAGATCTACAACTACGCTCTCGGCGAGGAGGATATCAAGGAGCTGTATAACAGCAGCATCACTATACCTGCCGACGCTCTCAGCGCGCTTTATCTGGGCGGAGAGGTCAGCTACCGGCTTAATATACAGGAGCCGGGCGGCGAAGACGTATACGTGGCACTGTATGATGACAGCGGCATGATGATGAGCGTCAGAAAGCATACGGCCGAGGCTGAGATAAAGGGCGCCTTCAGTGACCTTGACGGCGAAGGCGTAGAGATAGCCGTATACGCATGGAAGGCCGGCACAATGATCCCCGTATGGAGCATTAAACAGGAGGTTCTTGATTTTTCAAATGTGACACTGACCTCGTCGCAGCAGAACGCGGCGGCGTTCACCGCCCTGCCGGAAAAACAGGGAAAGGTGGTTTACAGCTTTGACCTTATAGACAACGGCTCTAATGACAGCGGAATACTTTTGGGAAATTCCGCTGCGCTTAACACTTCAAGCGGGAATTATTTTGCATCAGGCTCTATCGTCATTCTGTTCTCCGGCGGTACGCTTTACACCCGTGACGCGAGCAGCAAGACAAGGGCTGCAAACTACACCGTAGGGGAAAAGGTTTCAGTCAGAATTGAAGCTGATATTGATGCGAAGCTATACAGCCTGTATGTTGATGGTGCCCTCGCCGCCGAAAATGTCGGCTTCAGAACGAGTGCCAACAGCCTCAACACGCTGGCGCTGGTGGAAAACGGCGGCGGAAAAATGTTTAATGTCACAAATTTAAGTATATCACAAATGTAGAGCGGTGCTTGACAAACAGAAGGCGCTGAACGAGAATCAGAAAAAGGCCATTCCCGCAAGAGTCGGGAATGGCCTTTTTATGTTTAGTATGGTGAGAGGCTCTGTCGCGTCAGTCAACGATGCCGTATTTCTTCATAAGCTCCAGTCTTTTATTTGCTGTTTCAAGGGTGTGAGGGAGATTTTTGCCCCTGAGCACAATATCGCCTCTATTGATAAAGCTCAAGCAGCGCCTGACCCATGCTATCGGGTAGAGAATCGGGTAGTCGCGCAACACAGGGAAGTTTTTTTGCATAGAAGAAAGCGGCGGAAGAATTCGTTGCAATATGCCCTTTGAGGGTGAGCCTCCGTTTAAAACGGCGTTTATGACGTAATGGCTGTTCATGCGGTCCATATTTCCGTAAATGCCGCTGTCGGTCATTTCGTCGATCAGAACATCGGTATCTAATCCCGAAAGAGACGTGGGGACGGAAAAACCAAGCATTTCTCCGATGGCTAAAGCGTCGGCATACAGCCTGTCTGCCCTTAATTCGCACAAAATACCTTCAACCTCTGAAAGCTCTATTTTATTACGGAGCATATCGTAAAACAGGGTTATGTCAATGATCTGCCTGAGCCCAACCCCGATGCTGAGAAAGTGCTTGTAAAAATGCAGAAAGAGAAACAGGTAGTTCTGAGTCGGCTCCATTGTATAGACGGTGCGTGGGCCTTCGCTGCCATCTATATTTAACGAGACAGCCTTATCAAAGGCGTTTGTAAAAAAGCTGTTGCACCGACGCCCCAGCCATGAGTCTGTGCCGAATAAATTTATATGTACCTCGATAGTCAGTGACTGAGAACAGAAGCTTACCGCCTGAACCGAGCCAAGCATTTCTTCTGAAAGCTCGGGACCCTTCATGGTGTAGCCAAGCTGCAGCAGAATATCCCTGCATTTTACAAAATCCTGTTTTGGAATGTAAATATCCTCATCGCCCGAAATGCGGTGATCAGCCAGCTCGCCGTAGGCACTGCGGCAGATAAGACCCTTTATGAGCAGCGGGCGCAGCCCCGCACCCAGAAGAGCATCATAGGCAGCGAGAAAGCCGGAGGTTTTTTGCGCCTGCATCGAGATAAGCACTACCGAACGGACAGAGATATCCAGCCTGTGCTTTTCCGGCATGGACTCATATTCTTCATATTTTCCGGCACCTTCATTGAACAGAGGGACTATCGACTGCTCCTCCGCAAGCTGATACAGCGCCTCCCAGTCAGGCGCTTCCAGTGCGGGAGCATCGTCAAAAAAAGCCGCGTGCAGTATTTTTATCAAGTTGTACATCTGCGTTTGCATGTTCCCGCCTCCTATCTGCCGTAAGGAGATTGTTTTTTCTTTTCCATATATGATAATAATAGCATAATAAACCTGTTTTGTCAAGCCGATGGCCTTGCCCCATATCAAAGGGCGGCTTCATGAGGCGACAGTTTATATGACCCGGTCCGATATATATCAACAATTGTGCAGATTGCACAAAAATGGTGCGAAAAATTCTATATAATAAAAATGGATTAAATGAATTAATTTATCTTAAAGTCGTTGACATATATTTGCTAATAATGGTATAATCCGATATGTATAGTGTTTTGTTTTTTTAAGGAGGAATATGATATGAATACTAAAAAACTTGTGGCGCTGGCCATTGCCCTTGCCATGGTTATGTCGGTTGTTCCCGGGCTGGGAATAACCGCCGGTGCAGAGGCTCCGACAAAGGACGCTCAATATTATATCGATAATGCCGCCTATGAGTGGCATCACAGCAATATCGACAGAGGAACTAATCCAAACATTTCATGGAATGACGCTAGAGTAACCGGAACCACCTGGGAGGGCTGGGGCGGTATAGCGCAGCTTTACACAGGTGCAACTGAAACTTTTATTGATGCTAATGACGGCGATGATGGAGCGATCAATGTCAGTGATACAATTAAGCAGGGGACCGCTGGCGCAGGGTTCCTTGTAATATCCTGGATGAGCGGTGTTACAGGTGATTGGGGCGCTTACGATGCCTGGACAGACTTTATGATGTTTGACAGTGATGGTAACGCATTTGATACCCTTCGTTATCGCTCCAGTAATGAAAGTTGGAGGGGTGAAAATGATGCAGAGGGTTTGAATTTCCACTGGGCAAGTGACAGTGACTCCTACAATAACTCTTTCCCTGGCATACTGACAAATTACAGCTGGGAAACCCATGATGGGGCATCCGGATCATATCCTAAAAAGACAGAGGATACAGCCGCAGATAACTCTTTAAATAACGGTATAAAAGGCAATGCAACCTATTATATGGTATATGTAAATAATAGTAATGGCGGTGGATATACTGCATCTTACTATTTCCAGCCAGAAGGTGGCAACTTAAACTGGATAAGCACCAAAACCTTTGATGCCGGCTCATTCAACGGGTTCGGCGGAATGCAAAGAGGCAACCATGCAGTTAACAATCAGAATAAACCTGAGCCTCAGCGTTTATACAAAGTATCCATCTATGCGGGTGATTTCCCCGAGGCCAAAATTGGCAGTGATGGGCTTGTTGCGCGTTATGACTTTACAGACGGAGCAAATGACGCACAGGGCAACTTTAACGGAGCTGTAATAAACGGTAAATACGGTGAGTATTGGAACGGTAAGACCGTGACCTTTGACGAGAAAAACGGTATTGCTACATTCCCCGGTCAGGACGCATCACAAAGAATAGGCGCCGCAATAAAATTGCCCGACAGACTTATGGCTGCCTTAGACGGTAATTTTACGGTGTCGCTTTGGGTAAAGATGGATCCGGATTATGGCGGAAATATACGTTTTTATGATCTTGCTGCCGGCAATGTTTTTAATTCAACATTCGCACAGGTATCAGGCAATGAATTCAGCTTCCAGGACCGTGGAGATGCTCGACCTCGTGTTCGTCAGGTCGGTACGGTAGGAGAGGATGAAAAATTCCAAAATAACTGGCGGCTCGTAACCGTATCCTATGATTTAGCCGCCGGAACAGCGACGGCATATATCGACGGAAAAGAATTTACAACAGAGTATCACATAGAGAATGGATATGTTCAGTCGTGGAACGGGCAAAACTCGCTCGCCGCGATATTAAAAAGCAATAGTAATTATAACTATACATACAGCTTCGGCCCATATCTCGGAAGAAGCACATGGGTCATGGATCGTGTTTTAAACAATAATTCCGCAGTGGACCCCGAGTTCAAGGGCGACATGGCCGATGTTCGGTTCTATAACAGGGCTCTTTCTGCTGAAGAGGTTGCGCCTCTTTACAGTGTCCACAAGGAACTGAAGGTTAACTATGTAGGCAGCGATGAAAAAGACCTCGGCTCCAAGGTTGTAGATTACTTCACAGAAGCAGCTACATTTGACGTTCCTGAAGATATAAACATTTCTGGTATTATTTATACTCTTGCTGACGGTGAGGGAACAACGAGAACTTCCTCGGAAAAAGAGGTAGTTGTGAGATATAACAGGCCGGAGACTACACCGAAAAATGTTGAAATGAAAATATCAACAAGAGTAGGCAATAAGCCCGAGCTTCCCAAAACTGTTGATACAATTGGCGAAGACAATGAATCCAAATTTGAGGGTCTTACAGTTGTATGGGAGCAGGACGATCTTGACTGGACTCCAACTAAGGAAGACGCCGGTAAGACGCGCACGATTACCGGTGAGCTTGAAGCTTATCCCGGCGTAACGGTAACGGTATATGTAGAGGTTAAAACAGTTGACGACTATCTTGTTGCATATGCAAGCTTTGATGACGATAAGGAAAAAAAGGATGTGGGTACGCAGGTGATCGTAGCTGATGGTACCGGTACTGTTACTTTTGAGGATGGCGTTTCCGGTAAAGCCGCAGTATTTGATGGAACTGCAGGTGCTAATGCTGCCTATATCAAGGTCAGCGGCGAAAACGGTCTTGACAAAGCATTAGTCGGTCTTGACGCATTTACGATTACGATGTATGCAAAAACATCTGGGCACACTCAGGCTAACTGGCCTTTCTTTGCCGCTCCGGAAGGCGCAACAGGGGATAACTACATTGCTATATTGCTGAATAAGGAGGCTACAAAAGCAACCTTTGAACGTTATATCGGCGACAGAAATAATCCTGAGTCAGCGTCAGGCTCCAGTGGAACGTTAACTCCCGATAAATGGACAGCTTACGCTCTTGTTGTGGATGGAATAACAACAACGCTTTATGTTGATGGTGTAAAAGCGATAACAAAAACTGTAGCCAACGGAAGCTCCATGGCCGATTTGTTTAGCGAAAGCTCCATAGTAATGCTCGGTTATTCAAACTGGGGAGAGTCTTATCATGGCGCGGTTGATGAGTTCAGAATCTATAGCGCGGCCCTTACCGATGCCGAAATCAAGGAAATTGAGGTTAAGAACCTGATCAAGGTTGAAGATGGCACTCTCGGCGCATACAAGACTGAAGCGGGCGAAGTGCAGCTGGGCATTGAATTTGCCGTTGACTTCAGTGATGTCAAGGATAATATGGATGACTGGGCTGTAAATATTCGGTTCCTTACCGCTCAGGGTATTTGGGATACGGTTAAAAATGATAACGCTGTAAGCCTCGACGAAAAGGGTAAGGCCAAGGTTCTCGTCGTTCCCAGCAACTCCAACGTTCCCTACCGCGTAGAGGCAAACGCTACCGTTGGTGATTTGGTTATCAGCAAGGTCAGCGAGGTCACCACCCTCTATGAGGAGGTTATCAAGGATATTGCCCATAGCAACTATAGCAGCGGCACAGCGTTGAACAAGGAACGTCTTAACAGGGTGCGCGAGGTTATAGCCAAGGGCGGTCTTGAGCTGAGCTCGTTTGAAGAGCTTGACGAAATAAGAGACCTGATCATGCAGCTTGAGCAAAATAAGGTTTCTATCAAAGGTGAATTTAAGAACCTTGGTATCGGCTTCGTTTACAAAGACGGTAATGTCTATGTAGGCGGCGGAAAAATAGATCAGGCCAACGAGGGCGAGCTTACAGACGGCACAGTCTATACAAGCATCGTCAAGCTTGGAGAGGGCATATATGCTCTTGCCGATCCCATCGACAGTGATGCTTATGTTATGGAGATTATCGTCTATCTTGAGGATATAGAATTTGTATTTGAAGCAATACCCGAGACTGCCGCTGACGAGCTTGTCAGTGCCGATCTTGAATTCACCTATGAAGTATAGGGAGGGGAGAACAGATATGAAAAAATTTACCTATCCGAGTTTAGCTGTTATAGCGCTGAACGCTGAAGAGAGCGTAATGAACGCTATACTTTCCACAGGCGAGCATAATAACGGCAATATAAACTATATCGATCACCTTTACGAAGAAGACGATAGCTATCAGATATGGCAGTATGACTATAAGAACAAATGATCAGCGGCCCTGTAAAAATGATAAAAAATTTAATTTAGGTATTGACAAAACAAAAAGTATGTATTATAATATACTATAATAAAACTGTTGAGGAAGAGTAAGTAGGTTCTATCCATTTTCTTACAGAGAGTCGTGGGCGGTGTGATCACGGCAGAAAACATAGGGCCGAATGGACTTCTGAGGGCGATCAGAAATAAAAGTTAAGCGCTGCTTTTAGAGTATGTGAGACGGAGTGCGGTTCTTCGTTATCAAAGACCAGCATATGAAAGTATGTGTAAAAGAGGGCGCGTTCCCTGTAGATGGGTGAGTGCGTCAAGCCGGGTGGCACCGCAGGATCATTATATCCTGTCCCAGCATAATTTATGCCGGGACAGGATTTTTTATATGTTCCGGTAAGTACAATATAAAAAAGAAAGAGGTAGATCAAAAATGGATCAGCAGAAAAAAAGAGAGATCAAGGTAGAAGAGAAAAAAGGGCTTGGCGCAAAGGAGATAATCCTGATCGCCGTTTTACTGGCGGCAGGCGCCGTGCTGAAGTTTTTTGTGGGCAGCATCGTAAACATCGGCGGCATGAAGCCGAACTTTATTATAGCCATGTACTGCCTGGCAATACTGTTAGTTCGCCCGCGTGTTTATGAGTCGGTCATCATCGGAATCCTTGCCGGCGCGGTATGCCAGCTGTTCCCCGGCACTCCCTACATAAACTTTGTCAGCGAGATCGCCGGCGCGCTTGTGATGGGGCTGCTCATATTTGTTCCTATGAACACGAAGAAATTTTCGCTTCAGCCTATTGTGGCGACCTTTATCAGCACGGTAGTCAGCGGCTCTATGTACACTGTAATGCTGTTTGTGGTAACTCATGCCGAAAAGAGCGCAATGGCGGCCTATGTTCCCATCGTGCTTTGCACAGCGGTTCTGAATTCTGTAATCGTTCAGGTGCTGTACCTGCCGCTTAAAAAGGTGCTCAGCAAATGATCGCGGTAAAAAGCTTTTCATTCCGTTATGCGGGCGGCTCCAGGGCCGCCCTTGACGGCATTGATTTCACAATAAACGACGGAGAGTTTGTAGGCATCATAGGCCGCTCCGGCAGCGGAAAGACGACGCTTACCCATGCGATGAGCGGCATGATCCCGCATTATTTCCGAGGAGATTTTTACGGCTCTGTGGAGATCACCCCGAAGAATGGGGTGGCCCTAGATACCGTTGAGACCCTTCCCGACACGATTTCGCAGTTTGTCGGCAGCGTTTTGCAGGATACCGACGCTCAGATGGTGACCTCTATGGTTTGGGATGAGCTTCGCTACGGGCTTGAGGGCGTTGGCCTTTCTGAGGACGAGATCAATTCCCGCGTGACTGAGGCTTTAGAGGACGTCGGTATTTCCGAACTGGCCGACAGAGAGATATCCTCCCTCAGCGGAGGGCAGAGGCAAAAGGTGGCGATCGCAGCCATCCTCGCGCTGAGGCCCCAGATACTCATTCTTGATGAGCCGACCGGTGAGCTCGACCCTAAAAGCAGCCGCAAGGTGTTTGAGCTGCTGAGAAGACTCAATGAGCAGGGTATCACCGTTATAGTCGTTGAGCAAAAGATCATGCAGCTTTGCGAGTTCTGTAAGCGCCTGATCGTTCTCAACGAAGGAAGGATTCTCCTTGACGGAGAAACGAAGGAGACGCTGACCCACGGCGACGTGCTTGAAAGGGTCGGCGTGCACGTGCCGAGGATCGTGTCTTTGTATAACCGCCTGACGGAGCAGGGCGCCAAATGCGGCCTGCCGCCGTGCACGCTGGACGAGGCCGAAAAAATGGTCAGGGAGGCGCTCTCATGATAGAACTGAAAAACGTGTCTTTCGCCTACGAGCCAGCGAACGCCACGAGCGGCGCTGTGCACGGCGTAAATATCCACCTGCGGCGCGGCGATTTTTGCGCGCTGCTCGGCTCCAACGGAGCCGGAAAATCCACCGTAACAAAGCTGATGCGAGGGCTGCTTAGGCCTACGGACGGCAGCGTTATCTTCGACGGGCAGGATCTTAAAACTGTTCGCACGAGCACTCTCGCGGCAAGGATAGGCTATCTGTTTCAGAATCCCGACCGCCAGATCTGCAAAAATACTATCCGTGAGGAGCTCAGGTTTTCGCTTATGAGCGCAAAGGTAGATGAAGCTTCTCATGAGGAGCTTATTGAAGCTCAGCTTAAGGAATTCGGCTTTAACGGCGACGAGGAGACCGCGACCATGAGCCGCGGCGAACGCCAGCGTGCGGCCCTCTCTTCGGCTCTGGTGTCGAGGCCCGAGCTGCTGCTTCTGGATGAGCCTACGACCGGTCTCGACTATCTGGAATGTAAACAGATAATGGAGTGTATTTCCGAGCAGAATAAAAACGGAGTTACGGTCGCTATGGTGTGCCACGATATGGAGCTGGTGTTAGATTATGCAAAGAGCTGCGTTGTGATAGACGCCGGGCGTGTGTGCGGCGCGGGCACCCCGCAGGAGGTATTTTATAACAGCGAGCTGCTTGAGAAGGCCTCTCTGCTTCCGCCGCAGCTGATCGAGCTGGCAAATCGCTTTGAGCTTGGTGAAAAAATCTCAAGCGCGGAAGATTTCGCAGCGCTTATTATGGAAAGGCGGCGATCAGGTTGAAAGGATTACTTACCTATATTCCCGGCTCTACGCTGCTGCACAGGCTTGACCCGAGAACCAAGCTTTTTATTTCGCTGCTGCTCTGCGTGGGCGTGTTCGCATCTTCAAATTTGATATATCTTGCCGCGGTTTTGCTGCTTGACCTTTTGATAGGGCGCGCCGGAAATGTGTTCCGTCAGACCTTTTCGATCTTCTGTAAGCTTCTCCGGGTAATGCTGTTTCTTTTTGTTTTGCAGCTCTTATTCATTCAGCGCGGAGATACAGTTGTTCCGCTGCTCTTTGGGCTGAGGATCACGAACGTAGGCATAAAAACCGCGCTGCTTGTGGTTATGAGGCTGCTTGCGGCAACACTGCCGCTGTGCATACTCCTGATGGTCACAAAGCTGGATGATCTGGCAAATTCGCTGGTGGTAAGGTATCATATCCCGTACAAATACGCCTTTGCCCTGACCACCGCCATTCGGTTCGTGCCGGAATTTTCAAAGGAAATGCAGGAGGTCATCGAGGCGCAGACCACAAGGGGAGTGGAGCTTGATACGCGTAATATATTCCGCAAAATGGCTCTCATAATCCCGCTCTGCGTTCCGCTGCTCATTTCGTCCGTCCGCAAGATCGACGGCACGGCCATGGCGGCGGAGCTCAGAGGCTTTAACAGAAGAAGCTGGAAAAACATGACGTCGTCCTTCCGGTTTCGTGCGAGGGACATTATCACCCTTGTGCTCGCCGCCGGAGTGGCTGTGGTCGGAATAATTTTATAGTCAGGAGGAACAAAAGTGCGCACTGAGTTTTTGATGGGTAACGAGGCTATTGCCATGGGTGCTGTTGCCGCAGGGCTCAATCTGGTCTCGGGATATCCGGGAACGCCCTCCACAGAGGTGCTTGAGACAGCGGCAAAGCAAAATAACGGCGGCCTCTATGTGGAGTGGTCGGCAAACGAAAAGGCCGCTCTGGAGCTGGCCGCGGGCGCGGCCTATGCCGGCGCCAGAAGCATGGTCACAATGAAGCAGGTGGGGCTGAATGTCGCGTCTGACCCGCTGATGAGCCTTGCATATATAGGCGTAAAGGGCGGTATGGTGGTCATGGTTGCAGACGACCCCGGGCCGATCTCCTCTCAGACAGAGCAGGACACCCGGCATTTTGCGGCATTTTCAAAGCTGCCGTGCTTTGATCCCTCCTCTGTGCAGGAGGCCTATGACATGATACAGGACGCCTTCGCGTATTCGGAAAAATACAATACGCCGGTTTTGTTCAGGCCCACGACCAGGGTCTGCCACGGTTACGCGTCCATTAATATCAAGGATACTGATGAATATGAAGTAAACAGGCCGGAGGGCTTTATAAAGGACTCGTCCAGATGGGTGATCTTCCCGAGGCTCTCTTACCTTAGCCATATAAATATTGAAAAGAGAAACACAGAGCTCGCCGGCGTGTTTTCTGCTTACGATAAAAACCGCGTATACCCGGCCACTGCCCCAAGGTGCAGAAAGGGCGTGGCGGCTCACGGCATCAGCTTCTCGTATGTAATGGAGGAAATAAAGGGTAAGCCCGCTCCCCGGATAATGAAGGTCTCCACTCCGTTCCCGTTCCCTGAAAAGGCGGCTGTGGACTTTTTATCTGAGCTCGACGAGGTGCTCTGCGTTGAGGAGCTTGACCCGGTAATTGAGCGCGAGCTGACGTATATTTGCGGTAAATACCACCTGCCCACTGTGATAAGGGGCAAGCTGACGGGTGACGTGCCCGCCGCCGGGGAAAATACCCGCGACAGTGTCGGGAAAATGCTCGCCGGCTTTATGGGCTGGGAGCAGCCCGGGAGCGGCGGCGCGGCGGAGCCCCCCGAGCTGCCAATGAGGCCGCCTGTGCTTTGCGCCGGCTGCCCGCACCGCGCCTCGTTCTTTGCCGTAAAGGAAGCTATGAAGGGCAAAAAGACTATTTTCTGCGGCGATATCGGCTGCTACACCCTCGGCAACGCCATGCCGCTCGACATGGTCGACACCTGCCTTTGCATGGGCGCGGGCGTAAACATTGCCCAGGGAGTGGGGAAAATAGAGCCTGATACTCACTGCTTTGCCTTCGTTGGCGATTCAACTTTTTTTGCCTCGGCAATTACCGGCGTCGTGAACGCCGTATATAATCAGGCAAATATGACCCTTGTGGTCCTTGATAACTCCACCACCGCTATGACCGGTCATCAGCCTCACCCGGGAACCGGGCGCACAATGATGGGAGAGATCGTTCAAAAGATATCGATAGAACAGATACTACGGGGGATAGGCGTAACAGCTGTTGAAACCGTTGATCCGCTTGACCTTAAGGCTTCTATAGCCGCTGTGCGGGCCATGGATGAGCTGAGCGGGGTGAAGGCCATTATTTTCAAGTCCCCCTGCATCGCGGTTACAAGGCCCGGTGCGGCAAAGCAGGTGGATGAGAATAAGTGCGTGCACTGCAAAAAGTGCGTAACGGCCCTTGGCTGCCCGGCGATAACGCTAAAGGGCGGCTCGGTATGTATTGACGGCGGCAGCTGCACCGGCTGCGGGCTGTGCGCCGAGGTCTGCCCCGTTGGGGCCATTGGCGGAGGTGAGAGCAATGAATAAAAATATACTGCTCTGCGGCGTCGGAGGGCAGGGAACTGTGCTGGCCTCCAAGCTCTTAGCCGCGGCCGCTATGGAGAAGGGAATTCCCGTTATGAGCGCTGAGACCATCGGCATGGCCCAAAAGGGCGGCAGCGTTTTCAGCCATCTGCGCATGGGTGAGGGGCTCTATGCTCCAATGCTCAGAAGCGGCACCGCCGATCTCATAATCGGCTTTGAACCCGCCGAGGCAGTGCGTATGCTGCCTTACCTTGCAGAGGGCGGCTCTGTTGTAGTGAGCAGCACTCCTGTTATCCCGGTGACGTCAGTCTTAAAAACGTCGCCCTATGACGGCTCAGAAATGATCGCCTATCTGAAAAAACAGGTGCGTGACCTTATTGTGATAGACGGCGCGGCGGCCTGCCGCGAGGTCGGCTCGCCCAAAGCGCTCAATATGGTGCTGTTGGGAGCGGCGCTGGGCGGCGGCGTTCTTCCGTTCACTACGGAGGAAATCAAAAATGTAATGCAAAAACGGGTAAAGCCACAGTTTTACGAATTAAACTGCCGCGCTCTCGACTACGCGGCCAAAACAGGAAAGGAAGGAAATTGAAATGAAGATATCAGCTGAGCAAATTGAATTGGTGAATGGCCGTCTGGCCGCTTTGACGGAGTCGGGCAGCTTTTACGGTAAAAAGCTGAAGGAGGCCGGCATTTCTGAAATTCGCACCGCCGAGGACTTCGAGCAGCTGCCGTTTTCAGAGAAGGCTGACCTGCGCGAGGCCTATCCGCTGGGGCTTATGACGGCTCCCGAAAGTGAGATCGTGCGCATACACTCCTCGTCGGGAACCACAGGCCTGCCGGTGGTGATTCCCTACACCGCAAAGGATGTGGACGACTGGGCGACCATGTTCAGCCGCTGCTATGAGACAGCGGGCATCACCCCCATGGACAGGATACAGATCACTCCCGCCTACGGACTGTGGACGGCCGGTATAGGCTTTCAGGCCGGCGCGGAAAAGCTCGGCGCAATGGTGATCCCAATGGGCCCCGGCAATACCGACAAGCAGATACAGATGATGATAGATATGCAGACCACCGTGCTCTGCTCCACCTCCTCATATGCGCTGCTTCTGGCCGAGGAAATAGAAAAGCGCGGTATAAGAGACAAAATAAACCTTAAAAAGGGCGTGTTCGGCTCGGAGCGCTGGGGCGACAAGATGCGTGA
>JAFLUQ010000040.1 GCA_022508735.1 Oscillospiraceae bacterium | reverse complement strand
GCTCCCCTTCACAATCCCGCCAACCTCATCGGTATTGAGGCCTGCGAGAAGGTTATGCCCGGCGTGCCTCAGGTAGCCGTTTTTGACACAGCCTTCCACCAGACCATGCCCACCAAGGCATACCTCTACGGTCTTCCCTACGACTACTATCAGAAATATAAGGTTCGCCGCTACGGCTTCCACGGCACAAGCCACAAGTATGTAGCTAACCGCGCAGCTGAGATGCTGGGTAAGCCTCTCTCAGAGCTGAGAGTTATCACCTGCCACCTCGGCAACGGCTCCAGCATTGCCGCCGTAGACCACGGCAAGGTGGTTGACACCTCTATGGGTCTCACACCTCTGGCCGGCGTTATCATGGGCACCCGCTGCGGCGATATCGACCCCGCTATCGTTACCTTCCTCATGGAGAAGGAGGGTCTTGACCCCAAGGGTATGGACGCTGTTATGAATAAGCAGAGCGGCGTTCTCGGTATCAGCGGCATTTCCAGCGACTTCCGCGATCTTCTCGCGGCGGCCGACGAGGGTAACGACCGTGCCCGTGCGGCTCTTGATATGTTCTTCTACACAGTTAAGAAGTTTGTCGGCTCCTATGCTGCTGTTATGGGCGGCGTAGATGCTATCGTATTCACCGCCGGTGTGGGCGAAAACAACGCACCCTGCCGCGCCACCGTGACCGAAGGTCTTGAATACATGGGCGTTAAGATCGACCCCGAGCTGAATAAGCAGCGCGGCGAGCTTGACATTTCCGCCGAGGGTGCAACGGTTCGCACCCTGATCATCCCCACCGATGAGGAAATGATGATCGCTCTCGACACACAGAGACTTACGAAGTAAATATAAATACACAAATCGTAGGGGGTGTTCTCGATTTTCTTCGAAAATCGGAACTGTTGCGCATCGCGCGTCCGTGGTACGAACAAATTAAACACAAATACGTGAAAGCGCTCTTCGGGGCGCTTTTTGCGTAGTTGAAAAAGTGCTGCAAATTTTTCAAAAAAAGGTTGATAAATTCAGACGGGTATGGTAAAATAAGAATGCGGTACAAATTAATATCTCGATTTTTTAACATAGCGTATGGGTATGTATTTTTGTCTTTTGTCAAAAATACATACTCCGTCAACATGCCTATGCGCTATGTCGAGAATTTGTACCGCAATACAAATCGGAGTGATGTATTTTTTGTGTGTCACTCCGGTGACACACTTTTTTATGGGAGGAATTCAAATGAAAAAGTCAATAAGTCTATTGCTGGCAGTGGCGATGCTACTGGCAGTCGTGCCGGGAGTGACGGTATTGGCAGCCACGGAGTCTGAGGCAGCAATCTTCACAGATGAGAGCGCATGGCTCAAGGAAACTGAACAGCGCCGCGCCGAAATGGAGCAGCTCAGAGCGGAGGAAGAAGCACGCCGCAAAGAAATAGAGGCGGAGAGCGCCAAGCGCCGCATGGCTTTGGATATTTCCGAGGACGGAGTTCACCCCTCAAGGCCGGCCGAGCCTACAACGGTTCAGGACGGAGCCGCGCTTATGAGCACTGACGGCACCTACAGCGAGGTGGTGTACATAGAGACCGTGGAGGACCTGCTCGCCATTGACGGCCATGAAAACGGTTATTATGAGCTCATGAACGACCTCAACATCAGCGGCATAGAGTGGAAGCCCCTCTGCCTGCCGGGCGGTGTTTTCAACGGCAACGGTCACACCGTGAGCGGAATGACGATCACAGAGGTGCCGGAAAACAGCGAAGGTGACATAGGCCTTTTTGGCTTTAATTTTTACCTAAGAAAAAATGTATATGTATATGATTTAAATCTTGTAAATTTCGATATAAATATTAGTATTGATTCTGACAGGGATTCACCTTCCTGGCCCACTTATATAAGCGCTATGGGTTTCGCGTATTGCGATACGTGCAACATGAAGGGAAGCATTAACGTTGATGAAAAGGGTATAAATAATGAACTGCACGAAGACATTTTTATAGCAGGCATCTCAGACGGTACGGACTGCTTTTCCGATATTGATATAAATCTGACTACAGATGTGGAAATGGGCGCCGAATACTATGGCATGGTCAATGTATATGGGCTTCTTAATTGCATTAACAGTATAAGTAACGGAGATATTACCATAAATATGAATTCAGTCGACCCTTGGAGTATCCGTACATATGGAATAAGCAACTGTGTAAACTGTAAAATGTATGGCGACATAAATGCTTTTGGCAATAAAGAAATTACTGCTGTGTCCAATTCGGAAAACTGTGCGTATTACGGAGATATCAAAACGCTAAATACAGAATATACATACGGAATATATTACAGCGAAGGCTGCACTTTTGTCGGCTGCATTGAATCTGCCGCAACATCCAACACAGAGGGAAGCGAAGCCGGAAATATATATGTGATGTCCTATTCAACCGACTGCACTGTGCAGGGAGATATGACTGCGACAGGCAGCTGCACTATAATAGCAGACGGAACAAACTGCGCAGTGTACGGCGAAATAAGCTCCGGATCAGTATCCGGCTTAAGCAACTGCACAGATTGCATAGTATACGGTGATATTACATCGGCCACTGGAACTTTAATATCACTTGGCTCCGACAACTACATAAAAGGCAATGTTAATATAACAGCGGGCGGCGCATTGATAATAGATATAAGCTCCGGGAACTACATCGACGGCAATATTACCGTGACCAATGGAAATTTATTAGGCATAATCGACAGTTCCGACAATTATATTAACGGTAATATTACGGTAAACTATGGGCAGGCGGTCGGCATACAACACGGTAACAATAATTATATAAACGGAAACCTTAAGGTTAGCATTGGTACCGGAGAGCTAACTTATATGTATGTATCCGTGTTAGGAATTGCATCCGGCAGCGGAAACTACATAAGCGGCGTTGTACAAGGCACATATGCCGGATACATTGGCACAGCTACACATTCGGTAAAACACGCGGTGCTTTTAAAATGCGACCATTGCGGCCAATTTTTCGGGGTATGCGAATCTAACTACTGCGACCGTGATCATGTGCATTGTGTTGACAGATATAGAAATCCTTACGATATAATGCTCTACCCGCTGGCTTTATACTCCGGCAGTATATGGGGAGACGACGATCCATCCGGCTCTTACCCCGGCTCCGGCTCTGAACCGGAGGAGCCGACCCCTCCCGCTCCCAAGGCCACATACACGCTGAAAATAATCGACATACTGACAGACACGCCCCTCGCCGGAGCGGTAGTGACGGTCGACGCAAAAGAGTACACAACTAATGCAAACGGCGTAGTGACCCTTTCCAACGCTCCTATAACCGGCGGATTAAGGGTTGAGCACGGCGGCTCTGTCGTAATCGCTAAGTCGAATTTCAAAGCCATACCAAATCAGGTAAACACTGTGTATGCGAATGGGCTCGATATAGGCCCCGAAGATTTCTTTGCGGGGAATGGCGGCTCAGCATTAATTAAAGGTCCACAGGCGGAGGTTTTCAACAAAAAGATAAACTTATTTGAATTACCGTTTAACTTTGATTTAAATTTCTGGAAACATATAAATATAGCCTATGATAAAGATAGAAAGGTATATCAGATAATAAGCTCCTTAAGTATGGACGATATCAACAATGATGATTATGACAATTATTATGACGAGATAATCAGGGATGCAAGCGATAAAAGCTGGATAGATAACTTCCATAAAATTCAATTTGAATTCGAGCTGGCTAAAAATCAGAATTGGAATTACGAATTTGATATCGAAAGAGTTCCGGGCAAACTTGGCCCTGACGGCAAAGTCAGCGCTGCCCTTTTCCTTGAACTGCAGCCCGATGGCAACCAGCTCAAGCTCGTCTCAGGCGGAGCATATGTAAAATTTGAAGGTGAGTATAAGGGCGGTGCTCCTATCCTTTCAATGCCGATACTATACCTGGCATATGGTGTAAGCGGCGAATTGATGGGGAACATGAATCTTGAACTTGAAAAAGCTACTCTGGTCGACCCCCAAATTAACGCTGTGGCTGATATAACGGCGGAACTGACGCCGTATATAGGCGCAGGCATTGGAACACAAGACATTCTTTCTATCGAAGCGGGGCTCAAGGGCAAGCTCGGAATGGGGCTTAAGGTGCCTGCCGAGAAGCTGTCTGATAGCCTGACTATTGATTTCACTGGCCAAGTATACATACTCGGAACGGCCCTTTGGCTGAAGACGGAATATGTAAAAGACTTTATGAAATGGCAGCTGTACCCCTATCATGGCGTTGAGTTCATGTCATTGCAGGATGAAAGCGACTATTCAATTATTGACAGAAGCTATCTGAATGCGGCCATGCCAATGGCTCTGTCGGCGGGCACGGTGAAGAATGGCATATATCCCTACGGCGGGGTTAAAACGGGAGTGCTCTCGGACGGGCGAGTTATAATGGTGTGGCTTGACGACGACACAAGCCGCAATCTGGTGAATAAGACGGCTCTCTACTACAGCATACTTGAAAACGGCGTGTGGAGCGCACCCGCCCAGATCGAAAACGACGGCACGGCGGACTTTGACTTCGACCTAAAGGTTTCGGGAAATAAGGCCGCCCTCGTCTGGCAGGACGCCCTGGCAGCGCTGGAGGAATCGGCCTCATTGGAGGATGCGTCGGCAGCTATTGAGCTGTCATACGCCGAATTCGACGGCGCCAAGTGGAGCGTACCTGTGGCTGTGACCTCCGGTAATACAGACTACGAATACTCTCCAAAGCTGTATTATGACGGCAATGCATATATTGCTTGGAAGCAGAACAGTGAAAACAGTGCTTTGCCGGACACAGATATCGAAAGCATTTACAGCACGGCCGTTTCAGGCGGAAAAGTGAGCGAGGTAAAGCCTGAGTATGAGGATATGCCGCTCATCTACGGGCTTGCCGTCGGCAAGGGCGGCAGCGTTGCGATTATAACAGATGACGCCTCGGCCTCAGGAAGAGTATTGTATGTGGACGGAACGGAGAATTATAAGAGCGCTTCAAGGCTTTCGGGTCTCTGCTATGATAACGGCTTCTGCTTCACAGAAAACGGAACTGTTCAAAAGGCCCAATCGTACGGAAGCTATCCCAAAACCCTTTTCGAGGGAGGGAACGCCGAAAAGATCGCCTATATCACCGGTCACGGTCATCAGGCGGCGGTATATGAGGTACAGAATGAGTATACCTCCAATCTTTATGCGTCCTACTACGAGGAGGGAGGCTGGACCAATCCCGTACCTATCACGGATTTCAAAGAAAAGATACGCTCATGGGACGCGCATATAGACGAGAAAGGCAATATAATTATTGGCGCAGTCCTTGCCAATATAGTTATTGAAAACGAAACCATGAACGACACCGCACGGCTTGTGTATACAACTACCGAGCCCATTGAGGATATAGCCGTAAATACTGTCACCGTAAAGGGCGATGTTACGCCGGGCAAAATGGCTGAGTTTATAGTAAACGTGACAAACAATACAAAAAATGATATAACCTCAATAGACATAGCCCTTAACGGCAGAGATGCACAGCTATACAGCGGGGTTCAGACAGTCAATATTCCTGCAGGCGCAAGCGCATACGTCACCGTCAATGTGATGATTCCGAATGACTTTGACGCTCAGACTATTACGGCGGATATTACCGCGCCCAACCTGACAGAAAGCAATAAGAGTAACAATACTGCCTCGGGCGATTTCGGCGCCGGCAATCTGAAGGTCGAGCTTAAAGGCAACAGTATCATGTCTGACGGCACCGCCCAGGCTGTTATCAAAAACACAGGCTGCGCCGATGTTACCGATGTTATTCTCACCGTGACCGGTGAGAACGGCGAGAATATCTATACCGGCGAAATCGGTACGGTCACTGGCGGAGAAACGAAAAAGATAAGGTTTACACTCGACAGCTCCTACTATACCTTTGACGGCGATAATGACAGCTTCGCTATTACAGCGACTGTTGACGGCAACGGAGATACTCTTCAATTTGACAATGAGAGCACTTATTGCATCAGCTGGCAAAGTGCCGAGATCATAAGCTTTGCGCAGCCGCAGGCGGTCATGAGGGTGGGCGATGTCTACAGTCCACAGGTGAATGTATATCCTAAAAACACATCGGCGGAGATCTATCTGGTTTCCGACAACGAAAGCGTTGCAGTAATAGAAAATGGCGTAATTACCGCTGTAAGCAACGGAACAGCCACGATTACCGCCATGGCCTCCGGCATGGCAATGACGGCTAAGATGACCATATATGTGCGCGATTTGTCCGCACCGGTGATAACGTCTGCAGAGTACTACGAGTTCAGCGATATTTCCGGTACCTACGGTGATGTATATGTATCGGTAGACCTGACAGGCTGTTTCGAAGACGGCGAAGCAGAGCGCATGATCATCGCTGTGTATGCCGAGGATGATGAGCTGATTGGCATAGCCACCAACGACGTAACAGCGCGAAGGTATGACGGCATCAATATATCGACGCGGAACAAAAAGCCCAAATACGTCAAGGCGTTCATCTGGAATCGTCTTGCCGGAATGATGCCTGCCGCATATGCTGCATCCAGAGAAATAACTGAAATCAACTGACAAAGACAACAAGAGGACAATTGCGTTTGCAAAAGTCCTCTTGTTTGTGTAATTAAAAAGCAGCATTGTTCGCTTTTTACTTTATCTTCTCATTTATCATTTTTGCCTGCACGCGGCCTGCAATCAGCGACACAACGCCGATAATAATATATATTACCACGAAGGTCGGCAGAACGTATATGAACCAATAGGACCACGGTGAAAATATCTCAAAGAGTCCCGCACCGGCGCTGGCAGCAAAGGTAACGGCTGCGCAGCTGAGAAAATGCACAGTTATGGCTAACGGCTGCGGAAGCTCGCTGTCATATATGAGGCTAACTACCCCATACAGCGCCGAGGCCGCAAGCCAGACCGTGTAATTACGCATAACCACAAGGCCTGACGCCTCATAGGCCCCAAAAAACCATAGACAGGCAGTGGTAACAATAAAGCCGATTGCAAGGCCCGTCCCGATGTGATCAACAATTTTTTTCAACATTTCAGTATACCTCCAATACATATTTTCTGAAAGCTTTAACGTACTTTCTTGAAATCACAAGCTTAGCGCCGTCCTTCATGCTTGCTATATAATTCCCGGAAAACTCAGCCTCAACTGACACGATGTGGTTGACGTTCACCAGCACGCCCTTGCTGACGCGCACAAACCCCTTAGCTCCAAGTGCGCCCTCCAGCTCATAAAGCCTTCCCCTTGCTTCATAGCTTTCGCTCCCTATCCTCGCCGTGATCTTATTTCCGTTCGCCTCAAAATACATAACGTCCTTCAGATCGAAGATGTATTCCCGCTCGTTTTTGAAGAAAAACATCTTCTGCGAACTCTGCGAGCTGCTGAGAAGCCCGATTATATTTTTCACCTGCTCACTGCTTGGGTCTCCGCGAACAATGACCTCCGGCTCGGCAAGCTCTGCCTGCTCCAGTAAAACTTTCATGTTCTCTCCCCCTCTCAACTGTAATATACCATAAACCATTCATCCTTGCAACCGATTCTGCATAAGTGGTAATAATAAGACCATAAGTGGAGATTAACAATACAAAAGGCGCTCCGTCGGAGCGCCTCATAATTATGACTTTTACTTTTTGGGTACGCCTTCCCAGTCCTTGGCGAAGAGTGCCATGCCCTTATCTGTCAGGGGATGCATAGCCATCTGCTCGATTACCTTGTAGGGAATCGTGGCGATATGTGCGCCGAGACGGGCTGCCTGCACAACATGGATGGGGTGACGCACGGACGCGGCGATGATCTCGGTAGTGATGCCGTGAGTATCAAAAATGTCAACGATCTCCTCGATGAGGTTCATGCCGTCCATACCGATATCGTCAAGTCTGCCGAGGAAGGGAGAAACATATGTTGCACCGGCACGGGCAGCAAGAAGAGCCTGTGTGGAGCTGAAAATAAGGGTCACATTTGTCTTGATGCCCTTGGCGGTAAGCTGCTTACAAGCCTTGAGACCCTCGATAGTCATGGGAATCTTGATGATGATATTCTTGTGGATCTTAGCAAGCTCAAGAGCCTCGGCCACCATTTCCTCAGCTGTAGCGGCGTTGGGGCTTACCTCAGCGCTGATGGGGCCGTCTACGATAGAGGTTATCTCCTGAATTACCTCTTTAAAATCGCGGCCGGACTTGGCAATAAGCGACGGATTAGTGGTTACGCCGCAGATCACGCCCATGTCATTGGCCTTGCGAATGTCTTCAACAATAGCGGTATCAATAAATAATTTCATTGGTATCATTTCCTTTCCTTAATGTTAACTATATTCTACTACACATTGAAAAAAATTTCAATAGGATTTTTCAAAAAAATACAGAAATTATCCAAAACAATCCCACAGCCGGAACTCCGAGCAGTCCGGCGATAGGAGCGGTGAACAAATTGAGGCTGATGGCCCCCAGCTCCAGCAGTTCTAAAACCCAGTTGGATATCAATATCAGCGCCGCGCCCTTTATAAAACAGCACAGCACATACACTGACTCATTCGTAAATTTGGCCAGCACGGCAAATATAGCCACGCTTACGGCCAAAATGATCAGCTCAGACATAACTTTCCCCTCCCACGCCTTGTACATGTTATGCGTGGGAGGGGACGAATATGCCGTTGTAAATAGGACTTTCACCTTTTATGACCCGCTTAATTATCCGCGCAGTACGGATCATAAATAATTATGCTTCCGTCTTCGGCAAAACTGTACTCAATAATAACAGAGTCATGCTCGCCGTTTAAATCGCTGAGTATGATCTTATCATCCTCCACAGCATCGACTGAGGCAAACTGCGGACCTATATGTATACTCTCGTTTTCCTGAAGATCGAAGATTTGAACCGAACCCTTACCGTAATCGTAGATAAAATACCTGTTACTGAGCCAGCACTCTATACTGTTTACGGCCGTTGGAATTGAATAGTTCTCAAAATCTCCGTCAATGGAGATCACGTCAATATAATAGCCGTACCACTTACCCTTTTTCCCTTCTTCCTCATCATATCGCACACGAATGAGGGTGCTGCCGTCCGGCGAAATATATCCGTCTATTATTTCCGGCGTTTCCTCAGGCAGTTGACTGAAGCCGGGCTCATCTTCACTAACTGGTGCAGTGATCGTCTCCGGCTCATTTAGGCTCTGGCATGCAGAAAGGGTCAGTATCAATATGAGTAATACCAATAACTGTTTCATTATTCTTGCCTCGTGCAAATTACTGTACCGCACTATTCTTCTTTCCGCACTTCGGGCATCGGGGGAAATCCAAATCATAGGTCGCACCGCAGCCCTTGCAGTTCACCTTAGCTATCTGCTCCTCTTTATCGACTTTAGCAAAAAATTCCATTTTGCCGCATTTCGGGCAGGCATAGATCTCCACGGGCAGTCCGCCGGAAAGTATGTTGCTCCATATGCCTGTAAGAATTCCGGCCTGCCCGAGCTGGATAGTCTCGTCGCCAACGAGCACAAGTCTCTCGCTGCATCTGGGGCAGTGATGTGTTTTCATAGCAATTCTCCTTTATTTTCCGGTTGTAAGGCGCCTTAATTCTTCATCGGGATAAAAATCATATTTACGTTTTTCATATATGATCTTGTTTTCTTTTATCTCAGCCTCTCTGAGCTTTATCCAGGCGGACTCCCACTCAAGACGGCCGTATTTGGTGATATACACCAGCTCTCCATCGTCGGTGAGGGCATAGGTAACGGAAAACGTACCGCGCTTAAGGAGGTAATTAAGCCCTACAGCCATAAGCGCCAGAACGGCGATCTTCAAAAAAGCCGAATAGGGTAAAAGCGATGACAGCCGAAACGCCGCCGCACAAACGGCTATAAGCCCAAGCACACTCCAAAAGGCGGCCGCGGGCTTACCCGGGAGCAACGCCGCTCCGCGGTATATTACGTTTTTTCCGTTCAGTTCATCGTACTTCATTTTGCCGCACCGGTAGCATATGCCGCCTTCTTAACGGCCTCGGCAACGGCGCTTACTACGCGCTCATCGAGAGCTGCGGGCAGAATATACTCCGGATTCAGCTCCTCGGGCGAAACAAGACCGGCTATGGCCTCAGCAGCGGCGATCTTCATCTCGTCGTTTATCTCCTTAGCACGGGCGTCAAGCGCTCCGCGGAACACTCCGGGGAAGGCCAGCACATTGTTTATCTGATTGGGGAAGTCGCTGCGGCCTGTGCCTACGACCAGTGCCCCTGCCTCCTTGGCCACATCTGGCATTACCTCTGGGTTGGGGTTTGCCATGGCGAATATCACCGGATTCTCAGCCATAGTGCGTATCATTTCGGGCTTTAAGAGGTTAGCCGCACTTACGCCTATAAACAGGTCCGCGCCGACTACCGCATCGGCCAGAGTGCCCTGCATATTGCCGGGATTGGTGTCCTCGGCAAGAGAACTGAGCGCGCTGTCCATGCCGGGACGGCCGCGGTAAACTATGCCGTCAATGTCGGTCATGATCACGTTTTTAAGGCCGTTCTTCATGAGCAAACGGCAGATGGCCGTACCGGCAGCGCCCGCGCCGCTGAACACAGCCTTTACCTGTGAAAGCTCCTTACCTGCAAGCTTCAGGGCGTTCATAACAGCTGCCAGCACGATTATGGCAGTGCCATGCTGATCGTCGTGAAACACAGGGATAGACAATTCCTCCTTAAGCCTCCGCTCGATCTCAAAGCAGCGGGGAGCAGCTATGTCTTCAAGATTTATGCCGCCGAAAACAGGTTCAAGATATTTAACTGTTTTAACGATCTCATCAACATCCTTGGTGTCAAGGCATATCGGGAAAGCGTCCACCTTGCCGAACTCCTTGAACAGTATGCATTTACCCTCCATAACGGGTATTGCCGCCTTTGGGCCGATGTCGCCCAAACCAAGAACCGCTGTGCCATCACTGATAACAGCCACAAGGTTGTGCTTGCGGGTATATTCGTACACTGTTTCCGGATTTTTGTGTATTTCAAGACAGGGCTGCGCCACGCCGGGTGTATAGGCCGTGGAAAGATCCTCCTTGGTCTTTACCGGCACAGTGCTGATTACCTCAATTTTTCCGCCGTGCTCACGGTGGAGCTTCAGCGCCATTTCTCCGTAGTTTGTACTCATTTTGTCTTTCCTTTCTGCATTTCGTATATTTCCAAAAGACCGTCCAGCGTGAGCATGCCGTCAATAACATCTATGCTTTTTGCCTCGCGGCTTATCATTGTGGCAAGTCCGCCGGTAGCGATGACCTTCGCTTCGGGGCAGCCCATTTCGTGCTTCATAAGGCCTACGATATAGTCCACCTGACCTGCATAGCCGTGCAGAACACCGGCCTGCATACTCTCAACGGTACTTCTGCCGATAATCCTCTCCGTTGGCGTAAGCTCTATCCTCGGCAGCTTAGCCGTGCGGGAGAAAAGTGCCTCAACGCTGATCTTTATACCCGGACTGATGGCGCCGCCCATATACTGCCCCTTCTCGTTTATTGCGCAGTAGGTAGTCGCCGTTCCGAAGTCCACAACTATGGCAGGCGGCGCATACCGCTTAAGCACAGCCACGGCGTTTACCAGTCTGTCAGCGCCGACCTCTTTTGGATTTTCATAAAGTATGTCCATGCCAAGATCCATCTCGTTCGTCACAACGATAGGCGTTTTACCCAAATAGTCTTTAACAGCCCTCTCCAGCGAGTACATCACCGGAGGCACAACCGAGCTGATGATAACCCCCTCAATGTCTGCCTTTGTCACTCCCCTATGGTTCAAAAGCTGAATGAACATCAGGCCGTACTCGTCGCGGCTCTTTTCCGCCGACGTAGCCACGCGGAAGTGGAAAAGCCGTTCCCTGTTCTTATACACACCCATGACAATATTCGTGTTTCCCACGTCAATAGCAACTAACATATCATTCCTCCGTTATAATATCCAGTCCGCCACTACGGAGCTGCATCTGCCGTTTTCAATTTCAAGTATACCAAAGCTGGGCGCACCCTCCCTTGGCTGGCTGCAGCTCCCGGGGTTAAAGATCAGAACGCCTTCCTCGGTATGATCATCCTTACGGTGAGTGTGGCCATAGAGCGCAACGCTGCATTCACGCGCCTTTGCGGCTATGAGGAGAGTATCCGTACCCCGGCTGACAGCACGTGTATGGCCGTGACACATAAAAATGTTCACCCCGTCAAGGGTGATGACCCGCTCGTTTTCACGCACCGAATAAAAATCGTTGTTTCCCAGCACAGCATATATGGGGTACTGCCCATAGTGCTGTTCCAGCCAGCGCACATCACGCTCTATGTCGCCCAGATGTATTATGGCGTCAAAGCTGCCGATGGCCGATATTGCACGCTCCATAGGCCTAACGTCGCCGTGGCTGTCAGAAAAAACCAGAATTCGCATAAATTTCACTCCTCGAATCATTGTATCATAAAAATGCCGGAGTGTCAATATTTTATTCAATTCATATTATATCACAGAGGCCCGAAAAACGGGCGGAAAGGTGATATAGAAATGCAGAATATTGTTTCTATGCTTAACAGTATGAATCCCAAAGAGCTGAACGACGCTCTTGCCAAGGCAAAGGCCTTTGCCGCCACCGCCGAGGGTCGTGAAATGATGAACAGGCTCAAAAGCGGAAAGCCCATAGAAGGCCTTCCCGTTACAACCGACGAACAAAATAAGATCATCGCCGAGGTGACGAAAAATCCTCAGATAGCCCGCCAGCTCGCACAAATAATCGGAAAGAAGTGACGTCATGAATTTTGAGGAGCAGCTGTCCTCGGTATTGAGTAATCCCGAGGCCATGAGCAAAATATCATCTATAATCGGTGCTCTCGGGGGCGGCGCGACTCAAGAGACACCACAGCAACAGCCATTGCCGCAGCCACAACCTTCCCAGCCACAGCAGCAGACACCGCCGGTCCCCAACTTTAACCTCCCTGACCTCAGCGGAGATAACCGCACCAAGCTATTGATGGCGGTTAAACCCTTTCTCAGCGAGAAGCGCGCCCCCTATGTTGACGGTGCGGTGGCCCTGCTCAGAATGATGCAGTTAGGCAAGCTGGGCAAAGACATGAAGCTGTTTTAAATAGGAGGGTTAAGTAATGCGAAGCAGAAGCATGACCCCCTTTTTACCCGAAGCTGCCCCGGTTCAGAAAGCGGCGGCGGAGCTTCCGGGCATATTCCAAAAGCTAGGAGATTTCAAGACAGACGACTACATCCTCCTCGGGATCATAGCCGTGCTGTTTTTTGAGGGCTGCGACGATTATATTCTGCTCGCAGCACTCGGGTACTTGTTTGTTATGGGTATAATATAAAAATCGGCGCATTTGGCGCCGGTTTTTATATTATTCACAATGCAGGACTGTCTCCCCGCCGAGGCTCTTTTTCACATCGATAACGCGCTGATTGGAGCTGCCGCGCCAATAAAGCTGAGTGTCGCGCAGCGCTTCAACATACGGCCCGTCCACAAGCACATCAACATATTTAATGACTTCGAGCTCCCTCACGTCCTCCCATAGATAACCGGTATATAGCCATAGGGTCTTATCTGGAAAATTCTCACGGAATTTTTTTGCAAGGCGGGTTACCTCTTCACGGTTACCCGGATAGAGCGGATCTCCGCCGCTGAGCGTAAGCCCGGAAATATAGGGCTTATCCAGCTTACCAAACAGCTCCGCCTCAGCCTTTTCGTCAAAGGGCAGACCGCCGCACGGATCCCATGTAACCGGATTATGGCAGCCGGGGCATCGGTGCTCACAGCCGGAAAGCCACAGCACTACCCTGAGTCCGTCGCCGTTCAGCATATCGTCCTTGGTGATATTGTGGTATCGCATCACATACTTCTCCTATCCTCTATTTCGGCCATTTTCGCGTCATTGAGCCGCGTTTTGCCCTTGACGCGGGAATAGGAAAGATAGCCGTTCATGCGGTCTATCTTAGTGAGATTGCCGCTGCCGCACTTCGGGCATACGTCCATGCTGAGCTCCTGATGACCGCAGTCGTCGCAATAGCTCAGAGCTAAATTTACGCCCTCATAAAGGCCCATGTCCATAGCACGGCGCACAAGGGTCTTAACAGCCTCCTTGTTGTAGCTTATCGGGTAGCGCACATACTGTATCTTGCCGCCGTTCATCGTGTTCCAGAAGCGCAGCTCAAGGTCCTGCTTTTCTATGGGAGTTATATCCTCCGAAACGTGGCAGTGGAAGGAGTTAGACACATACTCCCTGTCGGAAACATTTTCAATAACGCCGTACTTGGCTCGGAACTGCCTGACCTGAAGCCCGCACAGACTCTCTGCGGGAGTGCCGTATATAGCATAAAGCCTGCCGTCGGCCTCCTTGAACTCATTCACCTTTTTGTTTATGTATTCCATTGTCTCAAGGGCGAAGCCGCCGTCTTCGGCAATACTTTTACCGTTATGAAGACGCTGAAGCTCGTTCAGTGCGGTTATGCCGAATGATGCAGTTGCAGAATTAAGAAGCGGCGCAATTTTTTCGTCCATGCCGAGGTGACCGCCATAGAAGCCGCCCTCGCAGTATGCAAGCGGATTAGTTGAGGCCCTGAGCTCTCCGAGATAATCATAGGTTCGCCTGTGTATGCCGCGTATCAATTCGAGATAATAGTCAAGTACCTCGTAAAAATCCCGGCCCTCATCCCCGGCCTTCGCATATATCATCGGGAGATTGAGGCTCACAACGCCGATATTGAAGCGCCCCTTAAATACGGGCCTGTCCCCATCGTCAGCAGGTTTAAGCCCGCCCCGCTCGTACCAAGGCGAAAGAAAGGCCCGGCAGCCCATGGGCGAAACCACTTCGCCGTATTTTTTATACATTTCCGGCACATAGCCCTCGCCCGTAAGGCTGAGAAAATCGGGGTACATAGCCCTTTGGCTGCACTCTATCGCCGCGTCAAACACATCCTCCAGCTCGCAGGTGGGGCCGTGGAGGTTTTTGTCATAGAGAAAAACTATCTTAGGGAACAGCACAGGCTTTTTCTGCCCTTTTTTGCCCTGACCCTCCATGTGCACACGGAGCATGATTTTATTGGCAAGCCGCTCAAACCTTCCGCTGCCAAGGCCGCAGGTCACGGTTATAAACGGGAAGTCTCCACGGGCGGAGGCCACGGTGTTGAACTTATACTCCCAGCCCTGAAACCCCTGCTCAAACTCACGGGCAACGTCTCTCATGGCTTCTTCATCGGCCTTTTTGGCGCCAAGTCCCAGTTTTAAATATCTGTTAAGCTGCTTTTCATAGGTCTTTTCTGCGAACCTCGCGAGCAGCTTGTCGGTCTCGGGCACGGTAAAACCGCCGTACTGCTGCCCGGCCGCAAAAAGTATTATATCGCCGATCACGTCAAAGGCCACGTCCAGTGTGTTCGGCTCATTGTACCACACATTGCTCATTTCAAAGCCGCCGCTGAGAACTTCTCCTATGTTGAACAGGCAGCAATTCATGGTGTCAAGCCGTGCCGACATATCGTGAACGTAAATATACCCCTCATCGGCTGCCCTAAGCTCCTCACCGGTCATGAAAAACTTCTGATAAAGCTCCTTGCTCAGCTGATTGCATACCAGCGACCGGCGGGTCGATACCAGAGCCGAATCAGAGTTTGAGTTCTCGCGGTCACCAAGATACATTATGGCCTGGCTCCGCTTATACACCTCGTTCAGCAGCTGCGAAAAATCTTCTTTATTTATATCGTTTTTAATAATGTCACTCATGCGGTTCACCCCTTTTATTAATTTTAACATAACGGCGCAGCTATTTCAAGCACGATTTTGTTCTTTGCGCGCCCAAAGAGTGAAAATACAGAACCTCGACCTGAGCCGAGGTTCCTTTTACTTTATACTGCCGCTCCCGCCGCCCTGCGGGCTGCACATACTTTGTGCCGCAGCTATGGTTTCAAGCGTGTCGCCCAATTGCGAGAACAGCGCGCCGAGCAGGTTGATCTCATTCTGACTGAGAGATCTCGCCAGGGAGTTCGCAATAGCGGTTACCAGAGCGGTCATTTCGCAGTAATTCATTGCCTTCACCCCATTACTATGGTATGAAAGACAGGCATAATGAGTGAAAAAAGGGCAACCGCATTGTAGTGTAGAGGCACAGGGGCCGGCCGAAAAAATCGCGCAAAACGGACGAAAATCAGTTTGTGACGGCGGCTGAGCCGACGGAACAAACCCTCCCGACGGCGTACATTGGTACGCCGAGTGGTGATTTTCGTTCGTAGC
>JAFLUQ010000004.1 GCA_022508735.1 Oscillospiraceae bacterium | reverse complement strand
TCGCCGCCCTTGCCGATGATTATGGGCTTATGGCTGCTCTTTTCGCAGTAGATGACCGCGCTGATGCGGGTAAGCTCCTCGCCCTCCTCCATTTTTTCTATCTCAACGGCGGTGCCGTGGGGCACTTCGCGGTCAAGCAGGCGGAGTATTTTTTCACGGATTATCTCGGCGCACATGTCTCTCAGGCTACGGTCGGCGGCAATGTCGTCGGGGTAGTACATCGGACCTTCGGGCAGAAGTGCGAGGATCTCCTTTCTCACGTCGGAGACTTCGCGTCGGCGGGCGGAGATCGGCACAACAGCGGCGAAGTCAGTGAGCTCCGCAAAGGCGCTTATCTGGGGAAGAAGGGCCTCACGGCTGACGGTGTCGACTTTGTTTATTACCAGCACAACGGGGATTTTTTTCTCCTTCAACCCGGTGATCAGCTCTTTTTCTATGTCATAGACGTCGCGGCCCGCCTCGACAACCAACACTGCACAGTCAACGTCTCCGGCGGCCTTAAGTGCGGAGTCATTCATGAACTCGCCAAGGCGGGTGCGTGGGCGGTGCACGCCGGGAGTGTCGGTGAATATGATCTGATAGCCGTCACCGTTGTCAATGGCGACCATATTGCTGCGGGTGGTCTGAGGCTTGGGCGAAACTATCGCCACCTTCTGCCCGGTCAAAGCATTGATAAGTGTGGACTTTCCCACGTTGGGGCGGCCAAGCACCGCCACGAAACCGGATTTAAGTTTTTTATCTTCCATGTTACACCTCTCATATCAGATGTTGTATATTATCTAAAATTTCCATGCCGTAGGGCCAGAATATTATAATTCCGACTACGGCGGCGGTTATGCTCATTATAAATACCGCGGCCGCGGCGCTGTCCTTAGCGCGCTTTGCCAAAGGGTGGAGCTCCGGTGAGGCCAGGTCAACGGTGTTTTCGAGGGCGGTGTTGAACAGCTCCGCCGCGATTACAAGACCGCAAAGAATCAGCAGCACGGCCTTTTCTCCGATGCTGAGACCCAGCGTAAAGGCAAAAACCGTAATTATGACCGTGGCGGCGCAGTGTATCTTCATGTTCCGCTCGGATTTTACCGCGTCCGCAAAGCCGTCTATAGCATGGCGAAAGCTTTCGGATAGTGAATGAGACTTAGCCATTTTTCACCTCGTCAGGCCCAATTTTTCCATAACAGCTCTTTCATGGGCCTGCATTACAGGAGTGTCCTCCTCGCCCTGATGGTCAAAGCCCATGAGGTGAAGTGTGCTGTGAGCGGTGAGAAAGCCCACCTCGCGCTTAAGGCTGTGGCCGTACTCCTCAGCCTGAGCCTTGGCGCGTTCGAGGGATATAACAATATCGCCTAACAGCAGTAGATCTCCGTCGTAATCCCCGCTTTCCTCGATCATAACTCCGTCGTCGTCAAATTCCAGAATAGGGAAGCTGAGTACGTCGGTGGGAGCGTCGATATCCCGTGTCTCCCTGTTTATGGCCCGAATACCCTCATTGTCCGTGAGCAGCACGCTGACCTCACAGTCGGTGTCCTGACATTCCAGCACCTCCATTGTGGCCATAACGGCGCTTTGCACGATCTCCTCCAGCTCGGGAGTAAATTCAACTTTGTCCTGTTCATCTTCAATAATGTATTCTATCATGGTGATCCTCTTTCCTTTGTATACTTTAATATTGAATCCGCTCGTGGAAATAGCCGCCGAGGGTCTTGATTATAGTGTCAGTTACTATTTTAAGCTCGCCGAAGGTCAGATCACACTCGTCGAGCTGGCCCTCATTTACGCGGGCGCTTATGATTCCGCGCACCATTTTGTCGATCTCGGCCTCCTCCTTGCTGCTGAGGCTCCGCACAGCGGCCTCGCAGCCATCGCTGAGCATGACTATCGCCGCCTCCCGTGTTTGAGGCCTGGGGCCGGGATAGTAGAAAACCGAGGTGTCGCGGTTCGGATTATCCTTAAGCGCGCGTTTAAGGAAATATCCGGTGGCAGTAGTGCCGTGATGCTGAGCGATTATATCTCTTATGCCCTTTGGCAGGTGGTGCTGGCGGGCAATGGCTGCTCCGTCCTCCACGTGGGCAATGATCGATTTTGCGCTGTCCTCATACTCCATGTTGTCATGAGGATTTTCGTTATACTGATTTTCTTTGAAATAAAGCGGATGATTTATCTTGCCTATGTCGTGATAGTAAGCTCCAACGCGGGCAAGCACACTGTCGGCCCCTATCTCACGCGCGGCTATCTCGGCGATATTTGCCACGGTAAGAGAGTGGTGGTAGGTGCCGGGGGCCTGTATGAGCAGCTTCTTTAACAGGCGGCTCTCGGGATTGCTCAGCTCACCAAGCTTGATGGGCGTCAGTACGTCGAAGCCCCACTCCCAGAAGGGCAGTGAGCCGGCGGTTATAATGCCTGACAAAAATCCGCCAAGGAGCCCGGCAAAGGCGTTCATTGCAATGCCTCTGCCGTCTTCGGTCTCCAGCAGAGCCATGGCGGCAAACACGACCGCATTGCCGATTGAGCAGAGCAGCGTTGCGGGGATAAGATGCGTTCTTCGGCGAACGCGGCTATAGCTGAATGCGGTTATGCTGCCGCTCAGTATAAGGCAGATCCCATAGCCCCAGTCGTGCTGAGCACCTATGGCTCCGAGCACACCGACGCACATATTTACCAAGAGTGCCACACGCGCGTTCACAAATATGGTGATTATGGCCGCCAGCAGCCCCACAGGCAGCATGGCGCGGAAAAAGTCAGATACGTTTCTTCCTATGTAAAACTCCATTGCAACGGCTATAAAGCTTACGATGGCGATAATTACGAGCTTGTTTGGGCTATGCCCAAGCTCCTGATCGCAGAACAGCACGTACGCCGCAAAAATCCCGAAGAGGAGCACGAGCGTAACACAAATACCGATTATATAGCGGCGGCTCAGAGGACTGGAGCCCTTTAAGAGGCCCAGCTCAGACATCATGTCTAACTGCGCCTGAGTCACTATCTCGCCCCTGCGCACCAGAGTCTGATTCTTTTTATAGTCAACAGTAGCCACGGCACCTGCGGCGGCTTCGCGGCGGCTGCTCGTTTCACTTTCATCAATATGCAGGTTTTCGGCTATGACTGACTGTGCAAGCGCCACGGCCACGGCCTCGGCCGGCTCGGCCAGCCCCAGAGCTTCAATTTTGCCGCGGCAAAGCTCAATGCCGTCGGCGGCATTCTCCACGCCCTCGCTCATGACCGAATCCACACAGTCCACAACGCCCTTCAGCCTGTCAAAGGCCGCATCGGACATGGCGGCAATGGCGGTATAGCAGGTCTCGTCGATATCAAGCTTGGAACGGGCCTCGAGCTGAATGGCCCGTGCCGACTGATCGTACTCCTCTTCGGCCCGCACTGTGGTGGCGGCGGCGAAAAAGGCATTCAGGCGGTCAACGGCGGCCACGGTCAGGTCGTTATCCAGACTGTAGACCGGCTGCACGCTTTTCATGGCAGCGTCCCTGAGAGCCGCGGTGGTAGTCTTGTCCACAATAGCCCTGGGAGCATAGATGTCGGCAGGAGATATATCCCCTGCGGATAGCTCAAACTGGCCGGTCTGCCCGGACGTCAGGCTGACGGAGAGCAGGGCCATAAAAGCCAGCAGGGTTATAAGCCCCACCTTGGCATAGTCTGCTCTTTTTTTACTGAGCATTGTGAGTTTCCCTTCTCTCTTCTCTTCGTTCTTCTCTTCTTTCATGCCTTTCGTATGCTGCAATTATCTTCTGCACCAGCGGGTGGCGCACAACGTCTCTTTCTGTCAGTGTCACTACCGAAAGTCCTTCAATGTTTTTCAGTATCTTTACAGCGTCCTTAAGGCCGCTTCTCACGCCCCGGGGCAGGTCGATCTGGGTCACGTCGCCGGTAATGACGGCATGGCTGCCAAAGCCTATTCGGGTCAGAAACATTTTCATCTGTTCCGGGGTGGTATTCTGAGCCTCGTCAAGTATGATATAGGCGTCGTCCAGAGTTCGGCCGCGCATATATGCCAGCGGTGCGATCTCTATTATGCCGCGCTCCAGATACTTCTGGTAATTCTCCATGCCGAGCATGTCCCCAAGCGCGTCATAGAGCGGGCGCAGGTACGGGTCTACCTTCATCTGAAGGTCTCCGGGCAGAAAGCCCAGCTTTTCTCCGGCCTCAACAGCTGGACGGGTCAGGATTATTTTGCTGACCTCCTTGCGGCGAAAGGAGTCCACCGCCATGGCTACGGCCAGATAGGTCTTGCCGGTGCCGGCAGGGCCTATGGCAATAGTCACAACGTTGTCTTTTATCTTCTGGATATAGTCCTTCTGGCCCTGGGTCTTGCACTTTATGGGCTTGCCTTTGCCGGTCAGGCAGATGTAGTCTCCCTTGGCTGCGGGCACATATTCAATGCCCTCATTCGCCATGAATATGGCATAACGCACGTTCTGCTCATTCAGCTCCTCGCCGCTCTCGGCAGTCTCGGCAAGCTGCTCAACTACCCGGGCAGCCTTGTCGGCGTCCGGGCCTGTCATTTTTATCACATTGTCTGAGTTGGATATTTTAACGTCCATTTCACGTTCAATGAGCTTGACGTTCTGGTCGAAGCTGCCGAACACGCTCATTACGCTGTCCATGCTTTTTGCTTCATAGGTTCTTTCCATTACTTTGTTCTTCCCCTTTGTATTTATTGCCTTATTTACATTGGCATTTCAATAGCTATATCAGCCAGACACTCGGCTGTCATCGACAGCTCTAACCGGTCGCCAAGGTCTGTGCGGCTTTCGGTAACTGAAATCAGTTCGGCCCCGCTGCTCAAAATCTCCCGTTCGAACTCCTCACGGGCGCGAGCTGCCTCGGCCTCGGTGTCTACAGTTTCTGTCTCGGTCTCTACCTCAGCGTACTCGTCGTTTATAAGCTCTACCGGTCCCAGCCTATACTTAGTTCTTATTCTATCATACTTTGGGTACAAAATGCTACTGTTTAATGAAAAATTTACAATAAATTTTTTTATTTTTATTGATTTTATGTTTTTTGCTTCACCGGTTCTGTTTCTTTTTTCGATAGTTTTGGGAATTATCTCGGTTTTGTCGCGCCATACGCGGGCTATAACGCTTCCCCGTGCGTGACGGATTATTGGTTCCTCAATGCGGTCGCTGGGGATGATGCCGCTTATGAGCACGCTGCCTTTTTCAACGGTCTCCAGCTCACCCACGACGGCTTTGCCGTCCAGCACCGTCAGCTGTTCCACTACTCCGGTCTCGCAGGCAATGACGTTGCCCGGCTCAGTGGCAAGGCTCTCCGGCGGCAGCCGGCGGTCCGCCAGCCGCACATAGGCCGTTGTGCCCTGCAGATCTACCCAGAGCCACATCAGATCGTCCATGGCAAGAATAGCCTCTCGTTTTATTTCGTTCTGGTTTATGCAGCTTTTAAGTATGCCGGGGTGTATGCCCTGCTCCTCAAGAAAGGCCGCCGCCTCGGCCTGAAGCTCCTGCGTTCCTCCCGATAGCTCCACCCGCCACACAAACTGCGAAAAGCCTATCAGTGCTGCCGTAAGCATTGCCGCGCCGCCAAGCAAAAGATACCGCTTTTTAAACCGCCGAATAACTTTGGGTGCTCCGTGTTCCCGCACAGGCTCCATCTCGAGACCCTGAGGCATTTCCTTCTCCATGATCCGCCGCGCCGCGCGGCTCAGCCGGAGCCTGAGCCCGCCCGCCACCCGCCTGACATCTGAAACATATATCCCTTTTGCAGCTGCAACGTTCAGAAACCGCTCCGGCCGCTCACCCCTCACTTCCACCGTGAAGCTGCTCTTAAGCTTAAGCGTTACATCGCGCACAGTGTCGCCTCCCTACAAACAAAATTCCACCGAGGAAATCCTCCCTTTGAGAATGACCTCCTCCGCCGTCAGTGCGGAAATTTCCAAATTTCTGCCTGTGACGACGACTATGCCGTTTATTGTGTTTACGCGGAAGGTTTCCGCATCATAATCAAGAATTCCTCTTAGCCCCTCTACCATGATCTCGCTGCCGCCTGTTATGGTTATCAGCGAGTATCGACCGATGGCCTGATCTATGTCTGAATTCACCTGTGCTACACCTCTTTACCTTTATCTACTTAAAATGTTATGTTTTTACGAGGCAAAACATACATTATACAAATGAAAACGAAAGGGAGTTTTTGCGTGTATGCTGTATTCCTCTGCCTTGCGCTGGTGATCTTCCCGGATGCGGCTCTTCGGGGAGCCGGGCTGGGGCTGGATATATGCCTCCGGGCTGTGGTGCCGTCGCTGCTGCCCTTTATGCTGCTGAGCTCCATAGCTGTGGAGAGCGGCTGGGGTCTGAAACTGGGGCGGCTCCTCAGCCCTATGCTCGGGCCGATGCTCGGCATAGACTCCGCCGGGGCAATGTGCCTCATGACCGGGCTCATAGGCGGCTATCCCTGCGGCGCGCGGACCGTGGCCTCAGCGGTGGACGGCGGGCTCATGACTAAATCGAGCGGAGAAAAAGCGTTGGCGTTTTGTAACAACAGCGGCCCGCTGTTCATAATCGGCACTGCCGGAGCTAATGTATACGGCAGCACGAGGATAGGGTTAATGCTCTACCTCTGTCACTGCATCGGGGCGGTCGCCGCGGCGCTGGTATTCGGGCGCGGCAGCAGGGGGAGCGGCACGGCTCCGGTGCGGGTAAGGCCTCCCGGCGCAGGTGTGCTATTTGGAAGAGCCGCCCGTGAGAGCGGCGCGGCCATAGTCAGCGTGTGCGCGCTCATCATAACCTTTTCCGCCATTATCGAAGCTCTGCGGCTCAGCCGCTTTCCGCTTATGGTGGGGTTGATAGAGGTATCACGTGGCGTGCAGGAGCTGGGACGCTTCGGCTCAGCCGCCCTGCCGCTGTCAGCGGCGTACTTAAGCTGGGGCGGCCTCAGTGTGCACTTCCAGACCGAGGCCGTCGCTCCTGATCTATCAAAGAGGTATTACTATATAGGGAAAATTATCTCGTCTGCCATGGCCGGGCTCGCTTGTATCGTAATGCAGCGGTGCGGCATAATATAACCGTGAGGTGATCATATGTGCGGAATTGCCGGGGAAATTTCCCCCCGTCTAAAAAAACAAACTGCCATGGAGGACTATCAGCTTGAGATGCAGCGGGAGCTCTGGAGGCGCGGGCCGGATCAGCGAGGTTTTTTCAGCGATGACGGCGCTGCGCTGATACACACCCGCCTGTCGGTCATAGATCTGGAAAACGGTCTCCAGCCTATGACTCGCGACGGATACACCATAGTCTACAACGGCGAACTGTACAACACCGACGATATACGTAACAGATGCAAGGAGCGCGGAGTGGTATTTTCCACCGCGTCAGACACCGAGGTGGTTCTCCGTGCCTATATGGAGCTGGGCGAGGACTGCCTGAACCTGTTTAACGGCATCTTTGCATTCGCCGTCTGGAACGGTCATGAGCTGTTCGTCGCCCGTGACCGCATGGGCGTTAAGCCCTTCTTTTACGCTGAGACAGGCGGCGGCTTCGTGTTTGCTTCATCGGTGGCGGCTTTGCTCCGGCATAAAGACATAAAACCCATAATTGACATAGGCTCTGTAAAGGAATTGTTCCTGATAGGCCCCGGACGCACGCCCGGCTGTGGCGTATTAAAGGGGATAAAGGAGCTGCCTCCGGCCTGCTGCGGTATGGTAAAGGACGGAAAATTAAATTATCGTAAATACTGGGAGCTTCGACAGCGCGAGCATACCGACACTCTGCCGCAGACCATAGAGCGCACCCGGGAGTTGGTGGTAAGTGCCATAAAGCGCCAGTTAGTGTCAGATATACCGATCTTTACCTTCCTTTCCGGTGGGCTGGATTCCAGCATAATTTCCGCTGTGGCAGCCAAAGAGCTGGCCGCGCGCGGCAAGGAGCTCCACACCTACAGCGTAGACTATGTGGACAACGGCAAGTACTTTACGCCCGGCAAGTTCCAGCCTAACAGCGACGAAGCGTATATAAATATGATGAACAGCTTTCTCGGCGTGACCAACCACCGTATCCTTATTGACACGCCTGAGCTGACTCAGGCCCTGTTCGAGGCGGTGGATGCCCGAGGCCTGCCCGGCATGGTTGACGTGGATTCTTCGCTTTTAGTCTTTGCCAGGGAGATAAAGAAGAATTTCTCGGTGGGCCTCAGCGGAGAGTGCGCCGACGAGATCTTCGGCGGTTATCCGTGGTATCGGGACGAAACTATCCGCATGGCCGAGGGCTTCCCTTGGTCACAGTCCACAATGTACCGCTACAGCTTTCTCCGCCCTGAGCTGCAAAGCCTTATCGCACCGCAGGATTATGTTTCCGAAAGGTACTATAAGACCGTCAGCGAGGCTCATAAGCTCAGCGGCAATTCACCCACCGATGACCGCATGAAGGAAATGATGCGCCTGAATTTTGACTGGTTCATGCAGACGCTCCTTGGCCGCAAGGACTTCATGACCATGTACAGCGGCGTGGAGGCCCGTGTGCCCTTCTGCGATATCAGCATCGTGGAATATATGTACAGCGTGCCGTGGGATTATATGAACTACGAGGGGCGTGAAAAGGGACTGCTCCGCAAGGCCATGGAGGGCCTGCTGCCCGAGGAGGTGCTCTGGCGCAAAAAGAGTCCCTATCCGAAGACCCATAACCCCGGTTATCTTAAGGCGGTATCCGGCCTGCTCCGAGAGGTTATTGAAGACAGCGGCTCACCTCTTCTCAGCCTCGCCGATAAGGCCGCCCTTGAGGGCCTGTTCACTGCCGACAAGGCCCAGCCCTGGTACGGCCAGCTCATGACAACGCCCCAGACCATTGCATATATGCTGCAGATAAACTATTGGATGAGAAAATATGATGTTAAAGTGGAAATATAGCATAGACTCGCCCCGGTGCCCTTCGGCCCCGGGGTTTCGTTATCAAAAAAACAAAAAAACACTTGCGTCCGGGGTGTGGTTATGGTATACTATACTCAGGTTAATATTGGTTCAAGTTAAAAACAAAAAGGGAGGAAAACAGAAAATGAAAACCAAAAAACTTTTGGCCATGCTTTTGGCAATAGCCATGATCACGGCCCTGGTCCCAGGATTGGCGATCACCGCCGGGGCAGCTTCGTCTACTACGGTTATCAACACTATTGAAGGTGCAACCGTAATATGGAGCGCTCCTGACAACAGCTTAGTGGGAACAGACAACGATGGTAACGCGCCGGTTGCGTCGAACTGGTCGGGCTGGTCGACATCTGTCAATGCCGGGTATGCAAATCTGAGATCATATAATGAGGGAATAACCTTGCAGTTTTACAGCCCGGTTAATACTGACCTTAATGCGACTGTTTCCGCCCCTGCAGCTGCTCAGGCTAAAGGTGCCGAAAAGGTAATAATTGAGTGGAAGCATAAGGGGCAGGTCGGTCCGGGTGCGGGTGGCACATGCTATTATGACTTTTCCTTCAAAGATTCAAACGGAAAAGAAATTGCTTTTCTTAAATTAGATAAAAACCATACGGTTGCTGATGAAACAAATAGCGACGGATATTATGCTATGGGCTATCCTGAAATTGGCACGGATATGGCTATTGTTGCATATAACAATGCCGACGGAGCCACCCATACCGTTGAATACTATGTAGACGGTAAAAAGGTTGCAACAAATAATTCAGCTGCGGATGTGATTAATGGTTTTGGAGCGATTCAAGGTCTTGGCGGTTATTGGGATAATTACGAGCATATCGGTTTCATTGACCTTACAATCGGTGCTGTGATGCCGGAATCCTATGTTGCACCAATAAGCGTGATCAGCGGTAACGAACCCATTCTTCCTAAAACAGTTTCTATCCGTGGAACAGAGACTCCTGTCACATGGGAAAACGCTGATTTTACAACCGGTTCAGATGTAAAAACCTTTGAACTTAAAGGTACGGCCGGAGGGACTGACGTAAGCACCACCATTGTCGTTTACCCCATGACCTTTGCCATGCCGGATCAGGAATCCTACAACGGACAGCCGGGCAATGTTGTATATCTGCCCGTCAGTCTGTCACAGGAATTCAGCATGGAATTTGATCTGACAGTTAACGCCATACGTGACTCCTCCGTTCAGATAGGCGCGGACGGTAAGATTTTCGGTGCCGGGCAGATCGGTCTTGGCACAAATGGCAGCTTTAGCCCCACGGGCGGTGATGGCAAGGGTAATAATTCAAATCTTCCGTCAATAACTACCGTTGCGGCAGGCGAGACTTATAGAATTTTTATGACTGCCAATGCCTATACAGATGAATATAACCTTACTCTTACCAAGGCAGACGGCAGCACGTATGAGAGCGGCACACGTCACTTCCGTACAGATTCCGATTACATAAACACGATCACCATGCTTACCAACGGCAGCGGCGCTAACGGCGACCTGAAGATAAGCAACGTTAAGTTCTACGCTCCCGAAGCGGCCAGCAGCATTCAGAATTACACGGTTAAATTCAGCGGCGTGAAGGCTGATGAATATACAGTTACCACGACAGAATCGACGGACCTCGGATATAATGGAGAAAAGATATTCCCCAACCTTGTAATTCCGTATAAAGAGGGATATGTATTTAAGAAAAAGGAAGTAAATACAAGCGACAAAACCATAACCCTTACATATGAGGCAACAAAACCGGAACGCTTCTTTGATAATGTTGCCAATGACACGCCCTTTATTTCTCTTAATATGCTGGGGGCGCATGATGCGTTCACGGCGGAGATAACGAATAAGATGGATGCAGCTGGAAGTCAGCAGGGTGACACGGGTTCTCAAACAGTAACAAAGGCTGATGGCGGCACAGGAGCATCGGCAAGCAAGGCACAGGAAAAGGATGCTCTTGGGCTGCTAGACAGCGGTGTTCGTTATTTTGACATTCGCCTTTCGCGCTCATCAAGTGATTTCGTTATAGAAACTGGGATTATATTTAAAACAAAACATACTGCACCTCATACAAACAGTGTGTTTTACACAACGCACGGATTCCTCAGCGGCGAATTTGCACCGATAATGGTTACGGTGGCACAGTGGGCTAAGGAGCATCCCGGCGAAATAATTGTTCTTGACTTTCAGGAGGCATGGGATAATGTTAATTCCGATGGCAACAGTACACCTGACACATGGCGCGCCATTGACAGCCTGCTGACGACAACCGGAATAAATGATTTTGTGACCCTTAATAAGGATTCTGATTTAGCGGCACAAACCTACGGAGGACTTACAAATAACGGAACAAAGGCAAACATCGTTCTTTTTGGCAGGGATAAAGCAACTCTTTCAAGTATCGGCAAATTTATTCTTCGCGGATACAGCAGTGCGGAATCCTTTGCCGGAAAGCTTTACTCGAATTATGAGCCTTCATCTGGTACAAAAATACAGAGTTCTTTCAGTGCGGGTTATATAAACAATCAGATCGATAAAATGAGCAAAAGAGATGGAAACCATCCGATCGTTGACATGTTCCGCGTAATGCAGGCGCAGTCAGAGAGTATTCTTACCAGCCTTGTAAATCAGGCTACTACGGATAATAATAATTTGTACAGCGCCCTTAGTGGAACAAGCTATCCCAACTGGCTTTCCTCGCTCCCTGTTGTTATGGTCAATAATGCGGGGTCAAACACTGACGATATCGTTAGACTTCTCAAGAGCTGCAATGAGGCTCAGGATATTACAGTTAATTATAAAGGCACGATCGAGCAGTCCGAAACAAAGCAGCTCATGGTTGGTACGCTTTATACCGAGGGTCACGAGTTATTCAAGGGTGGAGACTACGGCTACTACGTTGTTACTGATACGCCTACTTCGGCAGGTTCAGCAGTTATACCTGTTCCCTATAACGGAAGTATCGATCTTACGGTTGCTGCTTTGCCGAGCAATGTTTACACCATACAGAAAGACGAGCGCAAGACTGTAGGCCGCACACTGGCATACTACGAAGGCGGAACATTGGATACCAATTTTTCGGCATATAACTGGGGTGCTGTGGGTGCAGCCAGCGATAACAGACGTGTCGGTGTTGCGATTCTTGAGGTTGAAAGAGGACATAATTCTTACACGCTTGACGCAACAAGACTGCGTGACTATACTACCGGTACAAACAATGTGAATTTCTATGCAATCAGCTATGAGGATTATCAGAAACTGGATATTTCCGACTTTACGGCAGTAACTGCCAATTTTACCGATGAAAACAAGGTGGCTTTCTACACTAATAGTGTTAATGCGGATAACACTGACGCAACTCCAGTCAGCATTTCCCTTGATGCGGAAAAGATGAACAGAATCATTGGTGAAAGCGGAAAGGTAGTTATCTTCGGCGACAGCCACGGTGGTTTGTACAGACTCAGAGGCAATGACATTAAAATTGTTGGCAAGACAGTTGATGTTGCCAGTGTAACTCCTGCTCTTGGCTGGGATGGTAAGAACTTTACTGTTGACTTCCTGTTCGGCGAGGGCGTGACCGGAACATACACAGTTGAAGTATTTAACGGTACTACATCTATCGGCGAGAAGGATATTACAGTAAATGATGATATCAAGGGTATTGCGGTTGCTCCGGTTCACACCAACGCCATATACACCGCCAAGGTGACTGACTCTAATGGTTATGTAGGCGTTAACGCCAGCGATCCTGCCAGTGTATACAGCCTTGTGGCTAAGGCTCTTAAGAACTTTGATGCTCCTATCAAATCCGATCAGAAGGATGCCGCGCTCAAGGTACTCAATGACGGCGGCTTCTACCTCATCAAGGAGAATAGCGCCTGGAAGCTTAACGATGAGGCTGCGCTAATCATGGAGCTCAAAGGCGACGAGATCACGCTCAACGAAAACGTGGTTAAGGCGGGCCTGACCTTTGGCGACAAAATGGCTGTTGAGGCTTCTGACGGAACATCATTGTCCGTTGAGGTAAACGGCGCAAGTGCCAAAATTGTGGGCCTGAACGGCATCGGCCTTGAGGCCGCTGTCATCTACCTTGAGGACATTGAATTCGTGCTTGAGGATATAGCGGAAAGTGCCGCGGACGAGGCCGTTTCCGGCGAGCTTAGTTTCGTGGAAGAAGTCTGAGGAGGTAATAAACATGAAGAGATATTTTGAAATTCCCCAGGTGTGCATAGAGGCGCTGGATCCGGCTAATTCCATCATGGATGAGCCGCTTGTTTCAATGAATCTTGCAAAGATCAATGCCGTTGACTACAGTAACAAACTCACTGACGACACCTCCAAAGATTACAGTATCTGGAAAGGCTTTAATCATTGATCACGTAAAAACAGTGGGCCGCATGGCCCACTGTTTTTACGTTTGGTATTTTTATAATAATTTTTCAAGCTCCGCTGCCGCCGCGTCGTGGTTTGTCACCAGTATAGTGTTAAAACCTAAGGCGGCCGCGGCATTTATGTTGTCAGGCAGATCATCGAGGAATACAGCCCGATCGGGCTCTAAATCGTACTTCTCTATAAGCGTCCGATAGATATCCGGATCAGGCTTGATTTTATTTATCTGATAGGAAACCACGCCGCCGTCTATATGCCGAAGAAATTTGAATTTATTCCGAGCGTACTCAAACATCGTCCGGCCGTAGTTTGAGAGGATATATACTTTCAAGCCTTGGGCCTTGAGCTCCTTGACCCAGCCCTCGGCAAAGGGATACTCCACCACTGAATACTGCCATTTTTCAAATATGGCCCTTATCTCTTCCGCCCACTGAGGCGCGTTGGCCGTGAATAACCCGATCAGTTCCTCGTCACTCTTAAGACCAAGGTCCACCTGCTTCCATTCATTACTCTTAAAAACCGCCTCTGCGATCTCCTTTTCGGCCTTTGGACTGAAGCCGAAGCCCCGAATGAAGCCGGGCCAGTCAAAAGCCGCAAGCACGTTGCCTATATCAAAAACTACTGTGTCTATCAAGCGTAAATCCTCCAGACAGGCGCAAAATATTCTCCAAACGGGAGCTTTATCAGCTTACTTTTTCGTTGTACTCATCAATTGCGCTGAGCACTTCGTTGAAATAGCCCAGCTCTGACATGCGGTCGTATGTAAGAAAGGCCGCCAGCTTGTAGCCGGACTCGTTCAGGTTTACGCCGTCGCTTGCCAGGAGTCCGGGGGGGATGCGCCCCTCGGCCATAGCTGCCATGTCCGCCTCGGAAATGGGCAGGCTTATGCTCGCCATGCCGTCGGTGCTGAGATATTCGCGCAGATTTATATACTTTTCGCCGTATTCCGCAAGCATAGCGGCTTCGACGTACATCATTTCTTCCCGGCTGCCGGTGGGCATACCCAAAACTATGTAGCGCTCGCGGCCTGCAATAAGCTCGTTCTGACGTGAAATAAGACCATCGATGGTGCCGTCCCACGCGTCCGCATTGATAAATATTACCGGAAGGTATGTCTTTTGCAGGGCCGTTTCATGAGGGTCAAGCACATTTACCGTGCTCACCGGCGAATCATAAACATTCTGATCTATAAGTGCCTCAACTAAGACAGGCAGACTCGCGCCGACCTCATTGTAGCTTAAATTAGTTCCGTAAAACGCCACACCGGGCAGGTGCACCGATGCCGCAAAGGCTACGGTTTCTGCTGCTTCCGCCCTACGATGTTCGCGCTCGTCAGCGGCCGCAATTCGGGCCGCCTGCCTTTCCTGAAAGAGAGAAACGGCCTCAGCATAGCCGGCTAATTGCGCTTGCTGATTGCGCCTGTTCACGGCATACATAGTGACCATCGCCGCTGCCAGCACAACTATCATAATAACAGCGATATACTGTTTGTTCTCCTTGAACATTGTTTTCCCGCCTTTTTGGAATAATTATTATTAATTATAACACTTATAACGCGGATTGTCAATAATTTTAGGAATTGACTCGTACAGATACAGTGAACCGCAGATCACGCGAAGGCTGCCGGGATATTTTTCCGAAAGCTCGAGTGCCGCTGCGAGATCAGGCGCGGCTTCGCCGTCTATGCCGTTTTCAGCAGCAAGCGTCTTTAAATCGTTCTCCGTCATAGAACGGGGATTTCCCACCACGCGGGTAAATATAAAGTGCCGGGCCGAGGCCGAGAGCATTTTCAGCGAGGGAATGATGTCTTTATCTTTCATGCAGGCAAAGATAACTGTCCGCTCCCGGCCCGGAAAGCAGCGGTCAAGCGCGGCGCAAAGGGCCTCCACACCGTTAGGGTTGTGGGCGCCGTCAAATATAATGTCATCAGAGAGAGGTTCAAGCCGCCCGCGGTGGCGGGTGGCGGCGAGCCCTTGTCTTATGGAGCTTTCGCTCACTCCCAGCGCCAGTGCGGCCTCTATGGCTATGGCGGCGTTCTCTCTTTGGTGAGGGCCGCCCAGAGCGCTCTTAAGCCCGGTCATGCTTTTATAGCTGAAAATTTCCGAAAGTCCGTCGTGGCCCTCGCTTTCCGGGGCACAGGCGAATACAAGGCGGTTGCCCGCTTTTTTTGCGCAGTCCATGATCACGGCGTTGACCTCCGCTTCTTGCGAAAGAGCCACAGTAAGGCCGCCGGGCTTCATTATGCCGCACTTGGCTTTGGCAATCTCGGCGGTGGTATTGCCGAGATAGGCACAGTGATCAAGAGCAACGCGGGTTATTACGGCAAGCGCGTTTTTGTCTATCACATTTGTCGCGTCAAACTCCCCCCCGAGACCCACTTCGAGGAGGACGATGTCGCAATTTTTGTTTTTGAAGTATTCCATGGCGGCTGCCGTCCATACCTCAAACTGGGTGGGGCACTCGCCGGTAATATGTTCGACCTCGGGGCATAGAGCACCTACCCTTTCAAGCAGAGGATTGAGCTCTTCGTCGGGTATCTCCTCACCGTCCACAACTACGCGCTCGTTCACGCGGACAAGGTTTGGGGAGGTGTATCGGCCGACCTTGAGGCCTTCGGCTGTCAGTATGGCGTCCAGCATGGCGCAGACCGAGCCCTTGCCGTTGGTCCCGGCCACGTGCACGAACCGCTGCCCGCGCTGGGGGTCTCCCATCAGCTTTAGCAGAGCCGATATGCGCCCGAGACCGAGGTTTATGACGGTCTGGAAGCTGTTAGCGTATTTAACAAAGTCAGAAGCCATTCGGCTCATCTCCTTGAAATAGTTTTTATTTGTATTTTTCCATATAATACCTTCCGATGTATCTGTCCATCAGCCAGATAGAAACGGTGCGCACCGGAAACATAACTGCCACCTGAACCAGCCGCTGCACGAGTATGGCATAAGCGCCCACGCCCATAAGGGGGGAGAGGGCAAAAGGCATGGCGATGAGGTCTACGACCACGGATATGGTCAGCACGCAGAAGAGTATTCTCGATAACGAGAGCCTGCGCCCATAGAAATAAAGGCCGAATATGGCGCCAAACAGGAATTTGCACAGCGTGATGGGAGGGTAGGGAGACTGCCCCGTGAAAAAGGTGCCAACCAAATCCGCCAGCACATAACTGACTCCGCCCCAGAGTGCGCCGAACATCTGCCCTACGGCAGCGATCGGAAGAAAGCCCAGATCATAGCGGGTGTTCCCGGTCTGCGGATAGCCCAGAAAGAGGCGGAAAAGCACGCTGAGGGCTGTGAGCACACCCACGGTCACAATTATTTTGGTGGAAATTTGCGGTTTTTTTTGCATAAAACAACACTATCCTTTCTGTAAATATTACTACAAAAAGGATAGTGGGTCAATATTCTTCTCGTAGCAACGGAATGCGGAGCACGCACCGCAGACGAAGTAAAATTTGACCTCAGTCTTTCGTAGAGAGGGCAACTTCCCGTCCCTCTCTCACTTAACGCGCGTGATCCTACTTTGCAAGAAAGATATTACCATATATATGCGGCTTTGTCAAGCCTTTTCCGTGATTTTGTCGAGAATTATGCGGGCGGACTGATTGGGGTAGGTATGGGTCACGTCCACGGTAAAGTCGCAGTTCTCATAGTATGGCTCGCGGGCCGCAAGCAGCTCTGTCACCTGCTCGGGAGTCTTGCCGTTAAGAAGCGGGCGGTTAGTGTCTCCGGCGGTGTTGCGGAGTATTTTCTCCACACTCGCCTTTATGCGCACCACATTGCAGCTTTTGCGCAGCAGATCTATGTTCTCACGGCGGAGCACCGCGCCGCCGCCCAATGAAAACACGCAGCCGTTTTTCTCGCTGAGCTCGGCTATGCAGCGGCTTTCCAGATCTCGAAAGCCCGCTTCACCTACCTCGGCGAAAATTTCGGGTATGGATTTTCCGGCCTTTTCTACTATGTAGTCGTCACAGTCGATGTATTCCGCGGCGCTCATCTGTGCAAGCTCACGGCCTATGGCGCTCTTGCCGCAGCCCATGAAGCCCGTCAGGGCGATGGACTTCTTCATCTCCATGCGGCGGAATAGCTGCTCGATCTCCTCCTCGCCGGGGCGCACTCCGGTGAAAAGCTCAAAGGCTATGACCGCCTGGTATATGAGCATACCGATGCCACCCACGGTGCGGAGGCCGGCGGCCTTGGCGCCCTTCAGGAAAACAGTTTCTCTGGGGCAGTATACTATGTCGCAGACTACGCAGTCGGGCGATAGAACACCGTAGTCCGAGAAAGGGCTCTCGCTGTTCTTCATACCTGCAGAGGTGGTGTTTATGAGCAGCTCCGCGCCCTCGGCGGTACCAGCCGCCTTCACCTTTCCGGGGTAGAGGGCATTAAGCTCTCCGGCCAGCCTTTCGGCCCTGTCTCGGGTGCGGTTTATGATCCTGAGCTCGGCCACTCCGGCTCTTAGCAGAGCCGAGGCCACGCCTCTCGCGGCGCCTCCCGCTCCCAAAAGTACGGCCTTTTTCCCGGCAGGGTCCACACCCTCACGGGCAATGCTCTTGATAAAGCCGGGTGCGTCTGTGTTGTAGCCAGAGAGGCGGCCGTTGTCGTTTACTACAGTGTTCACCGCACCTATCTCCGCGGCATAAGGGTCAAGGCGGTCGCAGAGGCGATATGCCCCTTCTTTGTGGGGTACGGTAACGTTCAGCCCGCGTATTCCCAGCGCTTTCACGCCGGCGAAGGCCGCGTCGAGGCTCTCCGGCGGAACCGGATATGCGGCGTAAAAATAATTCAGCTCCAGCTTGTCGAGCAGGAAATTGTGCATCTCCGGCGAAACCGAGTGCGATATGGGGCTTCCGATCACGCCAAGCGGCACCGTTTTTGCAGTTATATTCATTGTGATACCTCCATGATTACAGTTAGGAGTTAGGGGGTCTGAAATGTGCCTTTACTAAGCAAAGTATGGGTATTTCAAGTATTCTTTTAAAGGCTATGAACGCGCCCTCTCCGCCTTTGTGAATGGGCTTAAGCAAGACGGCGAAGCAGCCGGCGCGCCTTGCGCCCCAGACATCGGTGAAGATCTGATCGCCGATGGCTGCCGTCTCCTCCGGGCGAAGGCCAAGCACCTCGGCGGCTTTTATGTAGCCTTTGGCTGCGGGCTTTAGAGCGTCTGCAACAAAGTCAGGCACACCTATCTTTTCGCAAAAAGGAGCCACCCTCTCAGGGCGGTTGTTCGACACCACGCACATACCGATACCGGCCCTCCGGTACTCCTCTAACAGGGCGCTGACCTTTTCGTCCGGCAGCGGCACGTTGTGACCGATGAGTGTGTTGTCTATATCAAGAATAACGCCCCTTAGTTTTCGCTTTTTCAGATACTCGGGCGTTATCTCCAGTATTGAGCTTTTGTAGTCGTCGGGAAAGAGGTTTTTCATTGTTTACTCCGAACTGTTTTTTCTTTATTCTACCACATATTTATGAAAAATTCAATCTCAAAATATATAAATTTTTACTGGACAAACACGCTATAATATGATATCATAATATTTTAGGAAAAATAGGCAAACACAGGAGGTAAAGTTATGCCCATGCACTATGCGACCCCCGAAAAAATAACCGAGACTCTTGAAAAAAATTATATGCCCTATACCATGAGCGTTATCCGTTCCCGAGCCATTCCCGAGATCGACGGCTTTAAGCCGGCTCACCGGAAGCTGCTCTTTATGATGTATAAGCGCGGTCTGCTCCGCGGCAAGCGTACAAAGAGCGCCACGATCGTGGGCGAGACTATGAAGCTCAATCCCCACGGCGACGCGGCTATTTACGAGACTATGGTGCGCCTTACAGAGGGCAACGAGGCTCTGCTTCACCCATTTGTGGACTCCAAGGGCAATTTCGGCAAGCAGTACAGCCGCGACATGGCTTACGCCGCCTCCAGATATACTGAGGCCAAGCTGGCCCCTATCTGTGAGGAGATATTCCGCGATATAGAGAAAAACACCGTGGACTTTATCGATAACTATGACGGAACTCTTCAGGAGCCGGTGCTTCTGCCAACGGCCTTCCCGAATATCCTTGTAAGCCCAAATATGGGCATAGCCGTCGGCATGGGCAGCAAGATCTGCTCCTTTAACCTGAAAGAGGTATGCGACGCGACCATAGCTTATCTCAAAGACAACAAGGCTGACCTGAGGGAATACATCCTTGGCCCCGACTTTTCCACCGGCGGGCAGCTCATAGAGAACCCCGAGGCATGGGCGCAGGTTTACGAGACAGGCCTCGGCAGCCTTAAGGTGCGCGGAAAGTACGTATATGAGAAAAAGAGCAATACCATAGAGATAACAGAGATCCCCTATACCACGGCCGTGGAGGTAATAATCGAAAAAATAGCCGAGCTGATGAAGTCCGGCAAGATCCGCGAGATAAACGACGTTCGCGATGAGACAGATCTGGGCGGCCTTCGCCTGACCATTGACCTTAAGCGCGGAACTGACCCGGATAAGCTCATGGCCAAGCTCTACGACAAGACCACCCTTGAAGACAGCTTCGGCTGCAACTTCAATATTCTCATTGACGGCGAACCCCGCGTCATGGGTATCAAAGAGATACTTAAGGAGTGGACCGACTTCCGAACCGAGAGCATCCGCCGCATGTGCATATTCGACGCGGAAAACAAGGAGGCCAGGCTGCACCTTTTGAGAGGTCTTGAAAAAATACTTCTTGATATTGACAAGGCCATACGTATCGTGCGAAATACCCCCGACGACTCCATGGTAGTGCCAAACCTCATGGAGGGCTTCGACATCGATAAAATACAGGCCGAGTTCGTGGCGGAGATCAAGCTGCGCAATCTGAACAAGGACTATATTTTAAAGCGCACTGCGGAGATCGAAAGTCTGGTGGGCGATATTGCCGAGCTGCGCCGCACCGCTGAGAGCGACAAGCTGATACACAGGGTCATCATAAATCAGCTGAAGGAGATCGCCAAGAAATACGGCAAGCCGCGTAAGACAGAAATAATTGCCGCTCATGAGGTCACTGTCGCCCCGGTCGAGGAGGAAAAGGTTGAGGACTACCGCGTTAAGGTGTTTATGACGAAGGAAAACTACTTCAAAAAGATACCGCTGACAGCTCTTCGTAACGGCGGAACACAAAAGCTCAAGGAGGGCGACGCGGTTATCTGCGAGGCCGAGACCGGCAACGCTCAGGATATACTGTTCTTCTCCGATCAGCGTAACTGCTACAAGATGCGGCTAAGCGCCTTCGGCGATTCCAAGCTCTCCGTCATGGGAGACTATCTGCCCAATATCCTCGGCATGGAGGAGGGAGAGAGAATAGTTTTCGCCACTCCGGCATACGACTACAAGGGCTTCATGCTCTTTGCCTTCGACAGCGGCAAGGTCGCCAAAATAGATATGAACAGCTACGCCACCAAGACCAACCGCAAGCGCCTGACCGGCGCCTACGGCAGCGGAAATCTTATCGGCTGCCTGTATATCCCCGAGGAGCGGGATGTGGCGCTTATCAGCACTATCGACAAGTGCGTGGTGTTCAACACCGCCAATATCCTCACCAAGACCAGCCGCACAGCGCAGGGTGTGCAGATTCTGACCCTTCGGCGCAAGAGCCTCTTAAAGGCCATGTTCCTGCCGGAGGATGCCCTCAAGACCCCCGATAGCTATCGGGCTAAAAGTCTGCCCTCGTCGGGCTACTATCTGAAGGGCGAGGACGGAGCCAGTGAACAGCTTACGCTAGTATAGATCAAAAAAACGGGAAATTGAAAAAGTCTTACAATAACATGTAAAGGACTTGATATTCAATGAAAACTTTAAAATGGATATTCAGCTATATCAGGCCGTATTTGGGGCGTACGATATTCGCCCTGTGCCTGACGATGATAAACACCGTGCTGAGTAATGTACGACCCTATCTGACAGGCCGCATTGTGGATGAGGTGTTCTATGACGGTATGAGAGACCGGCTGATGATCCTTGTGGTGCTGATATTTTTGTCCATTGTGCTCAAGGACATTTTCAGGATTATCGACCACTACATTCTTGAGGGCACCAGCCAGAGGATAGTTTACAACATCCGCGTGGAGCTGTACAAATCTCTCCAGAAGCTGGACTTCCCCTTCTTTGACCATAACCGTACCGGCGACATCATGAACCGCATGAGTGGCGATATCGACAGCGTGCGCCACTTTGTGGCCTGGGTCGTGAACGGAATACTCGAGAACGTGTGCCTGTTCTTTTCGGCACTTATCATACTTTTCTTCACCAACTGGAAGCTTACCCTCTGCCTTTTGGCCGTCACTCCGATCATAGCCTTCGTTGCCCGCTCTATGGGCACAAAGGTAGGCCCGGCCTTCCGCAATGCCCGCCAGCGGCTCAGCATGCTCAATACGGTTGTGCAGGAGAATATTTCCGGCAACCGCGTGGTAAAGGCCTTCGCGCGGGAAAAGTACGAAATGCAGAAATTTGACGCCGCGAACCTCGAATACCGTGACGCCAACCTCAAATCTAACCGAATTTGGCAGAATCATATTCCGTACCTCGATACTCTTGCCAACTCTCTTAACGTGATCGTGCTCGTTGTGGGCGGCTTTTTGGTCGTTCGCGGCGACATGACTCCCGGTGAGTTCGTTACCTTCAACTCCATGAGCTGGGCGCTGAATACCCCCATGCGCAACGTTGGCTGGCTCATCAACGACTCTCAGAACGCCATGGCCAGCGGCGAAAAGATCATGGAATTCACCCTTGAAAAGCCGGTCATCCACACCGAAAAGGGCTATACCGAAAAGGACCGCTTTGACGGCCGCGTGGACTTCGACCACGTGAGCTTCTCCTACGGCGAGGAGGAGGTGCTCCGCGACGTAAGCTTCACCGCCGTGCCCGGCCAGACAGTGGCCATAATCGGCGAGACCGGCAGCGGAAAATCCACGCTGACTAATCTTATCTGCCGGTTCTATGACGCCACAAGCGGCAGCGTCAAGGTTGACGGCGTAGACGTGCGCCACCTGAACCTCCGCCGCCTGAGACAAAGCATATCCATCGCCATGCAGGATATTTTCTTGTTCTCTGACACCATCGAGGGCAATATCGCCTACGGTGTGCCCGACGCTCCCATGGAGGAAATCGTCGAGGCCGCAAAGATGGCCGATGCCGACGGCTTTATCCGCTCCATGCCCGACGGGTATGACACAATAATCGGCGAGAGGGGAGTGGGCCTCTCCGGCGGGCAGAAGCAGCGCATCGCCCTTGCCCGCGCCATACTCAAAAATCCGTCGATCCTCATTCTTGACGACACTACCAGCAGTGTGGACATGGAGACTGAGCATTACATACAGAGGACTCTTAAAGAGTTCTCACAAAGCCGCACCACCTTTATTATAGCACACCGCATCAGCGCTGTGAAGGACGCCGACCTCATTCTCGTTATGGAGGACGGCCGCATAGCCGAGCGCGGCACTCACGAGGAGCTGCTTCGATTAGGAGGCAGATACAAAGAAGTGTACGACACTCAGTACGGCAGCTTTGACGCTATAGGCGCGAAAGGGGGCGTTTTAAATGGCTAGAAATAAATTCGATGTGGACGAAAGACTTGAAAGTCAGTTCAGCTTTGACCATATTAAGCGTCTGGCCCGCTATCTTATCCCCTTTAAGTGGCTGATGCTGCTCACCATCGGCCTTATGCTCCTGACCAGCGTGCTGAATATGCTGGCGCCCATAATCACCCGCGAGGCCATTGACGTGCGCCTCCCGGCGCGGGATATGCGCGGCATACTGATTCTTGGTGCAATTTTGGTTGTTATCTACCTTATCAACGCCATAATCGTGAAGTTCCGCATGCGCGCCATGGCCACCGTGGGCCAGAACCTCGTTGCCAATTTGCGCAGGGATATATTCGAGCATTTGCAGGAGCTGCCCTTTGACTTTTATGACAGCCGCCCCCACGGCAAGATATTGGTGAGGGTAATAAACTATGTTAACTCCATAAATAACCTCCTTACCGGCGGACTTATAAACCTGATAACCGATTTGTTCACGGTTATCGTCGTGATGCTGCTGATGTTCTCGCTCAGCCTTGAGCTGAGTATTGTCATGCTCTGCGGCGTGGTGGTTTTCAGCGGCATAATCTTTGCCATGAAAAACCGCCAGCGGCGCGTCTGGCAGGACTACAGCGCCAAGCAGAGCAACCTCAACGCCTATATTCATGAGAGCATCTGCGGCATAAAGGTTACCCAGTCCTTCAGCCGAGAAAAGGAAAATCAGCGGATATTTGAGACCCAGTGCGAAAACGTCCGCTCCAGCTATATGAAGGCAAAGATCATCGACATCTGCAACTGGCCCATGGTTGAAACTATATCCACAATTACCACCTGTGCCGTGTTCCTTATCGGCGGCGCGAACCTTTTGAATGGCGGCGGGATAACCGCCGGTACGCTGGTGGCCTTTGTGGGTTATGTAAACCTGTTCTGGACGCCTGTTCTGTCGCTATGCAACTACTACAATCAGCTCATCAACACAGCGGCCTACCTTGAACGCATTTTTGAGGTGATGGATACTCCCGCCCTTGTGACAGATAAGCCCGGAGCCGTGGAAATGCCTCCCATTGAGGGCCGTGTTGACTTTAAGAATGTGACCTTTGCCTATGAAGAGGGCGTTGATATCCTTAAGGGACTCAGCTTCTCGGCCGATAAGGGCCAGACCATAGCCGTCGTAGGCCCCACCGGCGCGGGTAAGACCACGATAATCAATCTGCTCAGCCGCTTTTACGACATTCAGGGCGGCGAGATACTCATTGACGGCGAGAATATCACAAAATATACGCTTAACTCCCTGCGCTCGCAGGTGGGCGTAATGCTGCAGGATACCTTTATTTTCAGCGGCACCGTTATGGATAACATACGCTACGGCCGACTTGACGCCACCGACGAGGAGGTTATCGCCGCGGCCAAGACCGTCTGCGCCCATGAGTTTATCGAGACCCTTGAAAACGGATACTACACCGAGGTAAACGAGCGCGGCAGCCGCCTGAGCGTGGGCCAGCGCCAGCTCATCAGCTTTGCCCGCGCACTTCTGGCTGACCCGAGAATTCTTATCCTCGACGAGGCCACCTCGTCTATCGACACCCGCACCGAGCAGGCTCTTCAGCTGGGGCTTAACCGCTTGCTTGCCGGACGCACAAGCTTTGTTATCGCTCACCGCCTCTCCACTATCCGCGGAGCCGACTGCATAATGTACATCGATGGCGGCAGAATAGTCGAGAGCGGTACCCATGAAGAGCTCATGGCAAAGAAGGGCGCGTATTATTCACTGTGTACGAGCCAGTATGAATTGAATTAGGAGGGGATCAGTATGTCGACCTTCCGCCCTATGCGGCGCTCGGCCCAGCAGCTTACCGATGCAGACGCCGAGGAAATACTCATGAGCGCCACCTCGGGAGTGCTGTCCGTTTTTGGCGACGGAGGCTATCCCTACGGCGTGCCGCTGAGCTATACATATAATGGAGGAAAAATATATTTTCACTGTGCCAAGTCCGGCCACAAGCTGGATGCTGTGCGAAATTGTAACAAGGCCTCATTCTGCGTTATTGCTCAGGACGAGGTCGTGCCGGAGAAGTATACAACTCTTTTCCGCAGCGTTATCGCATTCGGCCGTATACGCGAGATAACCGACGACTCTGAAATGCGCCGCGCTATAGAGCTGCTTGCCCGGCGGTATAACCCTATGGGCAGCGAAGAAGATATGAATACAGAAATAGACAAGGAATATGATCGGCTCTGCATGCTGGAAATGACCGTCGAGCACATGACCGGTAAAGAGGCCATTGAGATCGTACGCAATAAGAAAATAAAGAAGGATCAAACATGATTTATTTGGATAATAGCGCAACTACCCTGACCGCGCCGGAGGTAGTCCGTGAAATGGTGGACTGCATGACGTACTATCCCGGCAATCCGTCGAGCCGCCACAGGCTCGGAGCCGAGGCCGCGAAGCACCTTGAGGACTGCCGGAAAAGGCTGGCAAAAACCATGGGCGTGCAGCCCGATGAGGTATACTTCACATCCGGCGGCACCGAGAGCGATAATATAGCGGTGCTGGGCGGCGCTAACATAAAAAAGGGAAAGCGCGTCGTTACCACTGCCGTGGAGCATCCGGCTGTTCTGGAGTGCATGAAGCGGTTAGGCGAGCAGGGGTTTGAGGTGGTATACCTCAATCCCGGAAAAGACGGCGTTGTGCCCCTTGAGACCTTCCGCGAAGCCATTAACGCCGAGACCTGCCTCGTGTCGGTCATGGCCGTGAACAACGAGACCGGAGCCATAATGCCGGTGGATAAAATAAAGCCTATCCTGCAAAAGGCCGCGCCGAGGGCCCTCCTACACACCGACGCGGTGCAGGCCTTTGGGCACATACCGCTGAATTTCGCCCGCTGGGGCGTAGACATGGTCAGCATCAGCGGCCATAAAATACACGGCCCACGGGGGATCGGCGCGCTTTACGTTCGAAAGGGCGTGACGCTTAAAGAAACGGTCTATGGAGGCGGTCAGGAAAGAGGCCTCAGAAGCGGCACAGAAAACCTCCCGGCCATTGCCGGCCTTGCCATGGCGGCGGAGCTGATGAAGTCTGGCGGGGAGCATGTTCCGGCGCTCAAGGCCCGACTTATGGAAGAAGTTCTGAAGATACCCGGCACAGTGCATAACGGCGGTGAAAACGAAAGCCCATATATCCTTAATATATCCTTTGAGGGTATACGCAGCGAGGTCATGCTGAACGCCCTGAATTCGGCCGGGATAGGCGTATCCAGCGGCAGCGCCTGCGCCTCGGCTAAATCCGGCGGCAGTCATGTGCTTAAAGCTATGGGCGCTATGGCTGACAATTCAGTCCGGTTCAGTTTGTCGCGCTATAACACCGAGGCTGAAATTGAGGCGACGGTTGCAGCTGTAAAAGAGGCTGCCGAGAAATGGAGAAGATAAAATGAGAGAAATAATCCTGATAAAATACGGTGAGATCATTCTCAAGGGCCTGAACCGCAGCCGCTTTGAGGACCTGCTCATCGGCAACATAAAAAAGGCTCTGCCTAAAGACAGCTTCAAGAGCGTGCGCAAATCTCAGGCCATAACCTATGTTGAGCCCGACGATGGAGCTGACGTTGACGACATAATAGCCCGCCTTCAGAAGATATTCGGCATAGTGTTCATTGCCCGTGCCGGAGTTTTCCCGAAGGACATGGACGTTATATTAAAGGAAGGCCCGGAGTATCTGGCTCCGTATATGGAGCTGGTGGATACCTTCAAGGTAGAGGCCAAGCGCAGCGACAAAAAGTTCCCCTTTGACTCTCCGGCCATAAGCCGCGAGATGGGCGGCGCGGTGCTTCGCAGAAGCCGTCACCTTAAGGTGAACGTCGCCGAGCCGGGGACCATAGTCCGCGTGGAGATACGCGAAAACGAGGCCTATGTATATGCCGACATTGCCCGCGTCGCCGGGCCGGGAGGTATGCCCACCGGCAGCAACGGCCGGGCCACGCTGCTCCTCAGCGGAGGCATAGACAGCCCCGTTGCGGGTTATATGCTGGCAAAGCGCGGCGTTGAGCTGAACGCTGTTCACTTTTTCAGCCCGCCCTATACAAGCGATCTGGCCAAGGAAAAGGTTATTGAGCTGGGGCGGATATTGGCGGGATACACAGGGAAGTACAGCCTGTATATCGTTCCCTTTACCGAGCAACAGCTCGCTATTCGCGACAACTGCCCCGAGGAGCATCTGACCCTCATAATGCGCCGCATGATGATGATGGTAGCCGAGCGGCTGGCCAAAAAGAGCAAGAGTCTTGCCCTGATAACCGGCGAGAGCCTGGGGCAGGTTGCCAGCCAGACTATCCACGCCCTCGGCGTGACAAATGAGGCTGTTAAGGATCTTCCTGTGTTCCGCCCGCTGGTGGGTATGGACAAGGACGAGATCGTTTCCGTTGCCAGAAAGATAGGCACTTTTGAGACCTCTATTTTGCCATATGAGGACTGCTGTACGGTGTTCGTACCTAAGCATCCGACCACAAAGCCCGTGCTCGGCAAGGTCCTCCAGAGTCAAAGCAAGATAGATATGGAATATTGGGTCAACAAGGCCGTGGATGAGACGGAATGGGTGTTGATTGAAGGTTAGGAGTGAGGATTTAGGAATGATAAATGAGGAGATCATTTCCTCGGCTAAACATTTAGTCGATCTGTTGGCTGAAAAACGCAAAACCGTGGCTACCGCAGAAAGCTGTACCGGCGGCATGATAGGCGGGAGTTTAACGAGCGTACCCGGTGCCAGCGAGGTATACGGCTTTGGCTTTATAACCTATGCCAACGAGGCAAAGGAGAAGCTTTTAGGCGTGCGGCACGATACGCTTCTCTCGCACGGGGCCGTGAGCCCCGAGACTGCCCGTGAAATGGCCGAGGGAGCGCGCAAGGTGAGCGGAGCCGATATAGCCGTTGCGGTCACCGGCATAGCCGGGCCCGGCGGCGGAACTCCAGAAAAGCCGGTTGGTCTTGTGTATGTGGGTATATCTACAGAGAGCGGCGCTTGGGCCGAAAAGCTGAACCTAAGCGGAAGCCGCGACGAAATACGAAAGCAGACCGTGCTTGCGGCTCTCAGGCTCACTTCAAATAAAATATAAAAAAATTATTGACAAATCGGACAATTCGTTATATAATGAGAACAGATGTTCGCTAAGTAAACAAAAGGAGGAAGATAAAAATGGCTAAAGATGATAAGAAAAAAATTGCCCCTGTCGTTGACATACAGGAGGCTGAAGCTAAAAAGGAGGCCCTTACTCTCGCTATGGGCCAGATAGAGAAGCAATACGGCAAGGGCAGCGTTATGCGCCTTGGCGCGACTCCGCGCCTGAATGTGGACGCGATCCCCACCGGCGCCATGAGTCTGGATCTGGCGCTCGGTATCGGCGGCGTTCCCCGTGGCAGAATAATCGAAATTTACGGCCCTGAGTCCAGCGGTAAGACCACGGTCGCCCTTCATGTGGTGGCCGAGGCACAGAAGCGCGGCGGAGAGGCGGCCTTTATAGATGCTGAGCACGCCCTTGACCCTGTTTACGCCGCGGCTATAGGCGTGGACGTTGACAGCCTCATAGTTTCTCAGCCCGATACCGGTGAGCAGGCCCTTGAAATAACCGAGGCTCTGTGCCGCAGCGGTGCGCTGGATGTTATAGTCGTTGACTCGGTTGCCGCACTGGTGCCCCAGGCCGAGATCGAGGGCGAGATGGGCGACTCTCATGTGGGCCTTCAGGCCCGTCTTATGAGCAAGGCTCTCCGTAAGCTGGCAGGTGTGGTTAACAAGAGCAACACCGTTTGTATTTTCATAAATCAGCTCCGTGAGAAGATCGGCGTTATGTACGGCAACCCCGAGACCACTGCCGGCGGCCGGGCTCTCAAGTTCTATGCTTCGGTAAGGCTTGACATAAGAAGGATAGACGCCATTAAGAACGGTGCTGAGTTCATCGGTAACCGAACCCGGGCTAAGGTCGTTAAAAATAAGGTGGCGCCCCCCTTTAAGGAGGCGGAGTTCGACATAATCTACGGCAAAGGCATCAGCCAAGAAGGCTGCATACTTGACGTGGCCGAGGAGCTCGGCATAATAAAGCGCAGCGGAGCGTGGTTCAGCTATGAGGGCAACCGTCTCGGGCAGGGCCGCGACAACGTTCGTAAGTACATGGAGGAAAACCCCGAATTCACTCAGATGATAGACAGCCTTGTACGCATGAAGATAGCCGAGGTGACCTATGGTATCCCATCTTCGTCGGAGGGCGATGAGGAGTAGAAAGATAATTGCTTTTATAACCCCTTTGTGAAAAACAAAGGGGTTATTTTGTGAAAAAAAGTTTACAAAATAAAGAGGTAAGTGCGAAAGGCTCATGTGCGAGAATATTTGTGCAAAATCAACAAATAATGCTTGACAAAAAAAGAATAATAGTGTAAAATTATATTATGTAATTTTATCAAAAAAGGAGAGAGACTACATGAAAAAATTTATTTCCCTGGTCGTGGCCTTGGCAATGATTCTTTCAATATGCCCGGTGCTTAACGCATTTGCGGCTGTTGAGGAAACAGTGGTCTTTGACGCGGCCGAAATTGACACCGCCACTCATGGCGATATCCAGCTTGCCGATTATGGCTGGTCTGCCAACGAGGGTGGTGCCCTGTTCAGTTCCCAGTGGAGCACAGGTGGCGCATGGAACGTTGCGCCATGGGGTGTTGCGGGACTCATGTTCTTCCGCACAGGCGCAAGGGCAAACGGAACTGACGAAACAAAGGTTGCGACCTTTGATGATGGCGCCATAACCGCCGGTAGCGATAAAATCGTTATCGAGTACACTTATGCAACGCAGGAAGCCTCTGATTTGTATCAGAGATGGCATTTCCTTGACGTCGACGGCAAAGAGTTTGCCACAGTTTATACTGACGCGGGAAGCGCGACCTCAGGCGGCGTGCAGAATGCCGGTATGGATATCGGCGGCGTGAACGGTACAGCATATGCTCTTGTAAGCCATGATCGCAGCAAGGTTCTCGGTATGCGCGGTGTACCTTTCCGCATTGAGGCGGTAAAGGCTGCTGATGGAACATATACTGTTACCTACAGCTATGACAGTGATAAAAACGGTGAATTTGAAGTCATCACAACTGAGACTATCGACAGCATAAATGGCTTTGGCAGCATCAGCGCAAATATTCCTCAGTGGAATAACCAGTATGCCGCTATGGCTCTTCAGGGACTTAAGATCTCTGCTAATGTTGACAGTGAAAAGGTAGTTAAGGTGACGGTTAAGACCGTGCTTTCCGACGGCACCCCCTCCGGTGTGGATGATAAGGAGGTTCTCGCTACCGTTGGAGAAAGCTTCACATATGTTCCCCAGAGCACAGCGCCTATTAAAATCGGCGATGACATCTACACCTATAGTGAAAAGGATTCTACCCTCACTATAACTCCTAAGGCAGGAAGTGACAACGTAATTACGATCATGTATAATAAATTTGACGGCGCAGGTATTACCGGCAGCGTTATCGCCGACGGAGCCACCTGCTGGTTCGCCGATCCCAGAACGCTTACTGTTAAGGGTGACGGCGTGAACTACACTTATATTGGCTACATAGATAACGTAGGTAACGTAAGAGCTACACAGTATGACAATCTTACCGGCGACTACGAGGAAGTACTCGTCCGCAGCAATCTGCAGCCCGACGACCATAACAACCCCACCTTCCTCGAACTCCCCGACCATAAGATTATGATATTCTACTCCCGTCATACCGACGAACCCTGCTTCTACTACAGAGTCTCTAAGGAGGCCTATGATATTACTACCTTTGGTGAGGAGCACAGACTCGCTACGGAGAAGAATACAACATATCCCAACCCTGTTATTCTTGAAAGCGACCCTGATCACATCTATCTCACATGGAGAGGTGTGGAATGGCATCCTACGATCGCTCAGCTCGAAATGCCTTCTAAGGATAACGGCTTTACAACTAAATTTACCTGGGGGCCCAGACAGATCGTGCAGTCCACTCTGGGCAGCAATATCAGGCCCTATGCCAAGTACGCTTCCAACGGCAAGGACAAGATCTGGCTCACCTATACCGGCACACATCCTGACAATGTAGGTACAAACCCCATCTACTGCAACTATATCAGCATCCCCGAGCTCAAGCTTTACGATATGAAGGGCAACGAGCTCAGCGACCTTAAATCGAGCAATGTATACACTGTAAGCGGTAACGAGACCGACCCCAATTATGTGGTAGATCGTACAGCCAACTACCGTGACTGGGTTTGGGAGATCGCTCTTGACGAAAGAGTTGAAGGTGAAAATAAGGTTGAGTTCCCTGTTATAGCTATGGTCAAGATCGACGGCAGCAAAAAGGTTCACAACTACTACTATGCTACATATACAGGCAGTGGCTGGAACATTTTCGATTTGCCCGATCCCTCCTTCAACACATTCTTCCACCAGACACCCGCTACTGAGAACTGCTACAGCGGCGGTATGTCCATTGATAAGGCTGATCCCCATATCGTTTATGCATCTATTCCTGTTGACGGCGCATTCGGCAGAATTTGGGAGATCGTAAAATGGACTCTTAACGATAGTTACACCGATCTTGCAGACGAAGAATTTATCACAAAGGATTCCATGAAGGATAACGCCCGTCCCTACGTTTCCAACGGCAGCGAGGAAGGCGACCTGCGCCTGACCTGGTTCAACGGTGACTATTACTACTGGATCCACAGCAACCAGCACGGCGGTCTGGGTTATCCCGTTCAGATGATGACAACAACTGAGCTTAAGGAGCTTCCGGTTGTAAACAAGTTTGACGGCGTTGATGAAGAAATTTACGGCGTTGGCGACGGCGTTACAGCGACCGCTCCCATTACTGCCGGCAAGGAGTTCACTATTTCTCTGGAGCTTCTCCAGAGCGATATGGCTGCCGAAGGTACTCTTCTCAAGAGCGGCAACCTTAAGATCGACCTTGAAAAGCAGACAGTTGACAACACACACAATTATGCTGCTGTGGCTCCCAAGCTCACAGTTGGCAGTGTTGTTGAAAAGAGCCAGAATCTGTTTAGTGACTCCGCCTGGTACTTCAGTCTTGGCGGCACCGGCGGCACAAAGGGCCAGAGTTCTCTCGGCTGGATCAACTACACAATTACCTATGACGGCTCTGAGCTCGTTACATATGTAAACGGCCTTATCGACGCCACCATGCAGAACGTGAACGTATCTCTTGGCGACACAGTTACACTTGGCGGAGAGGGCATGATCACCAATCTCCGCTCTGCCGATGTGGCCTTCACTCAGGCTGAGGTTCGCGCCGCGGCCGAGGAGTTTGATGAAGACAGTGTTGACACTATCAATGGTCTCTCTATTCCGTCTGAGACTGTTACCGACCTTGTTCTTCCCACTAAGACGGCTGACGGAAAGACGGTGACCTGGACTGTAGACGGCGACGGCGTTATGGATGCTACCGGCGCTGTTACCCGTGACGGCGAGGATCATGTTGTAACTCTTACAGCCTCGGCCGGCGACAGCACTAAGGTGTTCACAGTGACCGTGCTTGCAAAGGTTGACGTTATGGACGAGAACCTTATGTTCTACTATGATTTCAACAATGTAGACGGAAATATTGTTCCCGACGTAAGCGGCAACGGCCTTGACGCCGAGGTTAAGGGAAGCAAGGCTAACTTTGACAACGGCAAGCTTGACCTTACCGCCAACACTGCTGACGGTTGGGATACAAACGGCTATCTGAACGTTCCTCATGACTTCCTTAAGGGCGTTCGCAGCTACACCGTTGTTCAGAAGATCTCCGGTGGTACAGACAGACAGGATCCCAGACTTTATGACTTCGGAATGAACTCCGGCAACAGCATGTTTACCAGACTTAATACCCGTGACGGAAACAGATATCAGGCGGGTGTCAAGTATGCCGGCGGCACAACGCTTATGGTTCAGGGCGGAGCATATCTTAGCGGCGAGTATTGGCTTGTTACAAGCTATAACGCTGCTACAAAGACAACAACAGTTTATACTGTAGACAGTGATAACAATATCGTTACTCAGGCTACAGGCACAAATGTTACCTATCAGGCATATCAGATCGCCGGCGCAACAGACCGCAACCTCATCGGTCGTGGCCAGTGGTATACTGATACTGCTAACCGTGGCAACAATCAGGACTTCAACGGCACTATCGACAACTTCATGTTCTTCAATACTGCTCTCAGTGAGGATGAGATCAAAGAAGTAACTGCAACTATTCCCGCTCCTATCGTAAGCCTTGGCTGGGATGATGAGGCTGAAGACTTCACTATCGACTTCACCTACAGCGGTGACAGCGTGAAGGTTTACAAGAACGGCGATAAGGAGAACCCCGTAGTTGGCGAGCTTAACGGTGAGTCCGGCGTGGCCTTCTCCACTGCCGATACTAACGCCAGCTATCAGGCGGTTGGTGTGACCGACGAAGTTGAAAGCAAGGCAACAGCTGTTGTCAGCGTATACAGCCTTGTTGCACAGGCAGTAGCAGACTTCGCAGCCAAGAACGCTGATACTGTTATTAAAGAGGATCAGCTTGTTAAGGCTATGGAGGTTCTGAATAACGGCGGTATCTATCTCACTAACAGAAAGCTTACAGCTGAGGCGGAGCTGCTCATGACCCTCACAGATAATGATGACACGATCACCATTGATCTTAAGGCAGAGGTTTACAATGCGGGTGTAAGATTCGCAGACACAATTAAGTATGCTTCTGATAAAGAGTCTGATATCAAGAGCGGCGTTACTGTATCCAATGACGGAAAGACAATAACGATCGGCGATGCTATGGCTCTTGAGGCTGTTATCTACCTTGAAGACGTAGAATTCGTTCTTGAGGTTGAAGAAGCTGCTGCCGACGAGACTGTTGCCGGCGAGCTCGACTTTATTGAAGAAGTATAAGGAGGATTAATAAAAATGAGAAAGTATTTTGAAACTCCTGAGGTTGAGATGACAACCCTCACTCCTGATACGGACGTGATGGCTGCGTCAGCCAATCTGGTTAATAAAAAATCCAATATGAGCAGTGTTTCTGACACTGACGAAACAAAGGCTGAAATTTGGATGGGTGCAAGCGAGGGTTGGCTGTAATAGCAAATCGAGCATAGAAAAAGGGGACTGCTTCGGCAGTCCCCTTTTGACTCTCTTATGCCTAATCTTTGACTCTTAAAAACATTCGTGCAATGGCGTTAAGTACCTTCGGAAGCCTGACTACGTATATTTTCACTTGCCGTCACCTCCTTAATAATATGATACCCAGCACGATTATAAGCCCGCCCTCTATAACGGCAAGCAGAGTGACAGGCAGAATCATTGCCGTAAATATGCCAAAAACGAAGGCCAGTATGCCTACTCCAACCGGGCTGCAGCTGCGCCTTGGCCCTGTGCGCCTGCCCATGACCCTCACCCCTTTTGCTACATAATACGCCGTGTGCCCCGGATAGGTGAATCTGAGGCAATACAGCAAAAATAGCTATTGAAAAAATCACTATAATGTGATAAAATTAAATAAGATATATTGTTTGCATGGGAAAGAGGGAGTGGAATGAGAAAAATACGAATTATCTGCCTTGTTATGGCTCTGTCGCTGGTGCTGTCTGCCATGCCGACAGCGGTGTTCGGATCGGAGGAGGCCTTAACCCGTGTGGAATTTTTGGAGAAGCTGGCCGACGCTTTTGATATTCGCGAACGGCTTTATTCCGGCAGCTTTAGCGATGTTTCCGCTAAAGACGGCTATGCTGATATGGTCGAGGGTGCCCTCGCCGCGGGAGTGATAAATATAGATGACGGCAAATTCAGGCCGAATGACACCATAACTTACATGGAAGCCTGGACTATGGCGTATATGGCTATGCAGCGCAATCTGACTAAGTTTCCTATTTATTGGGAGGGCGAAATTGCTTCAGTTACAGAGGAATACGGCTCGCAAAGCACTGTTTCAGCCGAAGTAGCTGAGGAGCTTATCGAAACAAGGCTTGATCTCGCCGCGGTATTGCCCGTTACTGTTGGCGACGATAACACCGACCATATGCTGAATTACATTCGCAATAATATAGATGAATTTGATAATAAGCTTATGGCTCCGATAGCAGAAAAATACTATGATGACGCCATTAACCGCTTTATAAACGGAAGCGAGAGCGACAAAGCGCGTGCTAAGGAGCTGACTGCTCTGGCCTACGGCGCCATGTTCCCGGAAAGGGATCGCTTCATGAATAGTGCTCCCATATATGATCAGAACGGCGGCCTTGTTCAAGCCCATGGCGGCGGAATTATCTGGGACGAAGCCACGCAGAAGTACTATTGGTACGGCGAGGCAAGAGGAGCCTCCGAGGTGCCCGAGCACCTTCAGCGCTATGCCGGCTGGGGTTGGCGCATCGGTGTGGCCTGCTATTCCTCCTCTGACCTCTATAACTGGACCTATGAGGGCCTTGCTCTTGAAATGCTTGAAAGTACCGACGAAGCGCCGCTAAAGTATCCTGAGAGCGATATTCGCGTGGGCGAGGTGCTTGAGCGGCCCAAGGTGCTCTATAACGAGGCGACAGGCAAGTACGTCATGTGGATGCACATCGACAACGGCTGGTACGGCTACAGCCGCGCAGGCGTGGCCGTGGCCGACAGCCCCACCGGCCCCTTTGAGTATCTTGAAAGCTTTCGCCCCGGCGACAAAATGTCGCGCGATATGACCGTTTATCAGGACGACGACGGCGCGGCCTACATATATTTCTCTACCGATGAGAATTCGTCGCTGGCGGTTTGCCGCCTGAGCGACGACTACCTGAGCTGCGAGGGCGAGGCCACCTATGCTATCCCCGGCGGCTGGCGCGAGGCCCCGGCGCTGTTCAAGTATAACAACACCTATTATATGATAACCAGCGGCTGCACCGGCTGGGATCCTAACGCGGCGGACTATGCCACGGCTCCGAGCCCTCTCGGCCCGTGGACGCGCCATGGCAACCCGTGTAAGGGTGACGGCGCTGACCTGACCTACGGCGGTCAAAGCGCATATATCCTGCCCATAGACGCCGAAAAAGGCCACTTTATTTTCATTGCCGACACTTGGCGGCCCTCCCACCACGACGAAAGCGGCTTTATCTGGCTGCCCATTGAGGTGAAGGAGAACGGAACTATCCGCATAGACTGGTTAGACGAGTGGACGCTGGAGGATATAGGTGTTAAGATTATCGAACCTGATACAATATTTGTTAAATACGGCGAGACGGTACAGCTCCCGGACATTATTTTTGCAGAGGGTGAAAGATTCAGATCGCATATCCCGGTAGACTGGAGCAGAGCAGGGATAGATTATAATATGCCCGGGCACTATTTTGTGGAAGGTTTTTTTGCCGATACTACTACAACTGCCGAAATATATAACATTCCCAAGAACCTCATCTACTTTGCCGACTGCGGCGCAGATAATACGACGGAATTTGACGTAATAAACGGCCTCGGCGAGCTTCTTAACAGTGTGCCCGACCAGGCCTATGGCGTTGACGAAAAAACGGGTAAGACATGGGGCTATATTGCCGATAACAGCTCCGGCCGCCGCGATGACAGCAATATGTTCCGCTCCGTCCGCTATGATTACGGCGGAAAGGTGGGCGACGGACTGACATATAAGTTCGAGGTCGACCCGAGCGAGGCCTATGACGTGTTTGTGGGAGTATATGACCCGTGGGGCGAAAAGGCCCGCAAGGTGGACATCAAGGTGCAGGGTTACATTGCGGCCGACGGCCTTGCGCCCGCTGCCGGGCAGAAGGTTATATCACGAAGCGGGATAATCGCCGCCGACGGCACGATAACCGTTTCCACAGTTCGCGATCAGCACGCAATAGCCGGAAACCTTGACCCGGTTATAAGCTGGATAATGATATCAAAGGCAAACGGCGTGAATATCAAGGCCGAGCCGCTCGGGCTGACCTATCCCGAGGCTGAAGAAAAAGCCTCCGAGCCGGAGGCTGAGAAGGCCGAAGAAGCGAAGCCTCTGTATACTATCACCGGCAAAGACGGCGCGGCGCTCAGCTACAGCCCCGATCAGCCAATGGTAGAAGCCCTCACCACAGCAGAATTTGCTTCCGGTGAAACGCAGCTCTGGAGCTTCACATACACGCTCACCGGTTCATATATCGTGGAGAGCAGCGCCGAGTTTGAAGCCGGCGACTCCACCGAAAAGAGAGCGCTGGACGTGCTCAACCACAATCCCGACCCGGGCATAGGCATAATCGCCTATCGCACAGCGGGAGGCGAAAATCAGCGCTGGTTCCTCGAAAAGCAGGGGGGCGGAACTTACCTGATAAGGTCTGAGCTTTCCGGCCTGTACCTGACAGAAAAGGACGGCCGCTTTACACAGGAGGAGCTTGGGGCCGACGGAAATCAAACATGGATCATCGAAATATATAATAAATAGAAAGGACTATCAAGTATGGACAGAACATTCCACATTGAAAACAGAAAAAACCTTGCCGAAAGACTGCCCAAGGGCAGTCTGGCACTGATGTTCAGCGGCAGCGCCCCGCGCAAGACCGCCGACGAATACTACCCGTTTTTTGCCGACCGCAGCTTTGTCTACATGACGGGCGTTGAGTATCAGGGGCTGGCATTGCTGCTGCAAATAGACCCCGATGGCGTGAAGGAGACAATGTTTATCCTGCCGCCCGACGCCCATGCCGAGCGCTGGAACGGCGCCCGCATCAAGGCCGACGAGGTGCTGGCAAAGTCCGGCATATCGAACTGCCGCTATATTGGCGAGCTTGACGCTGAGCTCAAGCGTCTTGCCGAGAGCGGCTGCTATGAAAATCTCTATCTTGACCTTAACAAGCTTACCCTTGACGAGCCGGACCGAGAGGCCTATAAAATGGCCAAATTTGCCGGGGATAAGTATCCCTATCTCAAAATCGGCAACCTGAATCATCATATCCGCGTGCTCAGGACCATCAAAAAGCCATGTGAGATAGAGGCCATGCGCAAGGCCGAAAGCATAACACGCGAGGGCATAATCGCCATGATGAAGGCCTCAAAACCCGGTATGTATGAGTATCAGTACAAAGCCGTTTGGGACTATACTCTGGCCCAGCACGGCGTGCTCGCGCCCATGTTCCCGTCTATCGTCTGTGCTGGCAAGAATAACTTCTGCATCCACTACTACGATTACCGCGGTCAGGCGCAGGACGGCGACATGGTGCTTAACGACGTTGGTGCAGTGTGGGACAATGTGGGCACCGACGTTTCGCGCGGGTGGCCGGTGAACGGCAAGTTCAGCGAGAAGCAGCGGCTGCTCTATCAGTGCGCCTATAACACCTCGAACTATATGTTCAGCATAATTAAGCCAGGCATGGCCATGGGCGATGTGGACGCAACCGTCCGTAAATATAATTTTGAGCAGCTAAAGTCCATAGGCCTCTGTGATAAGTTTGAGGACGTAGGCAAGTACATCTGGCACGGCGGCGCTCACCACGTGGGCTACGACACCCATGACGTGGTCTATGCTCCCGCGGATATGCCTATCGCGCCGAACATGGTGTTCTGCGTGGACGTGGGAATTTACTGCGAGGAGTGGGGCATAGGCTTCCGTCTGGAGGATAACTGCCTCGTGACCGAGAACGGCTGCGAAAACCTCTCCGCCGCTACGCCGCGCTCCATTGAAGAAATTGAAGCTGTTATGGGGAAATAAGTGAGGAAAACCTGCCCGCCGCCCCACGGCGGCGGAAGGTTTCCCCGATATGGAGTTGTTTAGCGACAGTACCGTGTAGGTACGATAATATTATATCTCGCAACTACGAGAATTGCAACTGTAAAGTTTCACGTAATTACGAGAAATATTTTGTGTAATTTGTACATCTTTGATAAAAAGGAGATGGCACAGTGATCAAATACGATAAGATGTTTGAATTGTTGTCAGAAAACGGGTATACAGCAAGCAGGGTGAAGCAAGAGAATATTATAAGTCAGGGAACATATTATGGATTAAAAAATGGGACAGCCGGTATTGATGCCCGAACCATAAACAAGCTCTGCGCCCTGCTTAACTGCCAGCCCGGTGACCTTATGGAATATGTGCCTGACGAGGAGTAGTTAATTTGTTTTTACGACAAAAACGACCCTCCTGAAGGAAGGCCGTTTTTGGTTCAAAAGAAAGGAAGTTAAAATGTAAAACGCTGGTGGAGACAAGGGGATTCGAACCCCTGACCTCTTACATGCGAAGCAAGCGCTCTCCCAACTGA